>WLOF01000045.1 GCA_009699375.1 Actinomycetota bacterium
GCAACAACGACTGATTTTTGGGGTGCAATGCGCGCAGTTGGTGGACCTTCAACCTATGTACTTGGTGGCGCACTTAATTGCGGTAAAGGTCAACCTTCCCAAGTAGCTGCCGTAAGCCACGGATGCCCTGCTGCAGTCTTTTCTTCTATCAATGTTCTCAACACAGTTTCTGAGGCGAACTCATGATTACACCTCAAGAGTTAATAGAGCGCATCACTGCTGCTGCAGATTACGAAGACTGCGTTGTCATCATCAAAGAAAGAACGCAAGCTAATTTGCGATGGGCAAATAGCACCCTCACAACTAATGGTGTGATTGCAGAGCGTTCTGTCACAGTTATTGCATTTGTGGCTGTTGATGGAGGTATGGCATCAGGTTCTGTTACCCGCACAGATGTTTCAGTGAATGAAATTGCTGATATTGCAAAGCAAGCCGGTATTGCTGCACGAGGTGCCGGTAAGGCAAACGATGCAACAGAACTTGCTCGTGACACTACCCGTGGGCAATGGAGCGAACCACACCATGCCACGGGCCCAGATGTCTTTGCAAAAGTTGCCCCAGAGCTTGGCGATATGTTTTCACGTTCTGTCGCGGACAAAATTGAACTCTTTGGTTATGCAGAACATACCCACCTAACTACGTGGGTTGGATCTAAAGGAGGGTTGCGTCTTCGTTGGAATCAACCTGCGGGACGAATTGAAATGACTGGCAAATCGCACCAACGTTCTCGCTCCACTTGGGAAGGTGTTTCGACAAGAGATTTTGCAAATGTATCGATTTCAAAAATCGATTCTGCCATTCGTACACGCCTTGATTGGCAAGCAAAGAAGTTTGATGTTCCTGTAGGTCATTACGACACCGTTATGCCATCAAGTGGTGTGGGTGACTTGTTTACATACATGTTGTGGAGCGCAGGTGCAAAGAATGCATTCGAAGGTCGATCTGTTTTCTCAGGAAAAAACGCCGGTACAAGAATCGGCGAAAAGCTTTCTAATCTAAAAGCCAATCTTTATTCTGACCCTGCATACAAAGGCCTTGAAGCAATTGATTTTGTTTGCGCATCTGCAAGTGGCCCTGTGAGTTCTGTCTTTGATAATGGCCAAAAGATTTCTCGAACCGACTGGCTCAAAGATGGAAAGCTCAACGCACTGGTGCAAACACGTGCATCGGCCAATGAAACCAGCCTTGCCTATACCCCAGCGTCAGAAAACATCATCATGGACGTCGAAGGCGCAAGCGGTTCACTAGAGGATTTAATCTCTGGAGTCAGCAACGGCCTGCTCTTAACCACCCTTTGGTACATACGAGAAGTGAATCCGGCAACGTTGCTTCTTACGGGCCTAACAAGAGATGGCGTTTACCAAATTAAGAATGGTGAAGTCACAGGTGCGGTAAATAACTTCCGTTGGAATGAATCTCCAGTTGAATTACTTTCTCGAATGAAAGCAGTAGGAAGTACAGAGATTACGCAACTCCGCGAATGGGGCGATGATTTTGATCGTGCAGCAATGCCTGCAGTTGTTTTTGAAAACTTTAATATGTCAACGTTGAGTGAGGCGAATTAAAGTAGGTGACTGCGCTCATTTGCGCCACGTAGGGCACGTAAACCATCACTTGGCCAAATAGCAATTGTAGAAATTGAGCAAGGTGAAATATCAATGTGATAAATGCTCTCGGGAGATCCACCAGTAGCTAATCGAATTGCTTCTCTAACAACACCATTATGTGTGACAACGACAACTTTTTGTCCGGGATACAGTGCAACTAAATTATTGAGTGCATCATCAATTCGCCAACCTAGTGCGTCATAAGATTCTCCACCGGGTGGTGCATAAGCTGGAGATGAAACCCACGACTGATATTCATCAGGATATTGTGACTTAACATCATCGATGGACATCCCATCCCAAATACCAAATGAACACTCGTACCAAACTTCATCAAAAATAATAGGCAAACCTACTTGTTCGGCAACAAGCTCCGCCGTTTGAGTAGTTCGAAGTAACGGTGAGGCGATAAGTACTTCAGGTGAAAGTCTTGCAACTTCTTTCGCAACACGGGCTGCTTGAGCTAGACCATCTTCGGTCAACGGTGGATTAATTTCACCGGTGCCAGAAAACTTACGGTCAGGTGTCAAAATAGTTTCCCCATGGCGAACTAAAATTATTGTTGTTGGAACTTCATCCGAACGTAATCTCTCGGTGAGGTAATTAAGTCGTTGTGGTTTGCTTCCACCTCGCTCATCGAGCGCTTTATTTGCTAACCGATCTGCATGCGAATTCTCATCGCGTGGAATCCATGAGTACGTGACCAGAGAAGGAGTATGTGCTCCGCGTGCTTCTTGTGCGAGAACGCGCATATCTGCATGCTTGATTTGCCAGCGCCCAGACATTTGCTCCACAACTAACTTGCTGTCCATACGAACTTCGACTGTTGCTTCTGGGTCTAAGGCATGAATAGCTTTAAGGCCCGCGACAAGTCCACTGTATTCGGCCACATTATTTGTTGCAGTGCCGATGTATTCAAAAAGCTCGGCCACAATCTTTTTATCCTCAGATACAACTGCGCCATATGCCGCATGTCCTGGATTTCCGCGAGAGCCACCGTCTGCAGTTAAGAGAAAATGACGAGCCACTATTTAGATCCTCTAACAAGTATGCAACGGCACTCTTCACACCGAACAACTTCATCATCCGCTAAAGTCTTTAGACGATTAAGTTCGACGCCGTTAATTGAAAGATGGCAGCCATCGCATTTACCTTCGCGCATTGCAGCTGCTCCTGTTCCGCTGGAAGCACGGATTTTTTCGTACAGTTCAAGAAGGGTTTTATCAACTGTTGCAGCAGTGCTTGCACGTTCTGCAACGGTAGATGCAATCTCAACTTCGATACCTTGCGTTGCAGTGTTCTTTAAAGTTTCTATTTCAGCGGATTGAGAAATAAGCGTTACTTCTTCCGCTTTTAATTCATCGAGGCGAGCCTTAATACCATCAATACGCATCATGATCTCAAGTTCGACTTCTTCTAGCTCCGAGCGACGTGTGATCAGTGTTTGGACTTCATGCTGAAGTTTTTCCAAATCCTTTGCTCCTGTTGAGCCATCTGCTAATCGTTTCTCATCTCTTTCAAGGCGAGTAGCAACTTGCTCTACATCAGATTCAGAGCGCGATAGTTCAACTTTAATATCGCTAATTTGAGTTTGTGCTGCAACTTGTAGATCGCGCACTACAGTGAGGCGTGAATTAGTTGTATGCAGCTGTGCAATTTCAGGAAGAGTCGCCATCTTGTTACGCAATGTGGCAACTAAAAAATCCATGCGCTGAATATCTAATATCTGAAGTTGGTCACTAGGGCTGGCTTTCATATTTCTCCAACCCTTCCGTTATAGAAGTAAACGCTGGTGGGCGCTGAGGGTTTCGAACCCCCGACATTCTCGGTGTAAACGAGACGCTCTACCACTGAGCTAAGCACCCTGGTTGTTCACTGCAGTTTTTAAACCTCAGTGAACAGGACTTACTGGTCTGGCGAATCTTACTTGATAAGAGGCTAAGTAAGAATTCGTAAGCCTACAAAGCGGAAATTGCAGCCTTGTAATCGGTCAGATTGCGAGCATCTCCGAGACCATTGACGATTTGCCAGCGCAAGATTCCAGCTTTGTCGATCACGAAGGTTCCGCGAATTGCGCAACCGCGAGCATCATCAAATACGCCATACGCCTTCGCTGCTTCACCATGTGGCCAAAAGTCTGTCAGAACAGGGAATGTGTATTTCTCGGCTTCAGAGAATGCACGCTGTGTGAACATTGGATCGCATGAAATTGCAAGGAGTTGGACGTTATCGTTTTGGAAAGAATTAAGATCATCACGAATAGCGCACAATTCTCCGGTGCAAATTCCGGAAAAAGCGAATGGATAAAAAAGAACGACAACGTTCTTTTGACCCTTAAAAGATTCCAGTGATACTTTCTCACCGTGTTGATTGCTTAATTCAAATTGTGGGGCTGGGCTTCCAATAGTTAATGACATAACGCAAATCTATCTCTTAGAAGACTTTCTTGCCACTAGCCGAGTAGCTGACCAATCTGCTGCAATCGAAAGTGTTGATGTCTGGCTTAAACCTGCTGTTGGAGCCGCATCTTGGATGTCACTTGGTTCTACATGTCCTGATCGACCAACTTTAGGGGTGAACACCCAAATCTGACCGTTCTCTGCCAGATATGTGAGGCTGTCTACAAACTCATCAACTAAATCGCCATCACCATCGCGCCACCAGATTATTACTGCATCGACAACTTCTTGTGATTGTCCAGTCAAAAACTGATTCCCAGTAAGCGAAATTATTTCTTGGCGTAGGGTTTCATCGCAATCGCTGCCGTGGCCAACTTCAAGAATCAAAAAGCCACTCTCAAACCCTAAACGCGACCCCATGGGGGTAGTCACAAACACGAATCCTTTCTCTCGCACTGCTGTAGAAGGATAAGTTCACCTAACTATGGGCAGATGTGCAAGTGTTTTTATCATTTTTTTCCGTTTAATCCCTGTAACCAATGAAGAATTCTCCAAAAAATAGGCTCATGAACTGCTCGAATATGACTCTTCGCGCAAAAGGAGAGAGAATAGGCCAATGAACGAAAACTTCCAGGCGCCGGATCACGTTATTGATCAACTGGTAGATACCGACCCTGCAGAAACCGCCGAGTGGCATGCATCTTTCGATTCGACTTTGGCCCATGCAGGCCCAGTAAGAGCTCGATATTTGATGCTGAGTTTGTTAGAACATGCACAAGATAAGAATGTTGGAATTTCAAACCTTCGAACAACTGATTACATCAACTCAATTTCACCAGATCGCGAACCAGTATTTCCTGGAAATGAATCCATCGAGCGACGAATTCGTAGAGTTAATCGTTGGAACGCAGCAATCATGGTTCATCGTGCGCAACGCCCTGGTGTTGGGGTCGGTGGACATATTTCTTCTTACGCTTCTTCAGCTTCACTTTATGAAGTTGGTTTTAATCACTTCTTCCGTGGAAAAGATCATCCTGGCGGAGGAGATCAAATTTATTTCCAAGGACATGCAAGCCCTGGAATGTACGCACGTGCATTTATGGAAGGCCGCTTCACGGAACATCAGATGGATGGCTTTAGGCAAGAAATTTCTCATGAAGGTGGCGGGTTGTCTTCTTATCCTCATCCACGACTCATGCCAGATTTTTGGCAGTTCCCAACAGTTTCCATGGGGCTTGGTCCAATTAATGCAATTTATCAAGCGCGCTTTAATCGATACTTACAAAACCGTGGAATCAAAGATACAAGCGATCAACGTGTCTGGGCATTTCTTGGTGACGGCGAGATGGATGAAGTCGAAAGTATCGGTGCGATCAGTCTTGCTGCACGTGAAGGTTTAGATAACTTAACTTTCGTAGTTAACTGCAACTTACAACGTCTCGATGGCCCAGTTCGAGGTAACGGAAAAATCATTCAAGAGCTTGAATCCTTATTCCGTGGAGCCGGTTGGAATGTGATTAAAGTTGTATGGGGCCGCGAATGGGATCCACTATTAGCGCAGGATCGCGAAGGCGCACTTGTAAATTTGATGAATCAAACTCCTGATGGCGATTACCAAACATTTAAGTCAGAAGATGGCGCATATGTCCGCGAAAATTTCTTTGGACGCGATCCACGTACAGCAGCACTTGTTGCTGACTGGAGCGATGATCAAGTCTGGAATCTCAAGCGAGGCGGACATGATTACCAAAAACTTTACGCGGCATATCACTCTGCGACACAACATCAAGGTCGTCCTACTGTAATTCTTGCTAAAACTATTAAGGGATGGACCCTTGGTTCTCACTTTGAGGGTCGTAACTCAACTCATCAGATGAAGAAAATGACACTTGATGACATTCGTACATTCCGCGATCGTCTATCTATTCCACTTGCTGATGATCAACTGGATGCCAAATTACCTCCTTACTATCGTCCATCTCAAGATTCTGAAGAATTCCAATACCTCATGGAGCGTCGCAAAGCGTTAGGTGGTTCGATTCCATCTCGTCGCACAATCTCACGTCCGCTTCCACAACCTGCCGAAGCGGCATTCGAATCATCAAAGCGCGGTTCTGGAGCGCAAGAAATTGCAACAACAATGGCCTTTGTTCGAATGCTTAAAGACCTTATTAAAGATCCAGGAATAGGTGACCGCTTTGTGCCCATCATTCCTGATGAAGCACGAACTTTTGGTATGGATTCACTTTTCCCAACTCTCAAGATTTATTCACCGCACGGTCAGACATATACATCTGTAGACCGTGAATTGATGCTCTCTTACAAAGAGTCAACAACTGGTGTGATCCTGCACGAAGGAATTAATGAGGCTGGCTCTGTTGCTTCATTTACAGCAGTTGGTACTTCGTATTCAACTCATGATGAGCCC
>WLOF01000046.1 GCA_009699375.1 Actinomycetota bacterium
ACTTTGAGCAACGGGCAAAGTGATTGGGATAAGCGCCTTAAAATTTGTTTTTTTAGGCGAAGCGGCGCTAGCGGCGCTTTGAAAGGAAGTGACGATTAAGGTAGAGGCTGCAATCAAAGCAATGTATTTACGCATGTGGGAAGATAACGCTGCGTGTCAATTACTGTCAGAGACTCGCCCAAGTCCACTAACAATTGATTAACGAATAAGCGTGCAGCAGTTGCTAGAAAGCTCTGAGACGTGCAAAATCCTCATAACTTCGTAAAACTTTGAATTCTTGCCGTTCAGTCATAAATCTGTCGCAACCTTATCCAAATGTACGTATAGGGCGAATGTACATATCTCTACCGTTCACTTCAGAACTGGTAACTCCGGTCCCTAGATCCATCGCCCAGGACTTTACTAATGAATCTTGCGATGAAGACCAGTACTGCGCTCCGCTTGAGGTCTTACCAATAATGGTTCTCTTATCGTATAAAAGCGCTAATTCATCTTTTGAAGGTAAGTACCAATCAGATTTTCCACCACCGCGGTAATTTGATGCCACTTTTGCAGCCACAAAAGAATCAGCGCTCGTGGTTACGCACTGTGTAATTATCGCTGAAGTATTAGTCAAACCTTTTCCAGTGAGAACTGATGTCAACAAGCTAGTGAAAGTTGGCGGACAAAAAGGCACTACGGGCTCGTTTTCACCGTTCCAGGTTGATGGTGCAACTTCTAGATATTTCCAAGAACCGAAAGTCGTACCAGGTTGCACATAGAAAACAACTCCACCTCCTGGGCCAGTGTCGCCAACTACACAACTTCCACCAGCACTTGCACATCCAAGCGATGAACTTGAAACTGTTGGGGAAGGAGTTGGTGTTACAGACGGTGCCGGAGCAGAGGTAGGTGATGGAGTTGAACTAGCTGTTGGAGCTGGAGACTGGGAAGGCGTGGCCGATGCCGTTGTAGAAGGTGACGCACTGGGCGAGGCAGAAGGTTTTGGAGTGGCTATTGGAGTAGCTGTTGGAGTGGCTGTTGGAGTGGCTGTTGGAGAGGTTGTTGGAGTGGCGGTAACTTTGACAACGGGCTTCTTAACAACCACGCCTTTATTCCAGACAAGTTTGCCTTTAACTTTAATGCATGTGTATTTCTTTCCGTCTACAGTAGAAGTTTTGCCAACTTTGCTACACGTGGCGCCGGTCTTAACTGCTCCCTGAGCCATTGATGTTGACGAAATAAACAAGGCTACTGATATGGCTATGACAAGTACCCGTCGCAACATGGTCATATTTCCTCTAGAGCGTTGCTAGTTCAAATGTAGAAGAAGTCAGTCTCTTCATTATGCAATCGCGATTGCATCAACAACGAAAACTAAAGTTTCGTTAGGACCGATTGATCCGCCACCGGCAGCGCCATAGCCAAGATCTGGTGGGATAACTAATAGTCGTCGGCCTCCAACTTTCATTCCAGGAATACCTTGTTGCCAACCAGCAATCACACGAGCAAGTGGGAAAGTTGCGGGTTCTCCACTAGCCCAAGAAGATTCAACAACTTTTCCTGTAGACCACGCCATGAGTGTGTAATGAACTGTCATTGTTGATTCTGCAACTGCTGGGCTACCAGTTCCCTCAAAAATATCTTTAGTTATGAGCGTTGTTGGTGGAGTACCAGAAGGAGCAGAGATAGTTGGCTCCATTCCTTGATCTCCAGTTACGGTTGGAAGATTTGTTGATGATTCAGCCACTTTAGAACCCCCACAAGCAGTAAGTGATGCAACGGATACGAGCACAGCCAAAGCTAGAGCTAGTTTCTTACCACGCATTTATTCGTTCCCTATCTCTTTAATAAGTGTGAAATCGCCCCCGCCAAGTTGGCCTTGGGAATTATAGAGCTCAAGTTTTGCACGAGTGTCGGCAATATCTAAATTGCGCATTGTTAATTGTCCAATGCGATCAACAGGCCCAAAGGCTGCGTTTTCTGTGCGCTCCATAGAAAGTTTTTCAGGGTGATAACTCAGTGCGGGCCCGGTTGTGTTGATAATGGAAAAATCATCACCGCGGCGCAGTCTGATTGTTACCTCACCTGTTACAGCCGACGCCACCCAACGTTGTAAGGATTCACGATGCATTAGAGCTTGTGGATCTAACCACCGTCCTTCATAGAGCAAACGTCCAAGACGACGACCTTCTGAATGGTAATTTGCAATGGTGTCTTCATTATGAATTGCACTGACTAAACGCTCATAGGCAATAAAGAACAGCGCCATTCCCGGTGCTTCATAAATCCCACGACTTTTTGCCTCAATGATTCTGTTCTCAATTTGATCTGCCATACCAAGACCGTGGCGGCCACCAATTGCATTGGCCTCTTTCATGAGTGCGACAACATCAGTGAAATCTTTACCGTTAATTGCAACAGGGCGGCCTTGGGCAAAAGAAATCTTCACATCTTCTGTTGCAATCTTTACCGACTCATCCCAGAAGCGCACTCCCATGATTGGTTGAACAATTTCTAAGGAGGTATCGAGGTTTTCCAAACTCTTTGCTTCATGCGTTGCACCAAGAATATTGGCATCTGTTGAATACGCCTTTTCGGTACTATCTCTGTAGGGCAACTTGTGGGCAACTAGCCACTCAGACATCTCTTTGCGTCCGCCTAGTTCTTTAACAAAGTCTGCATCAAGCCAAGGCTTATAAATTTTTAAGTTGGGGTTTGCTAAAAGTCCATAACGATAAAAACGCTCAATGTCGTTGCCCTTATAGGTAGAACCATCGCCCCAAATTTCCACTTTATCGTGCATCATTGCACGCACTAATAGCGTGCCAGTTACTGCTCTGCCCAGAGGAGTTGTATTGAAATATTGCTTACCCCCAGAGCGAATATGGAATGCTCCACAAGCAATCGCTGCTAAACCTTCTTCAACGAGTGAGGTCTTGCAATCAACTAACCGTGAAATCTCTGCGCCGTATTCTTTGGCGCGACTAGGAACGGTTTCAATATTTGGCTCATCGTATTGACCAAGATCTGCGGTGTATGTGCAAGGAATTGCTCCCTTTGCTCTCATCCATGCAACGGCAACAGATGTATCAAGCCCACCAGAGAAAGCAATGCCCACTTTTTGCCCAACCGGCAAGGATGCTAGAACTTTTGACATGGTGACAGCCTAATGCAGCCTTACACGTAGATGCGGACCATTTACTAGTGGTTGCTTATGAATTGCAAATTTATGAAGGTGAAATAACGGCAGTGCCTTTTTCGTGTGGCAAAAACCTCAATGTATGACCGGGCATGGCCTTTGCAAAAGATTCCGCCATTGCGTGCTCACCTTCGCGATTGGCATCATCAATGATTACTACAGCCTTCGGTGATAATTTCGATGCCAATTCGAGCAACGCACCAGTGCGAGCTTTAGGATCTTTCGAACCTGGAGGTCCGTCAATGACGAGCAAATCTATCTGCGATATGTCGGTAAAAGCTTTGCGTGAATACCAGGTTCTTTCTGCATCGTATTGCTCAAGCGGTGCAACGCGGATTTCAACACCTGTTATGGAATGTTGTTCCAATACATTTCTTGTTACTTGAGCGAATTCGGCCGAATGATCAAAGCTTATAATTTTAGTGGCAGAGTCAGCTGATAAGGATTTACCCATCATAAGAGTGGATAATCCCGAGCCAAGTTCAACGATTAACTTCGGCTTTCGTGCCTTTACTTCAGCAACGAGAGTCATCAATAAATCTGGTGATGCTGCCCAACTTCGCGTTGGTGGAATAGCTTTCGTGAAACTGAGTTCATTCAAAAGTTGTGCATAAATCTCACTCTGTCTATACGCAACCCACTGCTTCTCTTCTAAATTTTTGAGTGCGGTCTGGAATTCATTATTCAATTTCGCCATCTCTTTACGAGTTTGCCCAAGCTTTCGAGCAATCTTGCGAAGTTTCCAGACTAGAAATAGAAGTCCCAAAGCAAGCCCGATTACTGCGATGGTGAGTAGTAGCGAGATCATGCTCGTAGCGTATCAATTGATATTGCCTACGTTGATAGTTAAGAGTGAAGCGAAACTCCAATTTCACTCTCGAGTAACTCAGACAAAACTGGCTTTACATTCCACACCGCAAGCATCTCTTGGTAACTTTGAACATCAGATGGCTCTGGCTTGACCCCAGTCTTAACTGCTCTGATCATGGTATTTCGGGGGGTGTGCTCACCTCCGACAAATTCGATTACATCGGTCCTATATCCAATGATTTTTAGAATCTGTGCACGAAGGGCGTCAGTAAGGAGATCTGCTAATCGCTCTTTCATTAAGCCGTGTTTAGTGAGAAGTCCCCAAGGTTCTGGAGATTGCTTAATTTGAGATTGCAGATCGTGATGGCAACATGGCGCAACAAGTAAAACTTTTGCTCCGTTTTGCGCTGCCCAAGCTATTGCATCATCAGTTGCCGTATCGCAAGCATGTAGCGCTATTGCAACATCTACATAGTCAATTGCAGAACTCTTGATCTCTTCTGCGCGGAACTCTATGGTGCTAGATATTCCTAACTCTTTTGCAATCGCTGAATTTCGATTGCGCGACTCCTGTCGAACGTCGACACCAACTACTTTCACAAAGAAACCTTGGCTGAGTAAGTATTGGTGAGTTGCAAAAGTTAAGTAAGCATGCCCGCACCCAAGATCCACAATAGAAAGAGGTTTTTCTTTTGTAGGTGTTTTGATATGGCCAGCTTCAATTGCACTGGTAATAGTAGGAGCAAGAAGTCGTAAGAATTCTTCCACTTGCTTATATTTATCCTGGCGGGAGGGCTTGATGTTGCCTGCAGAGTCGCTAATCCCTACAGAGCGCAAAAATGGGTCTGAGGGATCTAGCAGGCGAGCTTTTGCACGATCGTGCTCTAAATTTTGTTGCAAAACAGATTTCTCAAGATGGACAAGTGCCTCTTGCTTTTTCGTTATGCGGATTGTCATTGACCCTTGAGTGTGTTCAACCAATATATTCGCAAAGCCACTTTGCAAAAGTGAAGAAACGTCCAAATCCTTTGGCACGTAGTTCTTCGTTGTGGTTTGGCGCACATCATTGCTCATTAACTGCAACTGAATCTGCCCCTTAATCAAAACTGGGCGTATGTCTATTCTGGTTTGCTCTGGTTGAAAATTCCTACGTCTTCCAGACAATACAACTCTTACTAAATTATCGGTATGCGATATTAAATCAATAGCTTGATTTAAGGCCTCGTCGAGTTCAATGGTTGTTTCGATTCACTCTACATACTCATTACTTTTCCGGGGTTGAGAATCCAATTAGGGTCCATAGATAATTTGATTCCGCGCATGACATCCACTGCCTCTTGTCCTGTTTCCTCAACGAGAGCAGTAATTTTTCCAGAACCAATGCCATGTTCACCAGTGCATGTTCCACCCATTGCAATAATTTCCAAAGTAATGTCATGGGTGATGTGGCGAACTTCTAGAAGTTCTTCTGGTTTCAGCGGATCAGACATGATCGCGCAATGGAAGTTTCCGTCTGCTACGTGGCCCAAAACTGAATACTCATAAGGATGCTGATCAAGAATTCGAATAGCAATATCTACCGCCTCGGCAAGGCGAGAAATAGGCACAGCCATATCGGTACTTAACCCACGTTTTCCAGGATTTGCAGCAAAATTTGCCCAGTGCGCATTGTGGCGCGCGTGCCAGAGTTTGCGTCGTTCACCTTCATCGGTTGTCCATGTGAATTCTGAACCGTTAAATTCTTCAATGATTTCTTTTACTGCTTGAGCGTCTTCTTCCACCCCAGTTGGGCTCCCGTGGAATTCAAAGAAGAGCGTTGGAAGTTCAGACAAAGTCATGTGATCGTAAGCATTGATATTGCGAATAGATTTCGCATCTAAAAATTCACATCTTGCGATTGCAATACCCGTGCGCACAATTGTCGTTGCAGCAAGAACTCCGTCAGCCAAAGAAGGGAAACAGACGACTGCGGCAGCCATTTTTTCGGGAATTCCAAATACTCGAAGTGTCACTTCGGTGATAACGGCCAATGTGCCCTCAGATCCAACAAGCAGTCTAGTTAAGTCATATCCTGCAGATTGTTTACGAGTTTCGCGACCAGTTTTGATGATTGTTCCATCGGCCAAGACTGCAGTTAGCGCCATAACATTTTCGCGCATGGTTCCGTAGCGAACAGTGGTTGTTCCGGCAGCGCATGTTGCCGCCATTCCACCAAGAGTTGCATCGGCGCCTGGATCTACTGAGAAGAAGAGTCCTTGATTTGCTAATTTATCGTTAAGCGCATTGCGCTGAACTCCGGCTTCAACCCGTACTAAAAGGTCATCTGCGCGAATTTCAATTATTTTATTCATATTTGAAAGATCTAA
>WLOF01000047.1 GCA_009699375.1 Actinomycetota bacterium
ATCTGGTCGAGACCACTCTTGACGGCAGTTTTGCCACCAAGAATTGATGGAATGATTTTGTTTCCAGCATCTACAACGTCACCTTGCAATACGTTGTCCAACATTGGATAGCGATCAAGGCCGCCAGTTGCTGCAAAATCCAACATCTGCTGGTTGACAGCATTAGATGTCGTTGCGCCATTGATGTTTGGAATCAAACCAGCTCCATCAATAACTTTGGCGGCTTCATCTGTAGTCATAAACTCAAGGAAAGCTGCAGCAGCAGCTTGATTCTTTGAGTAACTGGTTAAGCCAAAGCCTTGCCCAGCAAATTCAACTACACCCTTAATCGGTGAATCTGAAAATGGTGGAACAAAAGCAGCGACTTTGTCACCGAAGGCGTCTGTGAATTTCTTGGTGTCCCATGTGCCGTCGATGATCATTGCAGCTTTTCCGCCAAGGAAATCTTCGACGTTGTTAGTTTTTGTGAGAACGTCAGAGTTTGTGCAACCCTTAGTTTTCAGCGCCGCATATTTGCTATATGAATCAATGTTTGCAGCCGAATTCCATTGGTTTGCTCCGCTATAAAGATCACGAAGACCCGAAACAGAGGATTGACCGATAGCGATATAACTTGCGTCATACCATGGGTAATAAAGTGCACCTAAACTTTGTCCGCCATTGCCATAAACAATCGGAGTAAAGCCAGCAGATTTTAATTTACCGCAAGCTGCATAGAGTTCATTCCAAGTAGTTGGAACTGCACTCACGCCAGCTTTGGCAAATGCATCCTTATTGTAGAAACCAATGTAGAACTGACGATCTAATGGCATTACGTATGGTCCGCTTGCAGCATCAAAATTATCAGCGGTCCACTCAAGGGAGCCTTCGCGCGCAAGAGCTGCATCAGAAACTAAACCCTTAAGATTAGTTAAATAGCTCTTATATTTTAGTGCAAAGAGACCAGTCCACATTAGTGCTAAATCTGGACCACTCTTTGATACTGCAGCTGCCTGCAAGAGTGCAAAGTAATTATCCCCAGGTTGGCTAACCAAATCGAAAGTTACATTTGGGTGAAGGGCTGTGTATGCATCTGTTAGCGCCTTTGTGGCTTCAGCATTTTGTGTGTCACCTAAATTGTGCCAAAGGGTAATTGTGACAGGTTCATCAGAAGTAGCTGCTGAATCTTTCGATGAACTACTGCATCCTGATAGAACTAGCGCAATTGCAATCGCACTAGCGATAATAAGTTTCTTTCGCATTGATCCTCCTAGAATGGAATATTGCTATGTGTTATGCCGTAAATGTTGTCACGAACGCCCAACAATTGGTGGCACAAACCTGCGCGTTTCTTTAGTTGGAGCGCGTAGGAAATCGAAATCACATCCTTCATCTGGCTGAAGAACGTGTGCTTGATACAAGGCCGGCCATCCGCGCAGATGCTCGCTCGGAATTGGCTTCCAGTTTGCTTTGCGTTGAGCAATTTCGGCATCGGATAACTTCAGATTAAGCGCTCCGTTGGGAACGTCGAGCTCAATGAGGTCGCCATCTTGCACCAGTGCAAGCGTTCCGCCAATAGCCGCTTCGGGAGAAACATGGAGCAAGCAGGTGCCGAAGGAAGTTCCACTCATGCGCGAATCTGTAACTCGCACCATATCTACTACGCCTTGCTCGGCAAGTTTTCGAGGAATGGGGATCATTCCCCACTCAGGTAATCCCGGTACTCCAACCGCGCCGCAACCAGCAAGAACGAGAACACTGTCTTTGGTAACTTTTAGATCTGGATCATCGATTCGTGTGCGCATATCTGCATACCCTGTAAAGACAACTGCGGGTCCTGTATGGGTCAATAATTCAGGTGATGCCGCAGAAACTTTAATCACCGCACCGTTAACTGCAAGATTTCCTTTTACAACTGAAAATGCACCAGTTGGAAACAAAGGATTATCAATTGAACGAATTGATCCATTTTTTTCATTACGCTTAACGAGATTATCACCCAAAGTTTTTCCAGTAAGTGACATAGTGTCGAGCTCAAGCAAATCTTTTAGTTCGTGAGCAAGTGCTGGTAAACCTCCGGCCTGATGGAAGTCTTGAATTAAACCAGTACCAGATGGTTCAACATCGGCAAGGACTGGAATGTTCACACCAAGTGTTGCAACATCGCCAAGTGTTATTTCGCCACCGATTCGCCCGGATATACCTAGAAGATGGATAAGGGCATTTGTTGAGCCACCGCACGCATGCAGTACGCGAATTGCATTTCGGAAAGCTTTTGGTGTCATAACGTCTGATGGCAACACCTGATTTTTAACCATCTTCACAATTTCAATTCCTGAATTGCGAGCTGCAACTTTTCGCTCAGGGCTATTTGCTGGAATAGTCGAAGTGCCAGATAATGACATACCAAGTGTTTCAACCATGAGCGCAACCGAAGATGCAGTACCCATTGTGTTGCAAGATCCAAGCCCACAATTAAGGCAACTTTCAAACTCACGCCATTCTTTTTCTGAAATTTTGCCAGAGCGTAAGTCGGCCCACATGCGCCATAAATCTGTTCCGGTGCCGACTCTTCTACCTTTATATACAGGGGCAGGTCTTGCACCTGCAGTAAACATAATTGCTGGCAAGTTGGCGCTCGCTGCACCCATGAGGGCACCTGGCACACTCTTATCGCAATTTGCCATCAGCACAACGCCATCTATTGGATATGAACGTAAGTACTCTTCAATTTCCATAGACAACAAATTTCGATACAACATTGCAGAGGGTTTCATCATGTCTTCACCAAGACTCATGACAGGAAAAACAACCGGCAATCCACCTGCTTCAGTGATACCCGCTTTTATATTGTCGATAAAGTCACGAAGGGGTAAATTGCATGGATTCAAATCACTAGATGAATCTGCAATTCCAATAATAGGGCGCCTATTATCAGCTTCGATTTCGAGTCCAATTGCGGCCATAACTACGCGATGAGAAAGCGCAACTTCATCAGTGCCAGCAAACCATTCACTACTTCGCAAAACATGTTTCGTCTTTGAATCAATCAAAATTTCACCCGTTCGGTAGCGCCGAACTCGATTCGGCGATACTAGTATTCGACTACATCTAACTCTTGTCAACGACGCACCTAAGTTCAATGATTACAAGAATTAAGTTTTGATGCCAGAAGAAGGATGGAGGAAAAATGATTACTAAGCAACGTTGGGGCGTAGCAGGCATTTACAGCGGCATTGTTATTGCATTTTTAACATATGAAATCTTCAACAAAATTGACCCCTCATACCCACCATTAGTGATGCGTGGATGGTTGGATGAAAAGATTCCGGTAATCCCCATATTTGTTCTCCCCTACCTTTCATTCCACATTCTTGCTGCCTTCGTTGTCCCGTATCTCAGCTTGAGATTTGGTAACTACAAAGCCTTTCTCGTGAATGGGTTTGCAATCATTCTTGGTCAGATCTCATTGGACGTTGCTTACTTTTTCTTTCAAACCAAGGTTCCACGTCCGCAAGTTTCAGATGACTCTTTTTTCTCATGGATTCTTGTTCATGTTGTATACGGTAACGACCAGCCTCTCAATGGATTTCCCTCTAATCACGTGACGTGGTCTGTTGTTTCCATATTGGCACTTTGGAGATTAAGAAAACGCATCGCTAGAACCGCCTGGGCGTTAATTGCTTGGTTTATTTTGATAGTTCCAGCAACTGTTTTTCTTGCCCAGCATTTTATTATCGATATTTATGGTGGAATCTTTGTGGCTTATTCGGTTTATTGGGCTTGTGTATTCGTTATTGAAAAACCCAATTTAAAGATCAATTAGATTCAAACCGTTTCTCTAATTTATTCTTAAGTATCAAAATAAGAATTATTACAACCGTTAAGAATCCAATTGCCCAATATTTGAGCACTTTTTCCAACTTTGCTAATTGATTAGCAAATTCATACCCCAATACAACTACAACCGTTGAAAAAACTATTCCACCAGCCGCATTCCATTTTAGAAAAGTGCGATAAGGAACCTTGTTCATTCCGGCTAGCGCAGGTACTAATGCGCGAAGTAAAGCTTGAGCGCGACCAAAGAAAATTGCACCACCGTGGTATTTATCGAAGATGTGTTGAGCGAGAGCCCAACGCTTTGCTCCTACGAGACGACCCAAACGTGAGACTTCAATTTTCGGTCCAAAATGTTTTCCAACTTCATAGCCAACAGAGTCGCCGGCGATTGCCCCAACAATTGCGCATATGAGAAATAGCCAAAGAGGCCAGACTTTTTCATGAGCGAGTACCCCGCCGATAAGCAAAGAGGTCTCACCTGGGAGCACAAAACCAACAAAAACTGCTGCCTCAGCAAAGGCGAAAAAAATAAGGAGCGCAAATAAAGGGATCTGTAAGTTATGAGCGACCAACCATGATGCTGCGGTTTCTATCCAATGCGACATTGGGCAATCATATTGGTAAGTTCTCGCATCATGGCGCGCAACTTAATCAACCTGGAGAGCGTCTCAAAGGCTTTCGATATTAAACAACTACTTGACGGTGTTTCCTTAGGAATTTCTGAGGGTGAACGAATTGGAATTGTTGGGCGCAACGGGGCAGGAAAAAGTACCCTCCTTCGAATTATGGCTGGACTCGAAATTCCTGATCAAGGAAGAGTCACTCTTTCTAATTCCGCGCACATTGGAGCACTCTCTCAAGTTGATATTGCTGACCCTAATCAAAGCGTTCGAGATGTTGTGCTGGGAGAAAAATTAAAACATGAATGGGCTCGTGAATCTGGGATACGCGAAATCTTTGACGGATTATTGGGTGGACATTCAGACGAGCTATTAGACCGACAATATTCACAACTTTCAGGTGGAGAGCGCCGTAGGGTTGGTTTAGCAAAGTTACTCATTGAAGATTTAGACTTAATTTTATTAGATGAACCAACTAACCATTTAGATGTTGAAGCAGTTGCTTGGTTATCGGACCATTTGAATGCACGGAAAACGCTCGCAGTTGCAGTCATTACTCACGATCGATGGTTTTTAGATGCAGTGACTGAGCGCACCTGGGAAGTTGTCAATGGAAAAGTAGAAGAGTACGACGGAGGATATTCCTCATTTGTTTTAGCAAAAGCTGAACGTGCCAGACAGGCATCGGCGGTAGAAGGCAGAAGGAATCAATTAATTCGTAAAGAATTGGCTTGGTTACGTCGTGGCGCTCCAGCACAAACTGTAAAACCCAAATTTCGAGTCGATGCAGCAAACGAGCTTATTTCAACAGAACCTCCTCCAAGAGATAAAACAGAACTCCTAAAGTTTGCACGTAATAGATTAGGTAACACTGTTTACGAACTTCATCACGCCAAACTATTTGCTGGCGACAAGGAAATTCTTGATGATGTTTACTGGAATGTAGGTCCAGGAGATCGAATAGGAATTGTCGGAGTTAATGGCGCAGGTAAGACAACTCTTATGCGAACTTTGGTCGGTCAAATTAAACCCAAAGTTGGGAAACTAGTAACGGGAATTACTGTTGCACCAGCTTTTCTCACGCAGCATTTAGATGAATTAAATCCAACATGGCGCGTGCTTGAAGCCGTAGAGGATGTAGCCAATCACATTGAATTAGGCAACGGGAAAGAGTTATCAGCCTCGCAATTGTGCGAAAGGCTTGGCTTCAATCGAGAATCGCAATGGACTCCAGTGGGAGATTTGTCGGGTGGGGAAAAGCGGCGTCTTCAACTTACGAGATTGCTCATGGAGAGCCCAAACGTACTTTTACTTGATGAGCCAACTAATGATTTTGATATTGAAACTCTTACTGAACTAGAAGATCTATTAGATAGTTATAGTGGAACAATTCTTGTTATTTCCCATGATAGGTACTTCTTAGAACGCGTATGCGATCGCTTTGTTGGACTATTGGGCGATGGACAATTGCGCGATTTACCTCGAGGCGTTAGTCAATATCTAGAACAACGCGCAGTAATGCTGAACCAGGACCAACAAATCGGAACAACAGAAAAGAAAGTTTCTAACGCTGTTCAAGAACGACAGGCAAAGAAAGATATCGCTCGCTTAGACCGCCAGATTGAAAAAGCTTCACAGAAGCTGCAAAACTTGCTTGTCGAGCAAGAGGAGCC
>WLOF01000048.1 GCA_009699375.1 Actinomycetota bacterium
AATCCAATTTCTTTTCTTTAAGAATGTGGCGAATTAGAGAATATCCATTTGCGTGAAACCCGCTTGCTGGCATTGCAATCATGACATCTCCTGCGCGGACTTTTTCAGCGCTCAATAAATTAGGTGCATCGACAACTCCTGTTGCAGCTCCTGCGATATCAAATTCATCATCTGATAATAAACCTGGGTGTTCGGCAGTTTCTCCGCCAATCAAAGCGGTATTTGCTTTGGCACAACCTGAAGCAATTCCCTTAACAATGTCTGCAATGCGCTCTGGTACTACTTTGCCAACGGCAATGTAGTCGGTCATAAATAACGGTTCTGCGCCACAAACAACTAGGTCATCAACAACCATTGCTACTAAATCTTCGCCAATGGTGTCGTAAATTCCCATAGCGCGTGCAATCTCGGTCTTTGTCCCAACGCCATCAGTTGATGTTGCCAATAAAGGTTGTGCGTATTTCTTGAGCGCGCTTGCATCGAAAAGACCTGCAAAACCTCCGATGCCGCCAATCACTTCAGGCCGAGTTGCTTTTGCAATCGATGCTTTCATTAGTTGAACAGCTAAATCTCCCGCATCAATATCAACACCTGCATCACGATATGTTGCCATTAGAAACTCTCGTGCACTGGTGTGATTTCTAAACGCATCTTGCCCTCCGACATATCCGCAGGAATCGCAATCGGATAAGCACCTGTAAAACAGGCTTGGCATAAGTTGGATTCAGCAATATGTGTAGCCTCAATTAAGCCTTCGAGTGAGACATAACCCAGTGAATCGGCTCCGATAGATCTGCGAATTTCCTCTACCGCTAAGCCACTTGCAATCAACTCAGCGCGGGAAGCAAAATCAATACCGTAAAAACATGGCCATTTCACTGGCGGACTTGAAATTCGTACATGAATTTCAGTTGCTCCTGCTTCGCGCAACATGCGAACGATTGCTCGTTGTGTGTTGCCGCGAACAATCGAATCATCTACAACCACAATTCTTTTACCTTCGATGATTTCCCGAAGCGGATTTAACTTTAACCGAATACCTAATTGGCGAATTGTTTGGCTTGGTTGAATAAATGTACGACCTACGTAAGAATTCTTTACAAAACCTGATCCGTAAGGAATGCCCGAACCTTTCGCATAACCAATCGCTGCAGGTGTTCCAGATTCTGGGACAGGAATAACAAGATCTGCTTCGACAGGATGTTCCATCGCCAAGCGCTCACCAACTGCAACGCGGGTTGCATGTATTCCGCGACCGGCGATAGTTGTATCTGGGCGTGCTAAATAAACATATTCAAAGAGGCAACCTTTTGGTTCTGGCGTAGACCACTGTTGCGCACGTAAGCCATCCTCATCGATGGCAATAAATTCTCCTGGTTCAACTTCTCTAACAAATGATGCGCCGACAATGTCTAGAGCTGCTGTTTCGGATGCAATAACCCAACCACGTTCTAGTTTGCCAATGACAAGTGGGCGTACACCATGGCGATCACGAGCTGCATACAAAGTTTTCTCGTCCATAAATACCAAAGAAAATGCACCTTCAAGTAGTGGCAAAATTGCAATAGCGCTTGCCTCAAAGTTCTTTTCATCGGCTCCTGCAAGCAGGGCTGTCATTAATTCAGTATCAGTTGTTCCGCCATAATCCTTTGAAGGCGTCATCGCTGTTTGCTTTTGTAATAACTCTGCCAAGTCGCCGGTGTTAGTTAAATTTCCATTATGTGCCAGCGCTAATGTGCCGTACTTTGTAGGTCGAAGTGTTGGCTGCGCATTTGCCCAGGTGCTTGAACCAGTTGTTGAATATCTGCAATGCCCAATGGCTAAATCTCCGGGAAGTGTTGCTAAATCACTTTCGGTAAAGACTTGTGAAACAAGGCCCATGTCCTTGTAAACAAGGATTCTCTCGCCATCGCTAGTAGCAATTCCGGCAGATTCTTGACCGCGGTGTTGAAGTGCATAGAGACCGTAGAAAGTTAATTTTGCGACTTCTTCACCTGGTGCCCAGACACCAAAAATTCCGCAAGCATCTTGCGGCCCTTTTTCGCCAGCAAAAAGTTCGTGGGTAAGTAATCCATCTGGGCGACGCGTCACTGGCTCATCCTAACTCCACTACCGGCATGGCTCATCCGAACAACTTCGGGAAAGTTCCCGTAAAGGCTGCTCGTAATTCGTTTAATTCGAGTGCGACATCATTGATTGTCAGGCTTTTTCCGCCGGTATCGCCAATTCTTGTTATGGCAATTTTATGTTTGGATGCCAAAGCAATAAGTGGCTGAGCTTTTTCCTTGTGCACTGCAACTACAACCCTGCCTGGAGTTTCGCTCAATAGAGCAGTTGCTAAATCTCCTTCAAGCGTGACGGTTGCGCCAATGTTATTTTCTAGAACCATTTCCGTAAGTGTTGCTGTTAAGCCGCCTTGGCTCACATCATGGCGCGCATTGCACAAACTTTGGCTCTCAAGTAAAAGATCAATGAGAGACATTTCATTTTTTAAATGAGCTAATGGAGCCTGTCCCCCACGTTCGTTGTGTAAGTAAGCCCATTGACTTCCAGCTAAATCGGCTCGAGTTTCGCCTAATAAATAAAGTTCTAAATCTGCAACATCAAATGACATCGGCATATGAGTGCGCACATCCTGAATGACACCAAGGACTCCGATAATTGGTGTCGGCAAGATTGCAACATCGCCAGTTTGATTATAAAAAGATACATTTCCACCAGTTACAGGAAGTCCCATTTCTAAACAACCATCTGCCAGGCCTCGAACTGTTTCTGCAAATTGCCACATCACGGCTGGATCTTCAGGTGAACCAAAGTTCAAACAATTTGTTACTGCTAGAGGCTTGGCACCTGCAGTTGCGATATTTCTAGCAGCCTCCGCTAACGCTAATTTTGCTCCTTCATATGGGTTTAAATACGACCACGATGCGTTGGCGTCAGTAGAGATTGCAACACCTAGGTGAGTATTTTCATCAATGCGAACCATTCCTGAATCTTGAGGTTGCGATTGAATCGTATTTCCTTGAACATATTTATCGTATTGAGCCGTAACCCATGATTTATCAGCCATATTCGCACTCGACATAAGTTTGAGAATCGCTGCTTTTATCTCGGGGTTATTTTTTGGCATTGGTATGTCAAGAACTTTTGCGTTGAGTTGATCGAGGTATCCAGGCTTAGCCATTGGTCGGTTGTATACAGGACCTTCGTGAGCAACGGTGCGTGGTGGAACATCAACAATAACTTCACCATGCCAAGTAATAATTAATCGATCCCCATCAGTTACTTTTCCAATTACCGTAACTGTCACATCCCACTTCTCACATATTTCCAAAAAGCG
Organism: Actinomycetota bacterium; assembly: GCA_009699375.1. GTDB lineage: Bacteria > Actinomycetota > Actinomycetes > Nanopelagicales > Nanopelagicaceae > QYPT01. The sequence goes on from WLOF01000048.1 coordinate 3,341, forward strand.
CGCAATCTTGGAAGGCTCAACAATTGCGCACATACGCTCTTGAGATTCACTCATCAAAATTTCTTCAGGCGACAAACTTGGATCACGCAGCGGAACTTTCTCGAGCTCGACTTCCATTCCGCCAGAGCCACCAGAAGCTAACTCACTTGTTGCGCAGGAGAGGCCCGCACCACCCAAGTCTTGAATACCAACGACTAAATCTTCAGCAAATATTTCTAGCGAACATTCGATAAGAACCTTTTCTGTAAACGGATCGCCAACTTGCACACTTGGCCTTTTCGCAGGACCGCTTGCGCCAAATGTCTCACTTGCTAATACGGATACTCCGCCAATTCCATCGCCACCAGTTTTTGCACCAAACAAAACAACTAAGTTTCCGGGACCAGACGCTTTAGCTAATTTAATTTGTTCATGGCGCATTACTCCAACGCAGAGTGCGTTTACGAGTGGATTGCCGGCGTACGTTTGATCAAAAATAATTTCTCCGCCAATATTAGGAAGGCCTAAGCAATTGCCGTATCCGCCAATACCAGCGATAACACCTGGTAATACGCGCCTTGTATCTGGGGCATCTGCAGGACCAAAACGAAGTGGATCCATCACTGCAATCGGTCTAGCGCCCATAGTTAAAATATCGCGAACGATTCCACCAATACCTGTTGCTGCGCCTTGATATGGCTCAATAAATGAAGGGTGATTATGTGATTCAATTTTAAAAGTAACTGCGTAGCCTTGACCAACATCTACGACTCCTGCGTTTTCACCAATTCCGACCAGGAGCGCATCGCTCTTCGGTGCTTTTTCTCCGAATTGGCGTAGATGCACTTTCGAAGATTTGTATGAGCAATGTTCTGACCACATCACTGAATACATCGCTAATTCACTCGACGATGGACGTCTACCTAATATTTCGCGAATACGTTGGTATTCATCGCCCTTAAGTCCCAACTCAGCAAAAGGTTGCACTTGGTCTGGAGTTGTCGATGCAATTGCAACTGTATCTAGTGCCATTACTTACCAACCAAGGAATTTAAAACGGATGTAAAAAACGCTAAGCCATCTGTACTTGGTCCAGTGAGGGAATCAATTGCATGTTCTGGATGAGGCATGATCCCAACAACATTGCCGCGAGCGTTTGTAATACCAGCAATCAAATTGCGTGAACCATTTGGATTTTCTCCCATATAGCGAGCAATTACTCTGCCTTCGCTTTCGAGTTGAGCCAATGTTGAATCATCACATTGAAAAGATCCTTCTCCGTTTTTGAGAGGGATGACAATTTCTCGGTTTTGAACAAAATTAGATGTCCATGCGCTTGTGGTATTTTCGATGCGGATTTTTTGCGGTCCACAAAGAAAGTGCAAACCTTGATTTCGGGTAAGCGCTCCTGGAAGTAGATGTGACTCGCACAGGATTTGGAAACCATTACAAATTCCCAAGACCGGTAAACCAGATTTTGCTTGCTCAATAATTGATGTCATAACGGGCGCAAAACGAGAAATCGCACCACAGCGCAAGTAATCACCATATGAAAACCCACCCGGCAGAATTACCGCATCAACCCCATGTAAATCACTGTCCCTGTGCCACAGTGAAACAGGGGTTGCACCAGCAAATCGCACCGCTCTTGCAGCGTCCTGATCGTCAAGAGATCCTGGAAAAGTGACAACTCCAACTTTCATCTATTTCTCAACCCTTACAACAAAAGTTTCAATGACGGGATTTGCGAGAAGTGTTTCTGCAGCTTTAGAAATCTCGGCAAGTTGTGCTGGTGTTGGGTCGCCCTCAACTTCAATCTCAAAACGTTTGCCCTGTCTTACCGATTGAGCAAAAGTAAATCCTAGACGCGGTAGCGCAGCACCAACAGCTTGACCTTGCGGGTCAAGAATTTCAGGCTTCAGCATTACATCTACCACTATCTTCGCCATCTCATCTGCTCCTTTTGTTAGTTATAACTATCCGCTGAACTGATTTCCAGTTAAGCGCAAATATGCATCGCGATATCTCTGTGCGGTTTTTTCGACTACTTCTTGAGGTAATTGCGGTGGAGTGGATTTGCGATCCCATCCACTCGATAGCAGATAATCACGGAGATATTGTTTATCGAAAGAGATTTGCGCACCGCCTGGTTTCCATTCTTCACCGCTCCAGAATCGAGACGAATCAGGTGTTAACGCTTCATCACCCAGAGTGATTTGTCCATTGCCATCTAAACCAAATTCAAATTTTGTGTCGGCTAAAATAATTCCCCGCTCCTGCGAAAATTCTGCAGCTTTTTCATAGAGTTTAATCGTTAACTCTCGAAGACGAGGTGCTTCAGGAACCAACTCCTTCGCTTGCTCGAAAGTGATATTAATATCGTGATCTCCCACTTCTGCTTTCGTTGCAGGAGTAAAAAGAGTTTCTTTGAGTTTTGATCCATCAAGTAACCCATCTTCAAGTGAAACGCCACAAACACTTTTACTGGCTTGATATTCACTCCAACCACTGCCTGTTAGATATCCACGTGCTACGCATTCAATAGGAAACATAGTTAATGGTTTTGCAATAAAAGCCCGGCCTTTGACCGCTTCGGGAACATCGGTGCTGATCACATGATGTGAAACAACTTGCGAAAGTTTTTCAAACCAAAAGAGCGAGAGAGCTGTGAGAATTTTGCCTTTTTCTGGAATAGCGGTTTGTAACACCCAATCAAAAGCTGAA
>WLOF01000049.1 GCA_009699375.1 Actinomycetota bacterium
ACCGACGTACCAGGATTTTTAGATGCCTTATCCTTCAATGGTTATTCTCATTTTGATTCAATTGTTGTTCTGGGTTCAGGAGCAACGGCACGGGCTGCTGTTGCAGCACTGGATGCACCCGGAAAATCCATCACAGTAATACATCGTTCAGCGCACAGAGAACCGGAAATGAGAGTTGCCGTTGTGCATGCGCATATGCAGTTTTTGCCATGGGGATCTGAATTGCCAAAATCTGATCTTTTTATAAATACCACACCCGCCGGAGTGGCTGATGAATACGCATCCCTTGTCGATCAAGTGACATCGGGTATTTTTTTTGAAGCGCTTTATAACCCCTGGCCAACCTACCTTTTAAAAACTTGGCGAAAGCGAGGTGGAGAATCTGTTGATGGTCTCGATCTTTTGGTTCATCAAGCGATGTATCAATTAGACACAATGACTGGTTCTTCTGTAGATCACGCGGCCTTATGGCCAATTCTTCGTAAAGCTGGTCTTTCTACGATTAAAAAGTAATCCACAGTTATAGATGTTTCCCTTGGTTGTCCATGGAAATACTTCATTGTTGATTCATGGTTCAAATGCGAATTCTCCAAATTCTGATACTTGCAGTAATTTCTTTCCCAATTTGCAAGTATGACATTCTTCATCACAGGATTTTGAATTCTCATCTACTGAAAAGTGCAGCAATCTTGATTCCGTTCACCGTGGTTGTAGAGCTCTTACAGCACGGATATCTCGATATTTTCCGAGCCATGTTATGTTCGGCTCTTTTTGGGATTGCCATTTTGATTGCGTCAATAATGAGTGGGATGAGCTTGGGGATGGGCGATATTAAATTGATAACGTTGCTTTCTGCAGTACTTGCATTAACGACTCTTGTGCAATACATGGATTGGTTAGTATGGGTCATCGCATGTTCTGCAATAAATCTGTTCTTCCACGTAGTGAGATGCCGCACGATAAGGGGGCGAATCGCCTTCGCTCCATCTTTGATGGCGGGGACTTTGGTGTATTTAGCAACGAGAATCTAGAGGCATCTGTCACAATAGGACCATGCGTTGGCTAACAGCTGGTGAATCTCATGGGCAAGCTCTGTCTGCAATTATTGAAGGCATTCCTGCTTCAGTTCAGATTACTACCGCTGATATAGACGAACATTTACGACGTCGCAGATTAGGCGTTGGTAGAGGCGCTCGTCAAAATTTCGAAGCTGACAAGATCACCATTCTTGGTGGAATTCGTTTTGGATTAACACAAGGTGGTCCGATTTCAATTCAAGTGGGAAATTCTGAATGGCCTAAATGGGAAACAGTGATGTCGGCTGATCCGGTTGATGCAAAAGAACTTGAGGGATTAGCACGCAATGCTCCACTCACGAGACCTCGTCCTGGACATGCAGATTTAGTAGGTATGCAGAAATATGACCTTGAAGATGCTCGAGCAATTTTGGAACGAGCAAGTGCGCGAGAAACCGCGGCACGTGTCGCCCTCGGAGCTGTCGCGCGTGCTTTTCTAGAGCAAAGTGTTGGAATTACTATTTTGAGTCACGTTTTATCTATTGGGAAAGTGCGTGTGCCGGAAGATACGCCTCTTCCCGTGAAGACAGATATGTCGCGCATTGACAGCGATCCTGTGAGATGTGCTGATCCTCAAACGAGCGCTGAAATGGTTGCGGAAATTGAAGCTGCCCACCTTGATGGTGACACTTTGGGCGGAGTGATTGAAGTTTTAGCTTTCGGTATGCCACCTGGTCTTGGTTCTCATGTGCATGCTGATCGCCGGTTAGACGCAAAATTGGCTGGTGCAATGATGAGTATTCAAGCGATTAAGGGCGTAGAACTTGGCGATGGATTTTTATCAGCTACACGTCGCGGCTCGGTTGCACATGACGAAATAGAGCACGGCAGTGATGGTCACATTCGCCGACGCACCGACAGGGCTGGGGGCACGGAAGGTGGAATGTCTAACGGGGAAATTCTTCGGGTAAGAGTTGCCATGAAACCTATTTCAACGATTCCTAAAGCGCTAGATACAATTGATGTAGCCACTGGTCTACCTGCGAAAGCTATCAATCAGCGCTCAGATGTATGCGCAGTTCCTGCCGCAGGCGTTGTAGCAGAAGCAATGGCAGCGTTGGTATTAGCAGAAGCAGTGCTTGAGAAATTCGGAGGGGACAGCATTACCGAAACCCATCGCAATTTCACTTCTTACATGCAGAACCTGCGTTTTTCTTAAAATGACAGCGGCAATCGTACTTATTGGTCCACCAGGTGCTGGGAAAACAAGTGTTGGACGAGCGTTAGCGAAAATTTCATCGCTACCTTTTGTAGATACAGATGTTTTGATTGAAAAAGATCAAGGAAAAAGTATTTCCGAAATATTTGTGGATGACGGAGAAGGATATTTCCGTGCGGTTGAGGAGCGTATCTGTCTGGAAATTCTCCATGAATCTAGCGGCATCATTTCATTAGGGGGAGGAGCGCCACTATCTGCGAACGTTCAGAACGCTTTAAAATCCTCCACGATGCAGATTGTTTTTCTCGATGTGTCGCTTTCGGTTGCTGCGCCACGAATTGGTTTCAACAGAGATCGGCCTTTGCTTTTAAATAATCCCAGACAACAATGGCAAATACTGATGGATAGGAGACGACCTATCTATGAGGAAGTTGCCACCCTCAAAATTGAGGTTGGCCAACTTTCAGTTGCCGCCATTTGCGATGAGATACTTCAGAAGATTGGCACGCCATGGTTGCGATAAAAGTGGTCTCGGAAAGAAATTACGAAGTTAAGGTCGACTGCGATTGGCTCGCAGAACTTCTTCCTGAATTGACTCAGCGTGCACATGTCGCCGTGGTTGTCAGCGAAAAAATGTCTCAAAGTGTGCGCAAACTCTTACCTGATCAACCCAATATAACGTTGATTGAAATTCTTGATGGTGAAGATGGAAAGAGTATTGAAAGCTTAAATTTCCTATGGTTTCAATTCGCTCACATCGGTATGACGAGAAATGATCTTGTTCTTGCGATTGGTGGAGGGGCTACCACCGATATAGCCGGGTTTGCGGCGAGTACCTGGATGCGCGGTATTGATTGGATTGCAGTTCCAACCACGTTAGCGGGAATGGTGGATGCATCGGTTGGCGGCAAGACTGGAATGAACTCCCCGGTTGGTAAGAACCTTATCGGGGCCTTCCACTCACCCATTGGCGTGCTGATTGATTTAAGTTGGCTTTCTACTTTGAGTGATCGTGATTTTAGCGCTGGGATGGCGGAGGTTATTAAATGTGGCTTTATCGCCAGCCCAAAGATTTTGGAGATTGTTTCGGGTAACTCGCTTCAAGAATTGCGTAAATCCCGTGACGTGACGAGTCGGTTGATTGCAGAATCGGTGCGCGTCAAAGCTGGCGTCGTATCTGCGGATTTCAAAGAAAGTTTTACTCGCGAGATCTTGAATTACGGTCACACGTTGGGTCATGCAGTAGAAAGGGATAGTAATTATCAGATCCGACACGGTGAAGCCGTATCGATTGGAATGGTTTTTGTTGCGGAATTGGCACGAGATCGTGGTTTGATTAACGATGAATTGGTATCAGAACATAAAAGGATTCTTGAATCATTTGGCTTACCAACCACGTACGAGAAATCTGCACTCCCGCGACTGGTCAAAATAATGTCCTTGGATAAGAAAAACCGTGGCGCCGGGATACGTTTCGTTGTTTTAACAGGCGTCGGGAACACAACTCGAATTGACGACGTTAATGACGACGAGATTTTCAAGGCATATGAGAGAATATCCGTATGAAGATCTTGGTAATCAATGGACCAAACCTAGCTCGTTTAGATATTCGTGATTCTAAGATTTATGGCGACATCGATTACCCACAGCTAGTTGAAATGATTTTGGCCGAAGGCGGAAATTTAGGTTTCGAAGTAGATGTCCGGCAAAGTAATGAAGAGGCTGAAATTATTGAGTGGTTACATGAAGCTGCCGATGCAAGCATGCCCGTAATTATTAACCCTGCGGCATTCACACACTATTCCTATGCCATTCGAGATGCCGCGGAATTACTGAAGGCGCCCTTAATAGAAGTTCATCTTTCGAATCCGATGGCTCGTGAAGAATTTCGTCATACTTCGGTCATCTCGGGAATCGCGCGGGGCACAATTGCAGGTTTTGGTCCGAATTCCTACCTTCTAGCCCTGCGCGCTATGCGGAATTTGTTGGGAAAATAGATCGACTATTGCGGGTATCCTTCCTTCAGGTAATACATCAATAAAAGTTCTACACACGGATTGGAATGATTGTGGCTACTACTAATGATCTGAAAAACGGCATGACATTAGATATCGAAAATCAGTTATGGAATGTTGTCGAATTTCAACACGTGAAGCCAGGAAAAGGGCCAGCTTTCGTACGTACGAAGTTGAAGTCCGTCATGACCGGAAAAGTCATTGATAGAACTTTCAATGCCGGAATCAAAATTGATATTGCGATCTTGGAAAAGCGGGAGATGCAATATTTATATCGCGAGGGCGATGATTTTGTTTTCATGGATCTAAAAAATTATGATCAGACTGCTATTTCCGCCCAAATCGTCGGCGATGCGGCTAAATATATGCTTGAAAACACTGATGCCATTGTCGCGGTACACGAAGGCAATCCGTTGTACATCGAATTGGCAGCTTCGGTTCCATTAACAATTACCTACACCGAGCCAGGCTTACAAGGTGATCGTTCGTCAGGTGGCACCAAGCCTGCAACTGTGGAAACAGGAATTGAAATTCAGGTACCTCTTTTCATTAAACAGGATGAGAAGGTATTGGTCGATACTCGAGATGGTTCGTATCTCGGTCGCGCAAACTAGTGTCTGCAAGAACTAAAGCCCGTAAAGCAGCTTTGGATATTCTTTTCGAAGCAGATATTCGAGGAACGTCTACGCTCGATCTTCTCAACCAACGTTTGGTTCAAGATGAGGGGCAAGACGCCCGCCCAGTTCGTGAATTCACGCAAGAACTAATCATTGGGATAGAAGCGCATCGACGTAAAATTGATGAACTTATTACAACCTACGCACAAGGTTGGGATATGGATCGACTTCCCAATGTGGATCGCAACGTATTGAGGCTGGCTATTTTTGAGATTCTATGGTCGCCTGAAGTTCCGGATGCGGTAGTGATTGATGAAGCTTTAACGTTAGTTAAGGAACTCTCGACGGATGATTCCGGCGGTTACGTTCATGGCGTTTTGGGTCGCGTGAGTGCGATTAAGGACGATCTCAGTTTGTAAGTATGAATCTTTGGTTGATGAGAATTTGTTTTACTTCTGTTTTTCCAGTTTTGTTAAGAATCGCGATGAGGTCAAGATCGGATTCTCGAATACTCAGAACTTCCCCGTTCCAGTCGGAACGTTGCTTAATAATCCATTTTGAGAAATCAATGTAAATCGCGAATTCCCTCCCAGCATTCTTAAGGGCTCGCAGATCGAGCACGATTTTTGCAGGGTATGAATCCTTGATAGGTAATTGTGTGTGATTATGAGAGTCAAAGAGTGATGAAAACGGAACATCAAAGAAAGTTGCGAGCTGAATAGCCCGCTGAACACTGAGCGCTCTATCGCACCTTTCATAGGATCCTAAAACGACTGCTTTGATTGATCCTCGTGAAAGGATTTCAACATCGTTAAGGCTCCAGCCTTTTTCCCGTCGTATTTCTCTCAATCGTTGCGCAATAGCTGCTTGGGTAGGTTGTTCGAAGAGTTTGGCGGGCGCTGGATTTGTCATATTCCTAGATTATGCGTAGCCAAGCTCTAGGGAATTTGTTCTCCACAACTGTTGCGTTTCGGGAAACGCTCTCTCTCCTGATATGCTCACCCAGATTTCCTTTAACGACCCGTACTGCGAGACGGGGAAGGAGGCTTGATGAGTATTGCTATGCCAGCGGTGGACATATCCCG
>WLOF01000005.1 GCA_009699375.1 Actinomycetota bacterium
AGTACAAAGACTAAATCGCAAGAGATAGCGGATAGTTTTCCGGCATTTTCAGAACGTTTTTGCGCAACGCATCCGATGGCAGGTCGGGAAATCGCGGGACCCGAGTCTGCCCGAGCAGATCTCTTCCAAGGACGGCCGTGGATTTACTCTCCAAGTTCTTTAACAGCCGACGACGTCCTTGTAGATGTTCTCTGGTTGATTGGAAAATTGGGAGCTCAACCTTTCTCCTTGACCGTAGAAGAACATGATGAAGCGGTTGCTTTAGTTTCCCATCTTCCTCAGATTGGTTCCTCTTTGGTGGCAGGTTTGCTCAGAAACGCAAAACCGGAATTCTTAGCTTTATCTGGCCAGGGCTTGCGTGACACAACTCGAATCGCAAGTTCGGACTCTGCCATGTGGAGTGAAATTATTAGTGACAATCGTGAATACATTTTGCCATTGTTACGTGACCTCAGTAGCAGGATCAATGAATTGATTGTTGGCGCAGATAATCCTGATGTCGTGGAAAAATTTATTGAAGACGGTAAAAAAGGCAGAAAAGGAATACCTGGAAAACATGGGGGAGTTCTGCGCAATTACAGTTTCTTACCAATCGTCATTGAAGACAAGCCAGGTCAGCTTGCAGCTTTATTCCATGAATGTGCAGAAGCAAAGGTAAATATCGAAGATTTATCCATCGAACATTCGCCTGGACAATTCACTGGGTTGATTACGCTTGCTCTATCCGAAGGTGATGCAACGATTTTGGCGCAACATTTGGGTTCTCGTGGTTGGAGCGTCCATGAATCGCGTAAGTAAACATCAAGTAGGCAGGTAGACTCTCCACTATGGGTATCGTTGTAGCAATAGACGGACCCAGTGGCGCAGGCAAATCAAGTACGTCGAAGTCGATTGCTTTGCGCGCTAACTGGAATTATTTAGATACCGGTGCGCTGTATCGTGGCGTTGCGTGGTTGGCAATCAAAAAGAAATTAACAAAAGCGGAGCAAATTCTTGAAGCGCTCTCCGACTCGCCTTTGAAATTTGTTGGCGATCCAACTAATGCCAAACTTTTTGCCGGTGATGTAGATATAACCACGCACATTCGTTCAGTTGAAGTGACTAATAGGGTGAGTGAAGTGAGTGCATTCCCCGAAATTCGTGAAGCGCTTCTACTTATTCAGCGCAAAATTATCGCTGGGGCACAAAGAGGAATTGTTGTTGAAGGGCGGGATATTGGAACAGTTGTTGCACCAGATGCACCGTTAAAGATTTTTCTGACAGCAGATTTACACGCTCGCGCTGTTCGTAGAGATGCTGAACTCGCTGAAGGCCAAGATCAATCGCAAATAGATGAAGTGAGCCGATCTCTAGCCCAACGTGATCATGTTGATTCAACACGACCTACTTCGCCACTAGCGATTGCTTCTGACGCTATTGAAATTGATTCAACTTCTCTTAATTTAGAAGAGACAGCAGAACGCGTTTGGGAACTACTGCGTGAACGTCGTTTATTGGGATTGCCCATAGTTGCCGTACTCGGTCGCCCCAATGTTGGAAAATCAACTTTGATTAATAGATTTCTAGGCAGAAGAGAAGCAATTGTTGAAGATACTCCTGGAGTAACCCGTGACCGTGTCACATATGAATGTACATGGAACGGTCGAGATTTCATGGTGATGGATACCGGCGGTTGGGAATCAAAACCAGATGGAATATCGATTGGTGTGAGCTTGAGTGCTGAACTTGCGATGCAGGAAGCCGACGTTCTGCTATTCGTTGTAGATTCGCAAGTTGGCGCGTTAGACGAAGATGATGTTCTGGTTCAAGAGCTGCGCAAAATGAAGAAACCAATTATTTTGATTGCGAACAAAGTTGATGGCCCAACGGATGAAACCGAAGCTCACGCACTATGGAATTTAGGTTTGGGCGAACCACATTTTGTTTCTGCTCTGCACGGGCGGGGAAGTGGCGACTTGTTAGATCGTATAACCGAGGTTTTGCCTGAAGTCGGTGGTGCGCAGGTTCTGGACGGATATCGACGTGTGGCCCTGATTGGACGTCCGAATGTTGGTAAATCGAGTTTGTTAAATATTCTTGCTGGCCAGAACAGGTCCCTTGTTGATGATGCACCTGGTACGACTCGTGATCCCGTCGATGAGTTAATTGAGATAGGCGGGTCGATCTGGAGATTTGTCGATACCGCAGGAATTAGACGAAGAGCTAATCAACAAAGCGGTACCGATTACTACGCCACGTTGCGAACGCAGATCGCGTTAGAACGTTGTGAAGTAGCAGTGGTGGTTTTGGATTCTTCTGTCCCTATTTCAGAACAGGATTTGCGAATTATCACCATGGTTGAGGAAGCTGGGAAAGCCATGGTTATTGTGATGAACAAATGGGATTTGATGGATGAGGATCGGGCTAACTATTTAGACCGAGAAGTGGAACGACATTTGGATCAAGTGGAATGGGCGCAACGTGTGAACTTGGCGGCGAAAACGGGATGGCACCGCGATCGTCTAGCACCGGCTTTGCGAACTGCCCTAAGTAGTTGGGAGAGAAGAGTTCCGACAAGTCGCTTGAATTCGTTCTTGGGCACTTTAATCGCCGCCACCCCGCCACCTGTCCGCGGTGGCAAACAACCTAAAATCATGTACGCCACCCAAGCTGGAATTGCACCACCTAGATTCGTCATTTTCACCACTGGCTTCCTTGAAGCTTCGTATCGTAGATTTATTGAAAGACGCCTCCGTGAGGAATTTGGTTTCCCGGGCACACCAGTGCAGGTTGCTGTACGGGTTCGCGAGCGAGAGTAAGAATGTCCAAGATGCTCACGGTTCCTAATGGGCTCACTTTTATGAGAGCACTCGGAATACCTGTTTTTCTCTATTTAGCACTAGGTCCTCATGCTGATATCTGGGCGGTACTGGTGTTAAGTATCGGTGGCGCGACTGATTATTTTGATGGGAAAATTGCAAGGGCTTGGAATCAAACTTCTCGATTCGGCGAAATTGCAGACCCAACGATCGATCGGCTGTACATACTTGCGGTTCTGATAGCTCTCTATATTCGTGATGCGATTCCATTGTGGCTTGTTGTGGTGATTGTTGGACGGGATTTATTCTTAGCTCTTGTTACGATCGATTTGAAGAGACGAAAGCAAACTCTATTAACCGTAACATTTGCGGGAAAGGCAGCTACTTTTAATCTTCTCTATGCATTTCCTTTCTTACTTCTTGCTTTACAGAGATCGCTTTTCGGGACTATCTGTTTCATCATCGGTTGGAGTTTTGCCTTATGGGGGATTGCCCTATATCTGGCTACAGGTTGGACCTACGCCCGTACTGGATTAAAACGCGCGCGCACCCTCGGGTAAAGGACTTTTAAACCTAGACGTAACGCTTCTTGGAATTTGGAGTTCGAAACTATAGGTTTCTCCTAGTTGAGGTTCTGTCAGAAATGGAGTTCGAACTGTGTCAGATATTCCTGCTGGTTTGCGGTACACCAAGGAACACGAATGGGTTGAGTCCCTTCCTGCACAAGACACCGTACGTATTGGGATCACTGATTTTGCACAGAGCGCGTTAGGGGACATCGTCTACGTTCAATTACCAAAAATTGGGGAGAATGTTACGGCGGGACGAGTATGTGGGGAAGTGGAATCAACTAAAAGTGTTTCCGAAATCTACTCACCTGTTACGGGAGTGATTACGGCCATCAATACAGCTTTGACCTCCGCCCCTGAATTGGTTAATTCAGCGCCATATGGGCAGGGATGGCTGGCAGAGATTTCCGTGTCATCGGCGCCAGAAGGCTTACTTTCTGCGCAGGAATATGGCGAAATTACCGCTTGACCGCGCACCGTTAAATCTCTAGTGTCACCCTTAACCTGATGTTGAGGAGGAACGCTTTATGGTCGCATCACAGCCGGAAAGAGATCTCACCTCGACCCTTCATTTAGGACTTCGCCAAGTTGTAGAAGCTTCCCCCGATCTTTCGAAAAACTTGGAATTGCTATCAGATGACGATCGTAAAACTCTTGCCTTACTCGGACCAAGGACTGCAATGCTCATAGTGCATCGTGGGCCTAGCAAGGGTTCACGATTCCTTGTTGGCGCTGACGGTGTGACTATTGGTAGATCTATCGAGAGCGAAGTATTTCTAGATGACGTCACAGTTTCGCGCCACCATGCACACATATCGCTAAAGGATTCAATTTTTATTGTCCAAGATGCTGGAAGTCTTAACGGTACGTACGTGAACAATGCATCCGTGATGGAATCTTCGTTAGCGACAGGCGATGAAATTCAAATTGGTAAATTCCATATGCTCTATTTTGGGGGAAAATAATGGCCGTACCAGCACGCGCATATTTAAGTATCGGAGAAGTGCTGAGCAAGTTACGTTCTGATTTCCCGGACATAACAATTTCAAAAATTCGATTCCTCGAATCTGAAGGTCTCATCGAGCCACAGCGCACTCCGTCTGGCTACCGTAAATTCACGAACACTGATTTAGAGAGATTGCGTTACGTATTACTTGCACAGAGGGATCAATATTTGCCTTTGCGAGTAATTAAGGAAAATCTGGATGCGCTTGACCGCGGTTTACAACCTGCGCAAAACGCAGGCGGGGCTCCAACTCCACGCCTTGCAACTGTTGATGGCGAATTAGCGCCTGCAAGTTTTGGACAAAGCAGCGATATGAGACTGTCTCGCGAAGAGCTTCTCACGTCATCTGGGGTTACAGATGAGCAATTGGTCGAACTTGAATCTTACGGATTGATAGCTCCAAGAGGGAGACATTACGACGGGGATGCTTTGGCGATTGCAAGAGCAGTTGCTGAAATGGCTGGATTTGGAATTGAACCTAGACATTTACGTTCATTTAAATCTGCTGCAGATCGAGAAATCGGTTTAATTGAGCAAGTCATCACTCCGTTAGTTCGTCAAAAGAGTACAGAAGCCAAAGCGCGTGCTGAGGAAGTTCAGCGCGAAATTGCATCTCTCTCGATTCGTTTACATGCATCTCTCGTTCGCGGGGGATTGCATCGACTCCGCTAAAACGATGATTGCCCTTGAAGTAGTTGGGGTGCGGGTGGAGATGCCTTCCAATCAACCCATCGTTTTGTTAAAAGAAATAGACGGTTCACGGTTTCTTCCGATTTGGGTGGGAGCTGTAGAGGCAACGGCTATTGCATTCGCCCAACAAGGAGTTGACCCACCGCGGCCGCTGACGCACGACTTGATGAAAAATATTCTTGATGGATTGAATGGGGTTCTCAGCGCTGTTCACGTGATCAAAGTTGAAGATGGTATTTTTTACGCGAATTTGATTATGCACGATGTGCAAGGGGAGAAGGTAGAAATTTCAGCACGTCCCTCAGATGCCATAGCTCTGGCTCTGCGCACGGACACGGCTATCTGGACAACATCACTTCTCCTCGATGAAGCGGGGATTGAGATTCCCGAGCAGGGCGCAACTGCCGCAAATGAGGAAGTAGAAAAATTCAAAGAATTTTTGGATCAGATCAATCCCGAGGATTTTCTTTCCTAATTCTTTTCCTGGGGCTATAGACGCAAGGCACATTGTGGAGTTACCTTCATCCAATGTTGGTACATCGCGTAGCGCTCACCCTTCGTGCAGGTGCAACGTTGGCATTTGTCGCAGCTCTTGCATTACTGGCAAAACCTTCAGCAGTGGCTTCCTTTGTCGGTTTTAGGGCAGCCGATATCACTCCCGGATTTCTGTGGGCGTTACGCGCCCTAGGTTTATCGATGCTTGTTATTGCCGTGTTGGCACCATTGATTGCTTCTTTTGGAGGCGAGCGGGGCTTACGGCAAACTGCTTCCGCTATGGCATTTTCTTCTTTGCTCGGCCTCGTTCTTGCGGTGATCAGCCCATCAGACTGGACCGTTTCCAAATGTGCCCTCTGCGCCGTGATCGCATTCTTTATGGCTAGCTACCTCTTTGCCCTCCGTGGCAGGCGTAGAAACCGTTAACCTCTACTTGAGGTTGAAAGACGTGTCGGTCATTGATTGGGACGATGTCTCCTTCTACTCTTATCCCATTCCCCGGTAGAAAAGAGTTCCCCCCATGGACGAACAGAACGCAGAGATCGGATATCGCGGCGCAACAGCTTGTGCTGCAGCCGGTATTTCTTATCGTCAATTAGATTACTGGGCAAGAACTGGTTTGGTGGAACCTAGCGTTCGCATAGCTATGGGATCTGGTTCGTCGAGACTTTATGGTTTTCGGGACATTCTGGTGTTAAAAATTGTTAAGCGCCTTCTCGATGCGGGTGTATCGCTTCAAAACATTCGCACAGCTGTTAACCATTTGCGTGAACGGGGAGTTCGCGAACTAGAAGCGATCACACTTATGAGTGATGGCGCTTCAATTTATGAATGCATAAGTCCTGACCAAATAATTGACTTGCTCGCTGGTGGCCAAGGAGTCTTTGGTATCGCAGTAGGTAAAGTCTGGAGCGAAGTTGAAGGCTCACTGGCAACGTTACAAGGCGAGATCAACGGCAAAGCTGTTGTCAGTGATGCGAGCCTCGACAGTGATGAACTCGCAGAACGTAGAAAGCGCAAAGGCGCTTAATTCACATTATTCTTCTCCTGCACTCGCACTTCTAGGCGAGAGGCTTTTGACAGGATGAGGAATCGCTATGAGTCGTTCGTTCGAAGATCGTCATATAGGACCAACCTCTGTAGATGAAGCCACAATGCTTCAAGCGTTGGGATATCCAAATCTAGAGTTATTCATTAAAGATGTAGTGCCCGCAAATATTGCGATTACAGGTGTTATTGAAGGTGCGATTGAAAGTGGAAAGAGCGAAGTCGAAGTAATCGCGGAATTGCGATCAATCGCTGCTGAAAATAGAGTTTTCTCGTCATTAATCGGTACTGGTTATTACGGAACCATCGTGCCGCCGGTTATCAAAAGAAATGTTTTGGAAAATCCATCGTGGTATACCGCTTACACACCGTATCAACCTGAAATTTCACAAGGTCGACTAGAAGCCCTTTTTGCTTTTCAAACTATGGTGTGCGAGTTAACCGCTCTTAATATCTCAAATGCTTCAATGTTGGATGAAAGTACAGCTGCTGCCGAGGCGATGACACTTGCTCGCCGTGCATCCACATTGAGCGATGACGCGGTATTTTTGATTGAAGAACATGTGCACCCACAAACCAAGGCGGTAGTCCTTACACGCGCAAAGCCACTCGGAATCACGGTGGTGGAGGTGGATTCAGGTCATGTTGTACGAGACGGATATGCGGGTGAATTTTTTGGGGCACTTCTCCAGTACCCGGATACAACGGGAACTGTTATCGATTACTCCAGTTTTGCTGATTACGCGCACTCTCGTGAAGCTCTCGTCATCGCGGCAACTGATCTTTTAGCATTAACCATCTTGAAAGCTCCGGGGGAGTGGGGCGCTGACATCGCAGTTGGGACTGCCCAACGTTTTGGTGTGCCTATGGGATTTGGTGGACCACATGCCGGATTCCTAGCGGTCCGAACTGGTCTTGAACGTTCGATCCCGGGACGACTTGTAGGGCAAAGTATTGATGCAACAGGTAAGCCGGCATTTCGTTTAGCGTTGCAAACTCGTGAACAACATATTCGCCGAGATAAGGCAACTTCAAATATTTGTACCGCTCAAGTGTTGTTAGCGAACATGAGTGCTTTCTATGCAATGTGGCATGGTCCCGTTGGATTGAAAGATATCGCAGAACGAGTTAATAATTTCGCAGCTCGTTTGAATGCAGCTACGAATAATAGAATAGATGTGGTTTTTGACACCGTGCATATTGTTGTTGATGATGCTCAAGCGATTCATAGAAAAGCCGAAGCCAAGGGAATAAATTTCGCAAAGGTGAGCGATACAGAACTGAGAATTTCTTTCGATGAGCAGACCACCGAGGAACTCTTCGCTGATGTCTTAGCAATTTTGGGCGTTAAGGACGCTTCAGGGGAGAAGATTCCAGCGAAATTCTTACGTGACAGTAAATACCTCACGCATCCAGTGTTCAATACCAATCACAGCGAAACGGGAATGATGCGCTATCTGCGAAATTTGGCGGATAAGGATTTGGCGCTGGATCGCACAATGATTCCGCTCGGTTCCTGCACAATGAAATTAAACTCTGTGACAGAGATGGAAGCGGTCACGTGGCCAGAGTTTTCATCGTTACACCCTTTTGCACCCGCAGAACAAAACATTGGAACACGTAAGTTAATTCAACAACTATCGGACTGGTTAGTAGCAATCACGGGTTATGACGCAGTATCGCTGCAACCAAATGCTGGTAGCCAGGGGGAGTTTGCTGGACTGCTTGCAATTCGCAATTACCATGATTCCCGCGGTGATCAGAACCGCAAGATTTGCTTGATTCCATCAAGTGCACACGGAACTAATGCCGCTTCAGCTGTGATGGCTGGTATGAAAGTGGTAGTGATTGAGTGTGACGAGAATGGGAATGTTTCTATAGATGACATCAAACAAAAGATTGCAGAGCATGGAAACGCACTTGCTGCGTTAATGATCACGTATCCATCAACGCACGGAGTATTCGAGACGGCAGTTTCAGAAATATGCGCTCTCATTCATGAGGCAGGCGGTCAGGTGTACGTAGATGGCGCTAATTTGAATGCTTTGGTTGGTGTTGCACAGCCTGGAAAATTTGGGGCTGATGTTTCGCACTTAAACTTGCATAAAACTTTTGCTATTCCGCATGGTGGAGGAGGCCCTGGAGTCGGCCCTGTCATTGCACGCGCGCATCTTGCGCCATTTTTACCCAATCATCCGATGAACGTTTTAGCGGGACCTACAACTGGACCTGGCCCAATTTCTGGAGCTCCATTTGGATCGGCGAGCATCTTGCCTATTTCGTGGGCGTACATTCGTTTACTTGGGGGACATGGATTAACCCATTCAACCCAAACAGCAATTTTGTCTGCCAACTACATTGCAGCACGATTGCAAGGTGCTTACCCAATTCTTTATACAGGAGCTAATGGTCGAGTTGCACACGAGTGCATTCTCGATATTCGTGGATTAACTAAAGATTCGGGTGTAACAGTCGATGACATTGCAAAGAGATTGATGGATTACGGTTTCCACGCACCAACAATGTCTTTCCCGGTAGCGGGAACGTTGATGATTGAACCAACTGAATCTGAAGACATCAGGGAAGTCCACCGGTTTATTGACGCGATGATTTCGATTCGTGACGAGATTCAAGAGGTCATAGATGGCAAAGTTGCCATCGAAGCCAGCGCACTGCGCCATGCACCTCATACAGCACTTTCTGTGGTTTCTAATCAATGGCATCGTGAGTACAGCCGTGAAAAAGGCGGATATCCTGTTGCTTTAGATGGTTTAGTTGCGGGTGAATCTATTGGTTCGCGAATGAAGTATTGGCCTCCGGTTGGTCGCATCGATGGTGCATTCGGCGATCGGAATTTAGTCTGCGCTTGTCTGCCAATTTCTGATTACGAATAGGTTTTAGGGTAGTAGTGAGCGCATTTCAGGGGTAACTACTTTACATAATGTAACTTATCGGCGTTATTACCGAACCTACGCATGAAACCCCAGACGCTTACCCGCCACAGCGCTTCCACAACAATAGATCTGCTCATCTTCGATACTCCCGAGACTCTTTCGACAAAAGTAATCGGTGATTCGATAAGAATATTTCCGTGGGCTACGCAAGCGCGAGCCATTTCGATTTGAAAACAATAACCTTCAGATTGAATCAATGAAATGTTTAGATCTTCTAAAAGAGAAATGGGATAAACGCGAAATCCGCCTGTAAGGTCTCGTAAATCAATTTTGAGAGCGAATTTCGCATATCGAGTGCCAGCTTTGGAAAGAAATTGGCGACTTTTAGGCCAATTGATGATCGCACCACCGGGCATCCATCGAGTACCGAAAACAACAGAATTAACTGTTTCTGCCTTGGATAACATGAGAGACAAATCAATTGCACGATGAGAACCGTCACCGTCCATGGTGACGACATGGCTGAATCGTTTCTTGCTCAAGGCCCAAAGGAAGCCGGCGCGATAAGCGCCGCCTAAACCAGTTTTACTTTCACGCGAGAGAAGATGAATTCTTGGTATACCTCTTGCTGCCACCAATTGTGCAGTTCCATCTGGCGAATTGTCATCCACCACCAAAATTTCTACGTTCTCACGTAAAGATAATAAACCATCTATCACTTCTGTAATAGATTGAGATTCATTGTAGGTAGGAATAATGACGAGTGGGTTCATATTATTTTGCCCTCATGCGTCTAACTATAAACCACAGTAGCGTTGGGATGAAGATCAAAACGGCTTCTACCCTGTTTCCAAGCCTGTCGCTTATCGAAGTACCGTTCTGAAGTGAAATTTTGGCACCGATAGCTGCTGATGTATTGAGATCTGTTTCCTGTTCGATATTGCCCAGGTTATCTATAAATGCGCTAACGCCGGAGGTGGAGATACTAACAATGCTTTTTTGATGCTCTATCGCTCGGACACGAGCAATCGCTAGTTGCTGCTTGCTTTGCGGACTAGTTCCGAATGTAGCGTTGTTAGTCTGAACTGCCAAGATATCAGACCTTATTGCGGTTTTACGCAAAAGTTGATCATCGATCAAATCGAAACAAATAACCGGTCCTACATGCACACCTGCAATGCGATGTATCTGTATTTCGCGACCTGGTGAAAAATCCGTCACATCATTCACGAGGGGTGAAAAATTCTTAGCCCAGCTCCGCAAAGGTATGTACTCCCCAAATGGAGTGAGATGATTCTTGATGTAGATACTCGAAGGCCCGGTATGAGGATCCCATAAAATAGAAACATTCTGATAATGAGAACCGAATGTTTTTACTGCGCCCAAAATTATCGGGATATTCTCGTTCGATACTAGAACGTCGATGGCATTACGTACATCTGCATTCGTGAAGGGATCCACATCAACAGCATTTTCAGGCCACACAATGAGGTCTGGTTTAACCTTGCCGTTTTTTAAGGCAAGGTATGTTTCGTTTAAGTGGTTATGGAATACCTGTGCGGCCCGGGCGTTGAATTCCAAGCCGAGTTTAGGTACTCCCCCTTGAATTGCTAAGACGTTAATGGTTCGTGGTCCTTGCATCGGCAAGAGCGCCATTGAGATGAGAACTGTTAGTGAAGTGAATCCAAAGATAGTCAAGCTAGTTCGATACTTCCTTCGGGTAAGAAAATGGAAAACAAGAGCGAGAAGAACTGTTACGAAAGATAACCCTGCGACGCCTGCAACACTTGCAATTGATTTGTAAGGCGAATCTGCCTGCGAAAATCCGATCCTTGTCCAACCAAATCCCCCGAAAGGAAAACGTGATTCGAAAAACTCCATCAGCACCCAGACCGAGGGAAAAGCAAAATAGCGCCATTTTTGAAGTGGAAAAATCAGTGCCAACGGCAGTAGAAAAGTGGTTTCCAAAGTAGTAAGTAATAGCCAAGGTACAGCACCCACATATGTGGATGTCCAATGTAAAATAACTCCGTTTGCAATGATTCCGAATAGAAAAATATATAACAAGCGTCGAAGTAAAGATTCTTTCTGCAGCACTGCTACAAAGAAGGCGATTCCAATTGCTGGTAAGAACCACATCGAGATTGGAGCGTATCCACCAGAATAGAGAAGAGCACCTGCAACTATGTATGCAATTACCATTGTAGAGCAGCAATCAAACGGTCGATGCTAGCTCCAAGTCCATGTTGATCTTTGAGTTGATAGAGGTGATCCAGAGTAGCCGGTTTTGTCGGAACATTGAGATTAACCTGAGGCAGCGAAAGATCCGTTACGCAATGGACAAGTGTGGGGGCGATAGATAAATACTCCCTACCTTCAATAATTTTTTTACATAGATTTGGTGACAACGCTGGGTGTGCATTGATTGCACCTTCAAGAGCGCTCTGCGGAGTATCAAAATGGTTCGCGATAAGTGCGGCACCTTTTTCGCCGATACCTCTCACTCCGGGTAGGCCATCAGAAGGGTCTCCCCTAAACATCGCGAAAATATCGTATCGATCCCCAGGGATTTGATACTTGTCAGCAATCCATTTCTTATTCACTAAATCATGCTGAGCTAGTCCCTTTGCCAGATACACCACTTTTACATCTCGAGAATCATCGACCATTTGAAAAAGATCGCGGTCGCCCGTGACAATCCGGACTGGACCTTTTTCTTGCACCGCAAAGGAGGCCATTACATCATCTGCTTCGTAGTCATCTATGCCGATTACAGTGATTCCAAATGCATCAATAACATCCAATAAAATGGGAATTTGCGGCG
Source organism: Actinomycetota bacterium (assembly GCA_009699375.1). GTDB lineage: Bacteria > Actinomycetota > Actinomycetes > Nanopelagicales > Nanopelagicaceae > QYPT01. Next base: position 12,324 of record WLOF01000005.1, read on the forward strand.
CTAAAGTGTCAGGTTCCTCTTCGTCGCCATCTTCATCTATACGGTTTGCTTTGTAATCTGGATACAGAGCAACTCGCCAAGTAGGTCTCCAATCTCCTTCGATACAAGCAACTAAACGCTGAGGTTTATATTGCCCGATCAATTTCGCGGTCATGTCTAAAAATCCACGTACTGCATTGACTGGCGTTCCATCGGGAGCAACTAGCGTGTCCGGCATTCCGTAGTAAGCGCGATACCAAAGTGAAGCGCTGTCGAGCAGCATTAATGTCATAGCGCGCCACTCATAAATGCAACTACTCCCCTATCCAAGGATTTCATACCAACTTTACATTTCTCACGCAAAAGATCACTTGCTGATGCTATTTGATTGAGAAGATCAATGAGTTGTTTGGTAGATCGAACGAAATCTCCCACGGAAAGATCACTTCCTCGCAAAACGTTATTGAGGCTATGTCCGTTGGCCCATCTGAATGCAATCCAGCAAAAACCAAAATCAGGTTCTTTTTGGGTTGATACTTCGTAGCGAGATTCAATCGCATCGAGCTTGACCCATAACTTAGCAATCTGTGAAAGTGCCTCTTGCACATTACCGCTCGGGATTCGAGGCGCTAATGTTTCCGAAGATCGCGACTGGAAAGTCACGCTTGAAACAACGCTGAGGAGTTCACTTGGTGACAGCGAATTCAAAATACCCAATCTAATCGCTTCCGTGAGTAAAAGGTCTGACTCGGCATAAATTTTTGCAAGGATTTCGCCTTGTGGGAGTGTTTTTTCTCCTTCAATATATTCCAATTCGTTGAGAACATCACAAACGCGATCGAATGTGCGAGCAATAACGTGTGTTCGATTATCCACTCTCGCCTGCAAACCATCGTTCTCCCGATGAAGTCTGTTAGCTTTCTCAGCTACACGCGCGTGAGTTTCTCGATCATTACAGCCATGACATGGGTGAGATCGTAAACCCTTTCGTAAATCGTTGAGTTCATTTTCTAAATGTGCCCTCTGTTTCGAATCAAAACCCTTTTTCGCCTGTCGCTTCGAGAGTAAAACTTCCGTTTCCTTAATTTCTCTGCGAATTTTGGAATACGCTAAAAAATCACCTAGATGGCATTTAATATTGCTTTCGAATTCCGAGATTACTAGGGCGTTCTTTTTGATCTGTCGATTGAGGCCGACAACTGCTCTGTCCGCTTGAAATTGTGCAAAGGATGATTCCAAGGAACCTCGGGCTCGTTCCCTGCCGAAACGATTGATAAGATTAATTGACATGTTATACGTTGGCGTGAAAGAAGACTTTAAAGGATAGGTTCGAGTGCTTGCCAATCCTGCGGCCGTTGCTGAATCAACTGTTGGTGACCATTGGACCACTGCATTACCTTCAATATCTATTCCGCGTCTACCCGCTCTACCGGTAAGTTGTGTGTATTCACCTGGTGTTACGGGAACATGCGCTTCACCATTCCATTTCACGAGCTTTTCTAATACGACAGTTTTGGCGGGCATGTTTATGCCAAGGGCCAATGTTTCTGTAGCGAATACGGCCTTAACTAATCCTCGCTGGAAGAGATCTTCTATAACTGCCTTAAAAGTTGGCAGTAGACCAGCATGGTGAGCAGCTACACCTCGCTCTAGCGCTTCTAGCCAATTATCAAACCCCAGCACCTCTAAATCTTCTTCCGCTAACTCTTTCGTATACGCCAAAGCGGTGGCACGTATTTCTTTACGTTCATCCGATGTTGTGAGGCGTACTCCGGCTCTAAGGCATTGGCTCACTGCGGAGTCGCAGCCGACGCGCGAAAAAATGAACGTTATGGCCGGCAATAATGATTCTCTTTGCAACAACTCAACAATTTCGGGTCTATCTAGGCGTTGTGATTCGTGACCCCAACTGCTGCGTTGGTGCCTCGGAGTTCGCGTACGTTTCAGCGCTTCGCGTTCCCTGCGTAGGATCTCTGGATTCACGCTGCCGTTATCGACGAAAAGATCGATCATGGCGTTGTCTATTAAAACGTGCTGATAAAGGGGTATGGGGCGGACTTCAGTCACAATGACATCTGTGTCGCCACGAATGGTTTGTAGCCAATCTCCGAACTCCTCGGCATTGGAAACGGTTGCTGATAACGAAATGACCTGCACACTTTCCATCAGATGAATGAGGACTTCTTCCCATACAGCGCCACGGAACTTGTCTGCAAGGTAATGAACTTCATCCATAACAACAAAACCCAATTTGGTAAGAGTATGAGAGTTTGCATACAGCATATTTCGAAGAACTTCGGTTGTCATGATCAAAATATCAGCTTCAGAGTTAATACTTGTATCACCAGTGAGTAATCCGACTTTATCCTCTCCAAATTTCTTCACGAATTCGAAATATTTTTGATTGGAAAGCGCCTTTATCGGCGTTGTATAAAAACATTTACGTCCTTGATCAAGAGCTAGAAACGCTGCGAATTCCCCCACAACAGTCTTTCCTGCGCCAGTCGGGGCAGCAACAAGCACTCCTTTCCCAGATTCAACGCTTTGACAAGCCTTTATTTGGAAATCATCAAAGGCAAAAGGGAACGACTCCGAGAAGATCCTTGTTTGAGGAAATATGGCCCTCCTCTTAGAATCACTAAAACGTTCCGCCGGACTTTTTATCGCATCCATGTGAGTCCGGCTTCTGGAACGCACTCTGCAACGATTGGTAGGCTTCCAATTTTTTCGCCGTCAGCATATGCAACCGCTTCGGCTTCTATCTGGATTCTCGAACTACGATAAAACTCAACGGCATAATGATCAGTATGAGATCCGCTGTAAACCTTGGGGAAAACCTTAAGAAACTCTACAGTGCTTATTGGTTTGAGAATCATGATGTCAAAAAGACCATCTTTCAAAGACGCGTCCGGACATACTTTCATTCCTCCCCCATAAGAACGACCATTACCTATAGCTATCAACATAGCTTCGGTGTCTATGTGTTGATCCTTGAGAGTTATTGAATAACGTCGTGGACGGAATTTAATAATTTCTTGAAGCATCGCAACATTGTATTTCATAGGTCCCTTTGGCCATTTCATCGCGTTCGCTTTTTCATTGACGATCGAATCAAATCCAGTCGAGAGAATTGCTCCAAACCATTCACTATCTACTAAACCTAGATCAATGTATGTCGGCTGCTCTTTCAGAGCTGTTGTTAAAAGGTTTCTCTCGAAATTCGATTCATTGGGCAACCAACCCAGAGTTCGAGCGAAATCATTTCCAGTTCCGGCGGGGATAACCAAAAAAGGGATAGATTTGCTGGCAATCTGTTGTAAAACGAGATGTACTAAGCCATCTCCCCCAACGACAATAATTCCTTCAATACCTGCGGAACGTTCCAAAAAAAGTCGGAGACGTTCTGAAGTGCTTATTGCAGTTGTTCCGGAAATTATCTCGTAGGGAATTTCTTCATTTTTTAAGAGAGAGCAAACTTTTGCTCCGGATATTGCTCCCTGCCCTCGTCCTGCGACAGGGTTAATCACGATGCCCCACATTAGAAACTCATGCCGTAAGTGTTTTCTTTAACCTTTTACGGTCCACCAATAAAGCAATGCAGCCAGCCATGAGATAAAAGGAGCAGAGAGGGAGTGCCAGTAGGCACATAGTTAAAGGATCGCCTGTGGGAGTGAATGCAGCGGTGAACAATACGATTCCAAAAATCCACATTCGCCACGGTTTCAATATCGCTCGTCCGGAAATAAACCCGACCAAGTTAAGAGCAACAAGGAAAACAGGAAGTTCGAAGGCTAATCCAAAAAGAAGTATGACCCTTAATACGAAATCAAGATAATCATCGAACCGAACTAAATTAGATAAAGAACTAGGTGTGAAACCGATAAGAACTTTCACAGCGACTGGCAAAATTAAATACCCTAAATACGCTCCGGCAGCGAAAAAAGGCGTCGCTGAGAGTAGAAAAAATATGGAATTGCGTTTTTCTTTACGATGTAAACCAGGCGCAATGAAAGCCCACATCTGAAAGAGCCAAAAGGGCGCGGAGATAATGACTCCAACCAAGAGCGCGACCTTAATTTGTAAATTGAGCGGCCCTAAGATTCCATTTATATAGAGAGCCCCACAGTGACTGGTTCCTTGTTGTTGCGCTAACGAAAGATCACAGACTGGTTTTGCTAGGGCGCTGATAATGGGGTTGTAATAAAACCAGCCTACAAACGATACGGCTAAAATCGCGACGCACGCGAAAATTAACCTTCTTCTAAATTCACGAAGGTGTTCTAAGAGCGGCATTCGACCGCCGATTGGGGTCGACATCAGAAATTACTTCTCCGTGCCGCTTTCATCCGAGGGTTTACGTTCGGGGTCGCTTGAATCCTTAAGTTCACTTTTAAAAATTTTGAGTGATCGTGCTATAGATCGTGCAGAATCTGGAAGACGTTTTGCACCAAAAAGTAACACGATGGCGACGAGCAATAGAATGATGTGGCTTGGCTCTTTCAAAAACATGTCAATCAGCCTCCATTTGCGTAAAGAACTCCACGTAGCTTCGAGCCTAACGCTACCTTAGAATCATTGAAGATTTCTGTTGGGCTTGCCTTAGGGCCTTTGATAAGTCCTTAAGGCATTCTCGGCCCGTGATTTTATGCGTTCGCGGACGTCGAGCGGATGGGTTAGAACGCAGGAACCGCCCAGGCTCATAATTTCTCGAATAAGCCAATTTTGGCTGTAGCCCTCAACCATGACTGCACGGGAAAGATTTTCATCGTGGTTAAAGGAAGTGATGTGCAATCTTTCACAGATATCTCGCTCGCGTGCCAATAACAATATTTCAAATGTCAGTTTTTCTTGCACAAGATTTATCTTCGGGGCTATTTTGGATAGGACGGACTCAGACATGTGAGCTGTAGTGATTCTATCAAGTCGGAATGTTCGATAATCCTGAGACTGCTCGCAAAAAGCCTCGATGTATTCATTATCGTCGGAAGAAAAAATATCAACTGGATGCACCACCCTTTGTGAAATCTCATCTTGTGCGGGCGAATGATATTCAATAACTACAGTTGATTGTGAATGAATGGCGCTCAAAATCGTATCTCTGATTTTTGCAGATACGGAAACTTGTGCCGAAAGATTGTTCTTTACAAATCCTTTCAAGGTAGCGGCTAGCTTGGTAACCAATTCATCTATTGCCGCCGTTATATCGCTATTTCCCTCAACTAGCTGCCCACGTAAATAGTCCAACCCCATGAGAAGCACTACTACCTCTTCATTATTTAGCGCTCTGGGGTTTTGTAGTTCATCCGCATTTCGGATAGTGACGAAACCTGAATCAAACGCGAGATCCATAAGCTCTAACGGCGTGTAACCGGGAAGACCACACATCCAGAGGGTGTTGAGATCTTCAAGCAATTCTTCTTCAGTGATTGCAAATCTCTTCGAAAGTGTTTCGAGGTCAATTCCTTGGTGAGAAACTAGGTACGGCACCAAATTCAATAAACGAGAGGTGCGAAGTAGTCCCGCATTAGGTTTAGTCATGGCTGGCGACTAACTGTTCTAATCTGGAAATAACAGTTTTTCGGAGATCTAACGGTTTATTCACGACAACGTCATCTCCGTGCCACAAGATCAGGTCGGCGAACGAATCCTGGTTGGAAAATGAAATACTGCATTCGTCAAATTCGCCTTGGTCTATTGTTGAATTCGAACGTGATCTCAGTTGGCTGCCTTTACCTTTTCGTATGAGTAGCGTGGCAGTTTCCGATCCGGAAAAAAGATTTTCGTCAAGAAAGGTTGCAACGTTGAAATCTTGAGGTATCTCGTAAGTTGACTCGACTTTCGCGACCCTTGCTTCACCGACGATACGATCGAGTCTGAATGTTCTTAAGGAATTTTTCTCGATATCTAAACCAACTACGTACCACGCTCCATATCGATTGCTTATTCCGTAAGGATTGATTTTTCTGTTTTCTACAGACATTTCAAGTGACAAATATTCAAAAGAGGCTTCTCTAGATTCTGCAATGGCTTTGACTAGTAAGGAAAAATTGGGATTATTAATGGGAATATGAGGTGCTATTGCAGGGATGTCTTGATAATCTGAATCTATTCCCAAGGAAGCGAGTTTTAGCCGCGCTGATAGTCCCCATTCACTAAAAGCAACATCACGCCACGCATCGGTTGCAAGAGAAAGAAGAGCAATATCAGATCCGTTGAGTTCGCCTAAATTGAGAACATAAGATTCTGGGGTGATTCGGTAACCAGATTCGTCATTGAACAGCGGATCTAATTCACCAACTTTAATGGAAATACCGAGAGAACGTAAATCTTCTTTGTCCCGTTCGAACATTCGTTCTTTGGCTTCGGCGTTACCTTCATATCCTTCAATGGTGCGAAAAATTTCATCCTTAGTGAGAAAACGTTTTGTAGCCAATAAAGCGATGGTGAGATTTATGAGCCTCTCACTCTTCCGGGAGGACACCGTACGCGCCTTTCGAAGGTCTCCGGCGGCGTTGCAATACTTCTACACCGGGAGCCATTCTGCGTGTTTGAATGAGGAACCCTGTGTGGGCGATCATTCGATGTTGTGGACGCACAGCTAAACCATCATGATGCCAGCCGCGTACGAGAGATTCTGAACTTTCAGGTTCTGTGAAATTGCAATCAGCTTTTATTGCATCAGCCATCGCTGATAATTGTGTGGTAGTTGCAACATAAGCGAGAAGTACTCCCCCTGGTCGAAGCGCTCTACTGCTGAGCGCAACACACTCCCATGGAGCAAGCATGTCTAAGATTACGCGATCGTAATCTGCATCGACTTCTTGATCTTGCAGTGAACCTAAAGTCAGCTTCCAGTTCTCGGGAACACCATTGAAATAACTATGTACGTTGCCTGTAGCGTTAGATGCGAACTCTTCTCTGCGCTCAACTGAATGAACGAATCCTTGTGAGCCGACGGCTCGTAGTAGCGACAATGTAAGCGCGCCGCTGCCCACGCCCGCTTCTAAAACTCTTGCTCCGGGATAAATATCAGCAAAACCAATAATTAACGCTGCATCCTTTGGGTAAACAATCGTTGCACCACGTGGCATCGATAAAACGTAATCTGCTAGCAAGGGCTTAAAGGCAGTAAATTGCAAACCGGCGCTTGTTGCGATCACACTTCCTTCAGGTAATCCAATCAAATCATTATGAACAACCCAGCCTTTATGTGTGTGCCATTCTTTACCTGCAGTGATGGTGAAGCTGTATAACTTCCCTTTGGGATCCGTCAATTGAATGCGGTCACCTTCGCTGAAATATCCTGGAGTCGACACGAGAGCATCTTAGGCGAGTTGGATGGAAAAATGCGGAGTAGCCTGCGCCTATGGACCAAATACGGCTTTCCCCCAGTCGAGTTGGTGATTTCACCAATTGCCCGATGTTGTACAAGTACCGTGTGATTGATCAACTTCCAGAATCGATAAGTTTGGATGCCGAACGTGGCACGTTGGTCCACAGCATTCTGCATGACCTTTTCGAATCCGTTGCTTCAGAGCGGAATTTGCTCAAAGCCCAATCGCTCATAGATTCTCGTTGGCAAGCACAAATGGAATCAAAGCCTGAACTTGGTGCGCTCGTAGTCAACGAAAAAGAGTGGAAAGATCGCGTGAGCGCTCTCTTGAGCACATATTTCACTCTCGAAAAACCCGCTGAATTTGAACCAACTTTTCGCGAAATTCATGTGGAAATGGATTTAACACAAGAGTTCTACTTACACGGATATATAGACCGTTTGGATATAGCACCTACTGGCGAGGTAAGAATTGTTGACTATAAAACAGGGAAATCTCCTAAACCTGGGTGGGAAGATAAAGCATTTTTCCAATTACGTATTTATGCACTCATTTATTGGCGAAGTCACGGTGTGATACCAAAGCTTTTACAGTTGATTTATCTTGGGAATGGCAACGTCATTAAAAACGTGCCGAACGAGAATGCGCTCATATCCACTGAAAAGAAATTGCTGCAAATCGGTCAAGAGATCAGTGACGCTATGGATAAAAATTATTGGCCGACTAAACCTTCGCGACTATGCGATTGGTGTTCATTTAAGCCAATTTGCCCGGCGCACACAGCGTAGTTCTACCAATGTGTTCGCAACGATAGTAGAACTTCAGGAGTTAGGTCGCTCAACGAATCAAAAACTTTTACACGCTCTGATTCCTTGATGGCAACTAAATGTGGAAGGGCAATGACGTACGCGCCACTCTCTACTGCCGACTGTACGCCTGTCAGCGAGTCTTCGAGAACTAGACAATTTTTCGGATGGACGCCCAAATAATGGGCAGCCTTTATATAACTTTCCGGAGAAGGTTTTGGATATTGCACATCATCGCTTGATATTGTTAATTCAAAACTCACGGGTGTTATAGATTTCAAAACTGCATCCATTAGTTTCCTCGGGCTCGCAGAAACCAAAGCCGTTTTAGCTCCTTGATCTCTAACAAATGAAAGAATTTCGAGAGCTCCGTTCATCAATCCAGCTCCTGCCTCCATTTTAGCCACCATAAGGTTTACAAGTTCAGTAACAAAATAATCTGCATCTTTCGTATTGCCAGCAAGCTGATTCATATAATCGCCCACTCTGTTTAATGGACCACCTAAACAAAACGCCTGATCTTTCGAGGTCCAGAGATAACCGAACCTATCCATGAGTTCTATCTCAGATTCCAACCAAATGGGTTCAGAATCGACCAAAGTTCCATCCATATCGAATAAAACTGCATCAAAAAACGGTAGCTTATTCAATTCACTGAACTATCAACCCGCGTTGAAATATTTAGCTTCAGGGTGATGAACAATGATGGCCGACGTAGATTGTTCTGGATGTAACTGGAATTCTTCAGAAAGTTCTACCCCAATTCTGGAGGGTTGGAGAAGTTCGCATAATTGGACTTGTTGTTCAAGATCGGGGCAAGCTGGGTAACCAAAAGAATAACGAGACCCCCTATAGCCTTGATCCAAAATCCCTTGTAAATCCGAAGAATCATCATTTCTGACTGATAATTCTTCACGGATACGCGCATGCCAATGTTCAGCCAAGGCCTCAGTAAGTTGAACTGATAATCCGTGCAATTCCAGATATTCACGATATGCGTTGGCATCGAATAGTTTTGCCGTCGCACCACTCACTTCATTGCCCATAGTGACAACGTGGAACGCCACAACATCTGTTTTCCCAGAATCTTTCGAGGCGAAATAATCACTAATGCAAAGTCTGCGATCTCTCGATTGTCGCGGGAAGGTAAATCTCACTCTTTCGGTTCCTTTTTTGGGCCCTTCATGTTCGAGAATGATCAAATCATTGCCTTCACTCACGCAAGGAAAATATCCGTAGACAACAGCGGCGTTCAACCAACCTTTGGACAAACTTTCATTCAGTAAGGATCGCAGGCGTGGGCGGCCTTCAGATTCAACCATCGCTTCATATTCGCCACGATTGGATTTAAGCCCCCATTGACCTACAAACAAGGCGCGTTCATCCAACATTCCTGAATATTCGGCAAGTGGAATTCCTTTCACAATACGACTCCCCCAAAATGGTGGTGTTGGAATATCAATATCAATTGCGACATCACTTCTTCGTGTGTCAACCTCGTGTGATATTTCTTCACGGGTTACTGCTTTCACTCGGCGTTCACGCAATGGCGGTAATTGAACATCTGGCTCTCCACGCTTTATTGCCATGAGAATATCCATCAGTTTGAGACCTTCGAAAGCATCTCTCGCATAACGAACTTCTCCTGGAAATAGCGAAGCCAAATCCTGCTCAACATAAGCACGAGTAAGGGCCGCGCCACCAAGAACAATCGGCCATTTTTGATCTAAACCACGCGAAGTCAGCTCCTCGAGGTTTTCCTTCATAATCACTGTAGATTTCACAAGCAATCCGCTCATACCAATTGCATCAGCATTCGATTCGGTTGCAGCGTCAATAATCTGATTAATAGTTTGCTTGATCCCGATATTTACCACTTTGTACCCATTGTTTGAAAGAATAATGTCTACAAGATTTTTTCCAATATCGTGAACGTCTCCTCTTACAGTCGCTAAAACCATAGTTCCACGGCCATCTGCATCAGATTTTTCCATAAAAGGTTCTAAGAACGCGACAGCACCTTTCATCACCTCAGCACTTTGCAATACAAAAGGAAGTTGCATCTCCCCTTTGCCAAACAATTCACCAACAATCTTCATTCCTTCAAGGAGATGCTCATTAATTATCGATAACGCCGGCATTCCCGCGGAAAGAGCCGATTGAAGGTCTCCTTCTAGCCCCACTTTTTCACCATCTATGATTCGTCGAGCCAGTCGTTCTTCAAGCGGCAGCGCAGCTAATTCGGCTGCTCGCGTTAAACGAGAATTAGTAAGTTCCACTCCTTCAAATAGCTGGAGGAATGTCGTGAGCGGATCATAAACACAATCTTCTCCGTCAAAAACTCTTCGATCGTAGATGAGATCCAACGCAACTTCCTTTTGTTTGGCGTCGATACGAGCCATTGGCGTGATTTTTGAAGGATGGACGATTGCCGAATCCAAACCAGCTGCTACCGCTTCATGTAGAAAAACTGAATTCAGAACAACACGTGCAGCTGGATTTAAGCCAAAAGAAACATTACTTACCCCTAATGTTGTTTGAACCTCCGGGAATTCTTCTTTCAGCGCCTTTATTGCGTTTAACGTTTCGATGCCATCTTTACGCGTTTCTTCTTGCCCCGTGGCGATAGGGAAAGTTAGGCAATCAATAAGTATGTCCCCGGTTTTCATTTGCCAGTTCTGTGTTAAATCTAAGATGAGTCGTCGAGCGACGCGGAGTTTCCATTCCGCATCTCGAGCTTGTCCCTGTTCATCTATTGTTAGGGCAATAACACTTGCTCCGTGTTCATTCACGAGAGGCATAACGCGCGCATAGCGTGAACTAGGACCGTCGCCATCTTCAAAATTCACAGAGTTGATAACACTTCGGCCACCTAATCTTTCTAGGCCCGCTTTAATCACATGCGGTTCGGTTGAATCGAGGACAATCGGTAATGTCGAGGATGTTGCGAATCTACTTGCCAATTCGCTCATATCATCTGCGCCATCTCTCCCCACATAATCCACTGAAAGATCGAGCATATGAGCACCATCGCGAATTTGATCGCGAGCAATTTCACTACATGTCTGCCAATCACTTGATAAAAGCGCATCCCTGAACGCACGGGAACCATTTGCGTTCGTACGCTCACCAATAGCCATATACGTTTGATCTTGTCGAAAAGGAACATATTGATAGAGCGACGAAGCGCCAGGATCTAGCTCACTTGAGCGCTTCTTAACCACTCGTCCCGAAACCTTTTCTACAACAGCTTTAAGATGTTCAGGTGTAGTTCCACAGCATCCACCAATTAAATTGACACCGTAATCATTGACAAAAGTTTCAAGCGCGATAGCCAATTCCGAGGGAGTTAATGGATACTCAGCCCCGTGTTTGCCCAAAATAGGTAAACCTGCATTAGGCATTACCGATATGCCGATCTGCGCATTTTTACTTAAGAATCGCAGATGCTCTGACATTTCGGTTGGACCGGTTGCACAATTGAGACCTATTAAATCGATATGTAAAGGTTCCAGAGCATTGAGAGCTGCTCCTATTTCGGAACCAAGCAACATCGTTCCAGTTGTTTCGACAGTAACTTGAGCGATAATAAGAACATCGCGTCCAGATTGAAGTACGGCATCCCGAGATGCGTTAATGGCAGCTTTTGCTTGAAGTAGATCTTGCGCGGTTTCAATCAGTAATGCATCACTGCCTGAATCAACTAGCCCCTTGGCGGCTAAGAAGTAGGCATCTTTGAGTTTCTTATATGTTGTGTGTCCGAGACTTGGGAGTTTAGTTCCGGGTCCCAAGGAGCCAAGAACATACCGGGGTTTGTCATCAGTGGAAAAAGCATCCGCGCTTCGTCTGGCGATAACACCCCCTGCAAACGCTAATTCATAGATGCGATCTTCTATTCCATATTCCGCCAGATTCGCCCAATTAGCTCCGAATGTATTTGTTTCGATCGCATCCACGCCAACATGTAAATACTCTTCGTGGATAGCTTGTACAACTTCGGGCTTCGTGATGTTGAGAATTTCATTGCAACCTTCGTGTCCTTGATAATCCTCTAACGTGGGGTTGGAAGCTTGGAGCATCGTGCCCATAGCTCCATCCGCAATTACGCATCGCGATGCCAAGGCCTCACGCAAGGTTTGGCGTTGAGTAGCGGCTGGAGTCGTCACGTGGGCGAGGTTACCGTAAGGTGAGGTTATGGAGATTCTCAATATCCCTGCGTTGCGAAACCCGCGAATGATTATTGCTTTCACTGGCTGGAATGATGCGGGCGAGGCTGCATCAGGCGCAGTTGAACACCTTCTCAATCATTGGAAAGGAACGAAAATCGCTGAGATGGAGAGTGAAGAATTTTACGATTTTCAAGTCAATCGTCCTCAAGTGTCGCTCACTGAATCAAAAATGAGAACGATTTCATGGCCAACAACATCAATTTTTGCGGTTCAAACCCCGCACCTGCATTGTGATTTTGTCCTTGTTCAAGGCCCAGAACCATCGCTTAAATGGAAGAGTTTTGTTTCCGATCTGTTGGATTTAGCAGATGATTTAGATGTGCAACTTATTGTGACATTGGGAGCTTTACTGGCAGATGTCCCTCATAGCCGTTCGATACAAGTAACAGGAAGTGCCGCACATCCAGAAGTAGCTAAGCGACTAGGTATGGAAATCAGCCATTATCAAGGTCCCACTGGAATTTTAGGAGTGATACAAGAGGGTGCTTATCGTCGAGCCATCGATTGCATAAGTTTTTGGAGTGCTCTGCCTCATTATGCTTCTGCTTCACCTTCGCCTAAAGCAACCTTAGCTCTTATCAATTCTTTAGAAGACTTCCTTGAAATTTCGATCCCACTCGGAGATTTACATTCGAGTGCGCAAATATGGGAATCCGATGTTGATGAATTAGCTGAACAAGATAGCGATATCGCTGAGTACGTCAAACAACTTGAGGATTCCAAAGATGCACAAGAACTACCTGAAGCTACGGGCGATGAAATTGCCCGCGAATTTGAGCGTTATTTGAGACGAAAAAGTTCAGAATAATTTTTAGAATGCTATTCCTAATAACGAATCAATCGCTCTAGAAAGTTCGCCAGGTTTTCCCCCGGTTAATCCGGATTCAGTTTCTTCGCACCACAATTCCAACGCTTTAAGCGCTGATGGCGTATCGAGGTCATGTGAAATGGCTGCAATTAAAAGTTGAACCACTCCGGAAGTAGGGGCAACCTCTTCGCGAGATAGATTTCTACGTAACCGTTCGAGTAAATTCTCTGCCTCTTGCAATACAGCTGAACTCCACATTCGGTCCTGTGAATAATGGCTACTCATGAGAGCACAACGAATAGCCATAGGATCTGTTCCTTGCGCCACAAGTGTAGAAACAAGAACCAAATTTCCTTTGCTTTTACTCATTTTCTCGCCGTCATAACCAATCATTCCGGCGTGCATATACACCCTGGCAAAATCTTTTCCGTTCAGAGCGCGTGCTTGAGATGCTCCGATCTCATGATGGGGAAATTGCAAATCACTGCCCCCACCTTGGATATCTATTGAATAGTCATCAGTCATTGAACTGTGAATATAATTGAGCGCGATAGCGCAACATTCAATGTGCCAACCGGGACGTCCGATACCTAATGGCGATGGCCATCCTGGTTCATTTTCTCGCTTTTGCATCCATAACATTGCATCCAATGGATCTTCTTTGCCAGGTCGGTCTGGATCGCCGCCACGTTCTTTAGAAATCCTGACCATTTCTTCATCAGATAAATGCGCACGAGTCCCAAACCCAGGGTCAATGCGCACACGAAAATAAATATCCTCAGAAACCGAATACGTAGCACCGTTCTTCTGTAACTCCCCTATGGCGTCAATTACTAACGGTATAGATTCCACCGCACCAACAAGATGTTCGGGCGGAATAACGTGTAAATCCGTCATATCGCTTCTAAAAAGTTCGATTTGTGAAGTAGCCAGTGATTCCCATGAAACGTTATCCCTACGAGCGCGCTCCAACAGTGGGTCATCGATATCGGTCACGTTTTCAATGAAATGCATGATTTGACCGGCACTTCGTATGTAGCGATTTACTAGATCAAAAGCAATGTACGTTGCTGCATGGCCCAAATGAGTCGCGTCGTACGGTGTTATTCCGCATACGTACATACGGATATCACGATTTTGAGGCAATGAAACGAGCTCGTCGGTAGCAGTTGATTTCAATTGCAATGAAGGAAAAATATATCGGGCATCAAATGGTGGGATAGCTAACTCTGCCCAGGAATTCATTTCTTTATCTTAGAGGTTGAAAGAAAAATACGCCCTCTTTAATAGGCGGGCCAAGGAACTGCTGGCCAATCCTTAGAAGGCAATGGGAAAACCTCATCATTAAGAAGGCGGTTCACTCGAGATTTAAGGGCTATTAGTTCTAGCTCGGTTACATGATCCAACAATTGTTTCCCTAGTTTCTGCTCGAGATTGTCGAGTAGGCGTTGAAGTAGGGCAATTTCTTCAATAAATAGTGCAGCACCAGCCCACTGCCATAAGACGGTTCGCAATTTATCGCTTTCGTGAAAAGTTACCCCGTGATCACATCCGTAGATTTCGTCATCAGTCGTAGGTAATAGATGACCGATTTTTCGATCCGTGTTATTTACAATCGCATCAAACAATGCGATTTTACGAAGTTGCGGCAAATCCTTTTGAAAAAGTTCTACGAGATCAACGCTTTCATCGATGTCAATCCATAATTGCACCATTCCCTTGCCAAAGGGGCCTTCGCGCAAGATAGTTAAAGGAACCACGCCAAGACCTGAAGCTTCACTGATGAGATATGCAGCGTATTCTCGATCTGCAAGAGTGCCACTTGCGAAATCCCATAACGGACGCTCTCCAGCAACTGGTTTATAAATGCAGGCGATTTCTACTTCGTTCTTAAACGCACACGCATAAAGTGTTGCGTTGGATGCGTCCACCAAACGTCCCGTGACGCGGATTTCCCCATGACGCAAAACGCTATGAAGAACGTTCAGCTCAGCGGCGGTAACCATTAGCCCTCGGACAAACATGCCCTCTTGCATCTAAAGGAAGTCCACAAAAAATGCAAGGTGGACGGCCAGCATTAACAACTTTGAGTGCCCTATCAGCGAAAATTTCTGCACTGCTTGGAGTAATAACTAACCGCAATAAATCAGGACCTTCATCTTCTTCACCTAACAATTCAACTTCTAACCCATCGTCGGAAATAAGGGATTGATCGAATGCTTGAAAATCCATAGAAATAAGCTCTCGATCGGCCAGCCAGATAAGTCCAATGATGCCTACGACGAACTCTTCCATGATGGGCGCTTCCATGGGCTTGTCATCAACGGGCTGTTTATTCCGTAAAAGTTCGGGGTTAGTTTTATTGATTTCACGGATCAGAAAATTGATGCGTTCTGCCAGAGCTAGTACTTGGGATTTTTCAACGGCCACCGAGATTAATCTTCGACCTGCCTTTGCTTGCACAAAGAATGTCCGGTCGCCTGGCTCTCCCACCGTACCTACGATGAATCTTTCAGGGTTTTCAAATAAATGAATAATTCGTGACATAACTACGATTTAACTTTCATGCCAGCGCCTCCACCGACGAGAAGGCGTTTAGAGTGTTTAAAATTTCCGATTTCAGCCAAATTTGATGTGCTGTCGTTCATCGCTAGTAAACGAGGTTTTGCATCGCCGAAATCCAGGATTGTTATGGATGCTGGATCTACCACGAACCTTTGAAGCTCGTCTAAATGAAGACCGAGAGCGTGAGTGATAAGAGATTTAATAACATCACCGTGGGATACAACTATGGAAAGGCCATTACCCGTTGTTTTCACCAGCGACGCAAGCGCTCGAGAAGTTCGTTCACTCATGTTCGTCATGGATTCTCCAGAAGGGAATTGCACTTGCGATGGAACGCTTTGCACGGTTTTCCAAAGTCGTTGTCGTGAGAGTGTGCTGAGTTTCCTGCCGCTCCAAGTACCGTAATCGACCTCGATAAAATCATTCACAATCTTTACTGGCGTAGTAACCGCATAGTCGCGTAGCCATGGCGCGATCGTTTGTTGACATCTTTCCATAGGGCTGATGTGGATAGATTTGACGCGTATGCCCGCTAATCGCTTACTTAAATTTTCGGCTTGCGATTCGCCCCGTGAACTAAGAAAAACACCTGGGAGTTGCCCTGAAAGGATTCCCTTTTCGTTTGCTTGAGAATGAGCATGCCGTATGAGAAGAACTATCGACATGTTGCTCCATTCTAAACTCGATTAACTAAGCGCGAGTTTATCGAGGTTTTCAGACCAGCGTCTTGCTAAAGTCGACGCTATGGAGATGAGACGAGCAGGCTCAAGTGGGCTCACCGTCTCGCGCTTAGGTCTCGGAACTATGACGTGGGGCCGGGATACAGATGAACATGAAGCAGCCGACCAATGTCGTGCATTTTTGGACGCTGGAGGGAATTTTCTTGACACAGCTGCAATGTATGCCGATGGAGATAGTGAGCGCGTCATTGGAGGTCTCATCGGAGCACTCTTTCGTCGAGAAGATGTGGTGATCGCTACAAAAGGTGGAGTGACTTTCCCCGATGGAATTAAAACTATAAATAATTCTCGAGGCGCCCTGATTAATGATCTCGAAAAATCTTTACAACGTCTGGGTACAGATTATGTTGATCTTTGGCAAATTCATACGTGGGATCCTCATAATCCATTAGATGACACTTTGTCAGCTTTAGATTTTGCTTATACGAGTGGCAAAGCTCGATACGTTGGTATTTCTAATTTCTCCGGATGGCAGAGTGCTAGAGCAATAACCGTCCAGCAAAGCGTCGCAAGCAGGGCTCCCATCGCAACGTCGCAAAATGAATATTCGTTAGTGAATAGAAATATTGAACGAGAAGTCTTACCCTGCATGAAAGAATTGGATGTTGGTCTGCTTGCTTGGTCTCCGCTTGGCCGTGGAGTCTTAACCGCTAAATATCGCCACGGAATACCCAGTGATTCAAGAGCAGCCAGTGCACATCTCACAAATTTTGTTCAACCTTATCTTGACGATCGCAGCGCCGGCATCGTCGAAGCAGTTTGCGTCGCTGCAGAAGGACTGGGATATTCACCCCTAGAAGTAGCTCTAGCTTGGGTGAGAGATGCGCCAGGAGTAACGAGTGCAATAGTAGGAGCTAGAACAGGCGCACAACTTCGGGGAATCTTGGCTAGTGAAGAAATTTCCTTGCCTGCAATTGTGCGTAGCGCTTTGGATGACGTGTCACAGCCATAATAAAGTGCTAGCTATTGCTGAGGAAATTTTCCAAAGCGTGTACTCCGAAAATCAGACCATCAACCGGTACTCGCTCATCTACTCCGTGAAAGAGTGACATAAAATCCAAATCGGCAGGTAATCGCAATGGTGAAAATCCGTAACCCGTAATTCCGATTTTAGATAAAGCCTTGTTGTCGGTACCGCCACTCATGAGATATGGAACCGGAATACCCTCAGGATCTTGGTCTTGGATTGCTTTGCACATTGCGTCAACAAGAGGACCGCTAAATTCAACTTCCAAAGCTATATCTTGAGCAACTGATTCGATGGTTATATCTGGCCCAATAATCTTTCGTATCGTTTCGTCGAATTCGCTTTCAAAACCTGGCAGAAAACGGCCATCAATGACTGCTGTCGAAGTCTGCGGAATGACATTTGCTTTATAACCAGAACTCAACATTGTGGGGTTGGAAGTGTTCTGAAGAGTTGCACCAATCATTCTGGCAACTCCCCCTAGCTCTACGAGTAAAGGGCGTAAATCTTTTTCGTCGTACGTTTTCCCAGTTGCTTCGGCAACCTTTTTGAAGAGAATTTTAGCCGTTTTTGTATACCTTTGCGGCCAATCGTGTTTACCAATCTTAGTAACAGCATCTGCAATCGCAGTCACTGAATTCTCTCCGTTGATCATCGAACCATGGCCGGCGCGACCACTTGCGGTTAACTTCATCCACTGGATGCCTTTTTCAGCAGTTTGAATAAGATACAACCGCTTGCCATTCCCCACAGTTACGGAGAAACCACCCACTTCCGAAACTGCTTCCGAGCACTGTGCAAACACCTCAGGATGTTCCGTGCTCATCCATCGGGAACCGAA
Source organism: Actinomycetota bacterium (assembly GCA_009699375.1). GTDB lineage: Bacteria > Actinomycetota > Actinomycetes > Nanopelagicales > Nanopelagicaceae > QYPT01. Next base: position 30,593 of record WLOF01000005.1, read on the forward strand.
AACGCTTCCCGCTTCTTCATCGGCAAAGAAAGCTAAAACCAAATTCCTAGGTGGTTTAATCCCTGCGGTCGCCCATTTTCTTACGACGGCAAGAATCATTGCATTCATATTTTTCATATCTAGAGCGCCCCTGCCCCAAATCATTCCATCTCGAATTTCGCCGCTAAAGGGGTCAACGGTCCAATCATCCGCGTCTGCCGGTACTACATCTAGATGTCCATGCAGAACTAAACCTGGGCGAGATGTATCGCTTCCTTCAATGTTCGCAATGACATTGCACCGACCCGGAGCAGATTCATAGATTTTTGAGGAGATTCCAACTTCTGCCAACTTGGCAACAACATATTCCGCCATAGCCCGTTCATCGCCTTTGCCTTCCCCAAAATTTACACTGGGGATGCGAATCATTTCTTGACATAAAGTGACAACATCAGACTCAAGATCTTTGCTCATGTAGTTATTCTCTCCTATTGTCATCAACAAAGCATCTTCATAGCCTGCGCTTTGTCAGCATTCACCAAGATTGCTATCGTTACGCCTCACTCGTCCGGGTGGCGGAATTGGCAGACGCGCTAGCTTGAGGTGCTAGTGCCCGCAAGGGCTTCGGGGTTCAAGTCCCCGTTCGGACACCGCACAATAGGTAAATAAGGGGTTAGAGTGAAAATAGATGAAGCTCTCGCACTGATAAAGCCAGTACCAAATTTCCCCCATGCAGGAATTCTCTTTCAAGATATCACTCCGTTACTTTCTCATCCAGAAGCTTTCTCTGCGTTGGTTGATGCGTTAAGTAATCTCGATAGCGATTCGGGTTGCATTGTGGCGATTGAAGCCCGTGGTTTCATCATCGGTGCAGCTCTAGCATTACATCGTGGCGTGGGTTTTGTGCCAGTAAGAAAAAGAGGAAAACTTCCACGTTTAATTTTTCAAGAGCAATATTCTTTGGAATATGGTGATGACTGTTTAGAAATACATCAGGATGCCTTTGATCAAGGCTCTCATGCATTAGTTGTAGATGATGTTCTCGCAACAGGCGGAACGATATCTGCGGCAATCAATTTGATTAAAAAAGCAGGAGGTACAGTAAACAAAGTTGTGGTGCTTATCGAGATCGCTGAACTGCACGGTCGACAACGCTTGAAGGCAGAACACCCTCACGTAACCATTGAATCACTGCTCACCGTATGAACAAAAGAATTTCTGAAATTCAGGGTCTTAGAGCTTTAGCAACGATTTTAGTAATCATCTTCCATGCCAAATTTGTCGGCGGGGGTTTCATCGGGGTCGATATCTTTTACGTCATATCTGGGTTTTTGATCTCCGGACTGCTGTTTAAGGAAATATCGGAAACAGATGGCCTGCGTTTTGGACGCTTCTATTTACGAAGGTTGAAACGGTTACTGCCGACATCAAGTTTTGTGCTGATAGTTACTGCAGTTGCCTCGTGGGTTCTTCTTTCACCCACTACGCGAGCTTCTATAGGTCGTGATGTTATTGCTGTGAGCACCTACATTTGTAACTATCTTTTCGCGTTCTGGGAGAACGACTATCAAAATTTAGGAGCGATCCCCTCTCCTCTCATTCATTATTGGTCTTTAGCTGTTGAAGAACAGTTCTACTTGCTCTGGCCAGCGCTCTTCTTTCTCCTCTCTCGACTCAGAAATAAACAGAGTCTGCTATTCGGTGTTTGGATTTCAACAATAGCTTCGTTTATTTACTCAGTTTTTCTCACTCAAAGCGCACCTATCTGGGCTTTCTATTCGTTACCTACTCGCGCTTGGGAACTTGGAGCTGGAGCTTTAATAGCGCTAACGCCCAAAATACATATCAAAAAACCGATGCTCATGTGGATTGCAGTTCTAGGGCTCTTATTTGCCACATTGTGTTTCAATTCATCCACCGCATTTCCAGGTGTTGCAGCCCTAGTACCGGTTCTTGCGACAATGCTTTTGATCGCTGGTGTAGGACATTGGCCACCAATTCTGCGTGACGCTGCTCATTGGCCAATCTCTCAATGGTTAGGGAAGATCTCTTACCCATTGTATTTATGGCATTGGCCGTTGCTTGTTCTTCCCGCTGCGTATCTAGGTCGACCACTCCATGTTTTTGAACGCTTGCTGTGTATCTTTGCAACTGTAACAGCGGCAGATTTAACCAATAGGTTCATAGAAGACCCCCTACGCCTAGCGAAGTTGAAACCTCTCACCGTCATTAGCGGAGCGCTTCTGGCAACACTTCTTTCCACTGCATTAGGTGTTGCTATACATCTCACAGGGACGTCAACAATAAAGGTTAATGGCCAAAAGGAGAGTTTCTCTCTCGCACACGTCACTCGCAAGCCTGATGTGTACTCAAACGGATGCCATGTTAATTACGGAAAATCAGTATCACCGTCGTGTGAATTCGGAGATTTACAAGCCAAAAAAACTATCGTTCTTTACGGCGATTCTCATGCCGCCCAGTGGTTTCCTACCTTCGAAGCTCTGGCAAAACAAGAACATTTTAAATTGATATCTTTAACGAAATCCGCATGTCCGTCCATCGAAGTAGCACGACGTTCTCGCGGTCCATTCAACGCCAAAGAATGTGATACGTGGAGATCGAACTCCTTAAAAAGAATCGCCTCTATCAAGCCCGACAGTGTAATTATTTCAAGTTTTCAGTGGTACGCACCCGAAGCGGGAACCGGAAGTCGCCAAGAATGGTGGAGTAAAGGTCAACTCAAAGTTCTTGAAAAACTCACGGGTTCCACCCAGAAAATTATTTATATTTCGGATACGCCCCATGTCCTGCGAGACATTCCTGCTTGTCTTGCCGCAGGGAAAACTGCAGCATGCAATTCCTCACAACCCTCTTTTGCAAATGTGCCCACATCCCTGTTAGCAATCGATCCAACGCAGTGGCTGTGCAATCAAAAATGTGACGCCATCGTGAATAATGTAATCGCGTATCGCGATGGTTCACATATCTCTGTAGATTTAGCGCTATCCCTAGCACAGAGGATGAAGATTGATTTACAAAAGTTCGGGATGCTATAAATTGACCACATTATTTTCAATATGTGGCAGGATGTGAACTATGGCTGAATTAGTGTATTACTGCGGAACGATGGACAGCGGAAAATCAACATTGGCCCTACAAACCGCACACAATCATCAAAGCCGGGGACGCACTGGTTTAATTTTCACAAGTAAGGATCGGGCCGGATCCGGAATTATTTCTTCAAGATTGGGCTTGCAACGTGAAGCGATCGAAGTTGAACCATCATTGGATCTACATCGTTTTGTTGCAGATTCGCTATCAAGCGGAGACCGTATTGATTTCGTAATTTGTGATGAAGCGCAATTTTATGAACCAAAACAAATTGAAGAACTCGCCAAGATTGTTGATGGACTAGGGATTGACGTATTCGCATTCGGGATTTTGACAGATTTTCGCACGAGTTTATTTCCGGGATCTGCAAGATTAGTGGAACTGGCTGATCGAGTGAACACTCTTCAAGTTGAAGCTCTCTGTTGGTGCGGTTCCCGTGCAACTCATAATGCGAGAACCTCTGCTGGCGTTATGATTACAGAAGGTGAACAAGTTGTGGTGGGAGATGTTTCTGCCAAAGATGAAATTGCTTATGAAGTGCTGTGCCGTCGCCACCACATGCGAAACGTCACCGCTCGTGCCTCTCAGTTGCTTGAACCGACGCTACATAAAAAGGAGCAATAAATGAATACTCGCGCCCTTGCTGCCATGAAACCTGGTGAAGCGCTCACTCCTTTCGCTTTCGATCGAAGAGCAATGAAAAATACAGATATTGATTTCACGGTTTCCTATGCTGGAATATGTCATTCAGACATTCATCAAGTCCGTGAAGAGTGGGGCCCATCTCTTTTTCCCATGGTTCCTGGTCATGAAATTGTTGGCATTGTTGATCGCGTTGGCAGCGATGTTTCGAGTTTCTCCCCTGGCGATAAAATTGGTGTCGGCGTATTCGTCGATTCATGTCGTACCTGCCCTCAATGTTTAAGTGGGCTTGAGCAATATTGCGATGAAGGAATGACACCTACATACAACGGTATGGAACGTGACGGTAAAACGATTTCGTTCGGAGGATATTCGAACCGATTTGTTATCGATCACAAGTACGCGGTTCATGTTCCTTCTGAATTGGATTTCGCAGGTGTCGCGCCACTCCTGTGCGCTGGTATCACTCTTTATTCACCTTTGAGGCATTGGAATGCAGGCAAAAAGACGAAGATCGCGGTGATGGGTTTAGGCGGCTTAGGCCATTTAGGTTTGAAATTTGCAAAAGCGATGGGAGCAGAAGTAACAGTTTTGTCCCATTCGGCATCTAAGGAAAAAGATGCACGAGCAATGGGAGCCGATGATTTTATCGTCACCTCAGATCCAACTTCTTTTCTGAAATCCCGCAAACGTTTTGACCTCATCCTGAATACCGTTTCTGCGGAAATAGATATCAATCAGTACCTAGAATTACTGTCGTTGAATGGAACCCTCGTGTGTATCGGACTTCCAGGAAAACCTTATGCCGTTAATGTCGGTTCACTTTTATCAGCACGCCGATCACTTGGTGGCTCCATGATTGGTGGAATCAAGGAAACGCAGGAAATGCTGGATTTCGCAGGCGTACACGGAATCGTAAGTGAAGTAGAAGTTATCGATGCGAATTATGTAAACGCTGCATATGAACGAACAGTTGCAAGTGACGTTCGTTACCGCTTTGTGATCGATGCCAAAACTTTGTAATTAAATGAACTGATGCAAGGCCCAAGCTATGCCAGGAGCAAAGGCCAATGCTGGTAGCAGGTTGCCGACTGCTATCTCTTTAACGCGCAGTAGTCGTAGCGCAATACATACCAACATCAATCCCCCGGTGACTGTCATGGCGTCCACTTGGTAGCCCGCAAGCACGCTTCCCAATCCAAGACCAATAACTGTCCACATCGTTTGATAAATACCCACTGGAATAGCTGAAGCCGCGACGCCCCACCCTAAAGTGGCAGCAAAAGCCATCGCCGCGAAGAAGTCCAATGAACTTTTCAACAGCAGTTGATCAATACCAGTGGACATGCCATCGCTAATACTTCCAAGTATCGCCAAAGGCCCGATAGCAAATAACAATGAAGCCGAAACAAAACCTTCTACGAATGTGCTTTCTTGCGAAGATCGAAATTTCACTCGAAGTTTTTCACCAAAGGATTCGAGTCTGTCTTCGATACGAGCTAGAGAGCCAATAAAACCACCAATCAAGAGTGAGCCTAGGACAGTCAATAGCGCCCAACCTGTCGGGAGTGCACTCGTATATCGATGCGACCAAAGAGAAGAAAGCGCAGATGCCGCACCGAGCAGAGTAGTAAGTCCCAAAACATCCATCAGCAGCAACCGAGTTTTCTCGGGAATTCTTGAACCTGCCAGTACACCAACTCCTGCACCAATTACGATGGTTGCAACATTGATTACGGTGCCGATGCCGGGAAACATGAATTTAACCCGCGAAACGTAAGATTGAAAATAAGCCGACAACTAAACAATAGATTGCAAAAGGGTAGAGCGTCCGTGTTTTAAACCATCGCACTAAGAAGCTGATAGACGCGTACGTGCAAATAAATGAAACGATGGAACCAACCAAAATGGGGCCCAGCAAATGCGTGTTTTCCGGGAGAAACAGATCTGGTAATTTATAAAGCGATGCTCCTGCAATCACGGGCAGCGCTAAAAGAAAGGCAAAATCCGAAGCGGTTGAATGGGAAAGTCCTCGAAGCAACCCTGCGCTCATAGATATGCCAAAACGCGATATACCTGCGAAGAGCGCTAATGATTGTCCAAACCCAATCGCAATCGCGCTCTTAACAGATATCGATTGTGTAATGTGCTTGTCTTCTTCAGCAACTTTTTCAGATACCGATTTTGAATGTGAAATTTTTTCAACTGTAAACAAAATACATCCATTCAAAGTCAGAAAAATAGCCGAAGCCAATGGTTTCGAAAACAAAACGCGTAGATTTTTTTCAAAGACGAAACCGAGAATTGCAACTGGAATTGTTGCCACCACCAAACGCCAAAAAACAGAACTTTCTGCGTTATGTCGCCCAGTCAGCGAACCGGCAGCTGATTTTATTAATCCAGCCCACCGTTTTCGAAATACAATAAATAACGCTAAAGCACTTGCCGTATGTAAGGCGATAGTTGCCACAAGGTATGGAGAGTTAGGATCGGTTGTAAAATTACTCCATTGACCACCGACCCAAGCGGGAACTAATACCGCGTGCCCCAAACTCGAAATGGGGAAAAGTTCTGTTATCCCCTGTATCGCCCCAATTAAAACCGCTTGAGCATAACTAAAATCCATGTTGGTGAGTTTATCCTCCGTTCAACCCCATTTAGCGCAGTGAAATAGGCTAATCTTCGCAAATGTTCGCTTTTTCAAAGACATTGCGATTACTCATCCACTGGTTGAAACCACATAAAACGATTCCTCAAACTCCATGGCGGGCGGAAAAACATTGGGATCTTGCGCCCTTGCGATTAGCCATACTCTTTTTCGGATTAGCGTTTTTTGGTTTTGGAGAAGCACTACTCATTCAATCGAAAATTGGTAATTCTCCTTGGTCTGTATTTGCGCAAGGGGTTTCTCTACGTACGGGGATATCTTTAGGTTGGGCAACGTTGATGACTAGTTGCGTTGTCCTTCTTCTGTGGATTCCATTGCGCGAAAAATTTGGTTTTGGAACTTTGGCAAATGCCTTGGTTATTCCGCTCGCGCTGCAACTCACTGTGGATCATTTCCCTATTCAATCTTCACTTTTCTCTGGAATCATCATTGCTCTACTGGGAATAATTTCCGTAGGGATTGCAACCGCTTTCTACATAAGTTGCGGATTAGGATCTGGGCCGCGCGATGGACTGATGACCGCTATCCATCATCGGACCGGTGTTCGAGTAGGTCGAGTGCGTCTTGGACTCGAAGTACTTGTAGTCGCCGTAGGCGTCTCATTGGGAGGCCATGCTGGCCTTGGAACCCTCTTATTTGCCCTGCTTATAGGTCAATCTGTAGCAATTTCGTGTGGTGTGTTATCTCGAATTACTGACCGGTAACAAATTTCGGGTTATAGCCTTACAACATCTTCCTCCGGCTTGTGGGCCGTGAATTCACACGGGGTCGCAAACACCCCCGATACCAAAACAGTAAGGGGATAACCATGCTCGATACGTATTTCAAAATATCCGAACGTGGCTCCACAGTTGGTCGAGAAATACGTGGCGGAATAGTCACGTTTTTCACTATGGCTTACATTGTGGCGCTCAATCCACTCATCATCGGACTGAGTAAAGATGCTGATGGAAAATTTCTAGGCGGTGGAGATGCTCCAAATCTCGCACTGATAGCCGCAGCAACTGCACTTATTGCAGGAGTTCTCACAATTCTCATGGGAGTTGTAGCTAATTTCCCATTGGCAATTGCAACAGGGCTCGGTCTCAACACATTCGTAGCGGTTGGAATTGCGTCGAAAATGACGTGGGCTGACGCCATGGGATTAATTGTGATTGAGGGAATTATCATCACGGTTCTTGTGCTTACCGGATTCCGTACTGCAGTGTTCCGCGCTGTACCAACACAATTAAAGATAGCAATATCTGTTGGTATTGGTCTTTTTATTGCACTCATCGGTTTGGTCGACGCCGGATTCGTGCGTCGCACAGGTTCTGGTCCAGTACCGGTAACTCTTGGAGACGGCGGAACTCTCGTCGGATGGCCAATTATTGTTTTCGCTTTCGGTCTATTTCTGATGATCGGCCTCATGGTGAAAAAGGTTAAAGGCGCGCTTCTTATTGGTATTGGTTTAGCAACGGTTGCTGCAATTGCCATCGAATCTGCTTTCAAAATTGGTCCAAATTTTATTGCGCCAGACAAAGTAAATCCAAAAGGTTGGGGACTCAACGTTCCAACTATTCCTTCAAAAATAGTTGCAACACCTGATTTCGGTCTTCTAGGACATTTCAATCTCTTTGGATCGTTCAGCAGAATCACCGCTGTTTCAGCAATTCTTTTAGTCTTCACTTTATTGCTGGCTGATTTCTTCGACACCATGGGGACCATGACAGCAATTGGTCACGAAGCCGGTCTTGTAGATCGCGAAGGTAACGTACCTAACGCGAACAAGATTCTCTTTGTGGACTCCATTGCAGCTGCAGCAGGTGGAGCCGCTGGAATTTCTTCCAACACTTCCTATATCGAATCTGCATCAGGCGTTGGAGAAGGTGCTCGTACAGGTTTAGCGTCAGTAGTAACAGGAATCTGCTTCTTGCTAACAACCTTCTTGGCGCCCCTTGTAGCAGTGATTCCTTACGAAGCCGCAACTCCAGCATTGGTGATTGTTGGTTTCTTGATGATGACACAAATCAAATCTATTGATTGGGACGATTTCGGAATAGCTATCCCAGCATTCCTAACGATTATCTTGATGCCATTTACCTACAGCATTTCAGTAGGAATCGGCGCTGGGTTTGTATCACACGTAGTTATTCGCTTGATTCAAGGACGCAGAAAAGAGATTCATCCTCTACTGCTCGTTGTTTCTGCTTTGTTTATCGTGTACTTCCTCTCCTCGCCGATCAATGCTTGGACGAGTTAACTCTTAACAAATAAAATAAGCGTGGGTTTCGATGCAAATCGGACCCACGCTTATTTTATTCTCCAATCAATAGGCGTTTTGTTCTGCGAAAGAAGAATTTCGTTAGCTTTACTAAAAGGGCGAGAACCGAAAAATCCTCGATAGGCAGATAATGGACTTGGATGCGCACTTGAAATTATTGAATTTGTTGGAAAATACTCGGATAAACTTTGCGCTTCTCTACCCCACAGAATTGCTACGCAGCCCAGATTACCCAGGATCCGAGCAATTTCATTAGTGAAATTCATCCAGATGGTGTTCGTGGGCGTTCCCGGTAAATGCGTTAATGACCGGTTCACTAAACACACACCTTGAGACACCCAAGAAGTTAAATCACCGTGTAAGGCTGGCTCGATATCTATATCACTCTTCATCTCCTTATAAATGTTTCTTAAGGATGCCGGCAAGGGGCGAATCTCCCGTGGTACTGCGAATGACAATCCGATTGCGTGGGAAGGATTGGGGTAAGGATCTTGGCCAAAAAGCACAACCGAAACCTCTTCCGGGTCCGTAAACAGAGCCCTCATGACTAGAGTTCGGTCCGGATAAAATTCTTTCCCAGTGTGAAAATTCTCAATGGTCACTAAATCGGATTCGAACTCCTTGAGCAATACTTGCCACTTTGGATGCATATCCGTGAAAAAAGTCATTGAGCCCTGCCGAAAAAACGCGATCCCTCTCTTGTGACAACTATTGGAAGCCCAAAAACTGC
>WLOF01000050.1 GCA_009699375.1 Actinomycetota bacterium
ACTTGCGATACGACCTTCATCATCAAATTCCACGCTAACAAATTCGCCAACTAATTTTGCATCTCCAGCATCAGCTAAAGCAGCATCGCGCGCAAGATCTTGCGCATCGAATGTCTGAACTTTTGTGCTCTTACGGAAAAGTGCCATGGACTAAGGGTAAAGCAGAAAGGACTCCCGAGGTAATCGGGAGTCCTTTCACGCTTACTGCAATCTAATTTTTAGTGAATTAGAAGTCCATATCTCCGCCGCCAGGTCCACCAGCAGGCATTGCTGGCTTCTTCTCTGGCTTATCGGCAATGACGGCCTCAGTTGTAATGAAGAGTGCAGCAATCGATGCAGCATTCTGTAGCGCTGAACGCGTTACCTTAGCTGGATCAATAATTCCTGCTTTGATCATGTCAACGTATTCGCCTGTTGCTGCGTTAAGTCCGAATCCTGCTTCGAGGTTACGAACTTTCTCAACAACGACTCCACCTTCAAGTCCTGCGTTTATTGCAATTTGCTTAAGAGGTGCTTCAACAGATGCTTCGACAATCTTGGCACCAGTTGCTTCATCGCCTTCAAGCTTTAGCTTGCTAAAGGCAATCTTTGCTGCCTGCAAGAGTGCAACGCCACCACCGGCAACGATGCCTTCTTCTACTGCAGCCTTAGCGTTGCGCACTGCATCTTCAATGCGGTGCTTGCGCTCTTTAAGCTCAACTTCTGTAGCTGCTCCAGCCTTGATTACTGCAACGCCTCCGGCCAACTTAGCCAAACGCTCTTGCAACTTCTCGCGGTCATAGTCAGAATCACTCTTTTCGATTTCTGAACGAATTTGAGTAACGCGACCCTTGATCTGGTCTGCATCTCCGGCACCCTCAACAATTGTTGTTTCTTCCTTGCTGATAACAACTTTGCGAGCGCGACCCAATAGCTCCATGCCAGCTTGATCTAATTTCAAACCAACTTCTTCAGAGACCACAGTTGCACCGGTAAGAATTGCAATATCTTGCAACATTGCCTTACGACGGTCACCAAAACCAGGTGCTTTCACTGCAGCAGAGCGGAAAGTTCCACGGATCTTGTTAACAACTAGGGTTGCAAGTGCTTCGCCTTCAATATCTTCAGCGATGATTGCAAGTGGCTTGCCTGATTGCATAACCTTTTCAAGAATTGGTAGCAAGTCTTTAATATTTGTGATCTTTGAATTTGCAATCAAAATGTAAGCATCTTCAAGAACAACTTCCATGCGATCTGAATCAGTGACAAAGTATGGAGAGATATAACCCTTGTCGAAGCGCATACCTTCAGTGAGCTCGAGCTCGAGACCAAAAGTATTTGACTCTTCAACGGTAATTACGCCTTCTTTTCCAACTTTGTCCATTGCTTCAGCAATCATTTCGCCGATAGTTGCGTCTGCAGCAGAGATAGATGCAGTAGCTGCAATCTGCTCTTTTGACTCAACGCTTTTAGCCATGGCAACGAGTTCTTTGATGACAGCGTCAACTGCTTTTTCAATTCCGCGCTTTAGCGCCATTGGGTTTGAACCAGCTGCAACGTTGCGAAGACCTTCGCGAACGAGTGCTTGAGCCAAAACGGTTGCAGTTGTTGTTCCATCTCCTGCTACGTCATCGGTCTTTTTTGCTACTTCTTTAACCAGCTCTGCGCCGATTTTCTCCCATGGATCTTCAAGATCAATTTCTTTTGCAATAGAGACACCATCGTTTGTAATCGTGGGTGCTCCCCACTTCTTCTCCAAAACAACATTTCGTCCACGCGGCCCAAGTGTTACTTTGACTGCGTCAGCGAGAATATTCATTCCACGCTCTAGGCCACGTCGGGCCTCTTCATTAAAGGCAATCTGCTTTGCCATAGTTGTTGTACTCCTTCAAGCATTAGGGACGGATGGGGTACTTATCACTCGCACCCCGAGAGTGCTAACGCTAAATCTAGAGCAGGGCTCGGCCATCAGCAAACCGAGGGGAAACGTAAGGGGCCGTGGAGGGTAAGCGGGCGATGAGTCAGGTATTAGCGAGCAGAACGCTGGGCCATGCGTGCCTGCCGAAGTCGGCGCAGGCGTTTAACGAGCATTGGATGGGCCTCAAGCGCGTCTTCACGGTCGATGAGGTCGTTGAGTAATTGGTAATAGCGCGGTGGGGAGAGGTCGAAGAGATCTTTAATTGCGCTTTCTTTTGCACCGGCGAAGCGCCACCAACTTGCCTCAAACTCAAGAATGCGAGATTCAAGGTCGCTTAACGTCGAATTAGCTTCGACGCTTTCGATTGTGGCGTTCTCATCCATACCCCAAGCCTAAACCACAAGCTTTCACTTTCGTGGGATTTAGAGAGTATCCAAAATCTCTTCGATATCGCTCACTTTTGTCCACGGATTGACGATGGCAAAACGCAATATTGGTTGACCTTTGTGTGATGAGGTCGGAATAAAACCAATTTGATCGGCTAACAATGCATCGCTCCATTTTTTATAATCTGACTTTTCCCAACCAGCTTTAGTGAATGCGACGACAGAAAGTTCAGGGTCAAGCAATAATTCAAGGCGAGGATGTTCTCGAATTTTTTGCGCTGCAACTTGTGCAATCTCCAGTGTCTGTTCCATTGCCGCTGAATATGCATCTGTTCCGTTTGCTGCCAGAGAAAACCAAAATGGCAAACCCCGAGTTCTGCGAGTTAAGTTAATTGCATAATCAGATGGATTCCAAGAGCCACTCTCTTGAAGTGCATCTAAGTAAGAGGCACTTTGCGTATGCACTTCTTTTGCAAGTTCAGGATTTCGATAAATGAGTGCGCACGCATCAAAAGGTGCAAACAGCCATTTGTGTGGGTCAACAATTAAGGAATCAACTAATTCAATACCAGCGAACTTTTCTCGGACTGAAGGCGCACAAAGCGCTGCCAAACCATAAGCACCATCTGCGTGAAACCATAAATCTCGTTTTTTAGCTTCAATTCCCACAGATTTTAAATCGTCAATGATTCCTAAATTAGTTGTACCTGCAGTTGCTACAACGGCAAAGACCCGAGCGCTCTTTTCTTTATGAAAATCATCAATCCCGCGAGCCACATCTGCGCCTGTAAGTTTTCCATTATTAGTTGGTTCGATGAGTAAAAGATCTACATCCATTACTTGTGCAGCTGATGCAATAGATGAATGTGCTTCAGCGCTACAAGCAATTGCCCATCTGGTGGTTTTGGGCCAGCGCTTACGCCCTTCCGCTCTGGCAACTACTAGCGCTGAAAGATTTCCAACAGTGCCGCCTTGAGCAAATACTCCGCCGGCGCTACTGGGTAGCCCAGCTAAATCTGCGATCCATCGAAGTGCTTGGTTTTCAGCAAAAACCGCACCAGCTCCTTCTTGCCATGAACCCCCATACAAAGCACTCGCACCAACAACAAGATCAAATAAATTTGCATGCTCACTAGGAGCCGATGGAATGTATGCCAAGTTACGAGGATGGTCAGTAGAGATACACGCGCGGGCTAACACATCTGTGAAAACTGCTAGCGCTTCTACTCCGCCTAATCCTTTTGATGTAATGGTTTCTCCTACTTCTGCAAATAGATCTTCTTCAGAACGAGGTCCATCTAGAGGTGGGTCATCTTTTAACCGCGCAAGACTATAAGCCAATGCCTTATTTGCTAGGACTTCTAACTCTGATGTGAACTCATGCATGCGACATAGTGTGCCACTTTGCGAGAGAATATTCATATGCGTTTACTGAAGACCTCGCACCTAGGGCCAACAATGGTGGTGACAACCGTTGCCTATCTTCTTGCCATACAGTTATGGTGGGAAGGCCCTGCACTTGTTATTGCTTTCACTGTTTTCACAGGCCAATTATGTGTTGGGTGGACAAATGATCTCGTCGATCGAGACATTGACAGGGCTGAAGGACGAACCAATAAACCAATTGCTTCAGGTCAGATTTCAGTTAAAACAGTGCGCAGCGCAACGTATGTAGCACTTGGGTTTTGTATCGCATTCTCACTCTTTGGACCTTTGGGTATTCAAGGTGGCGCAGTACACCTGCTCGGAGTTGGTTTCGGAGTTGCATATAACTTTTACTTTAAGAAAACTATTCTTTCTCCACTTCCATTTCTCATAGCGTTTAGCGCACTGCCCTCGTGCATCGTCTTAAGCAAGAAATCAACTGTCCCAGTCTGGCTCTTAATCTCAGGCGCTCTTTTTGGATTAGCAATACATTTTTCTAATGTGGTGAAAGATTTGGAAGCAGATCGCACTGCCGGAATCAATGGTGCGCCTCAAAAAGTCGGGATAAGAGGAAGTGTCACTATTGGAGGTTTATCACTTATTGTGATTTCCCTTATTCTCAATTCAGTCGTAAATGCAAAGATGCTAATTGCTATTGCGATTGTTGCTTTGATACTTCTCTTCACTCTTCCGAGAAAGTTCACTTTTTGGGTAGTGATGGCAATGGCTCTTATTGACGTTGGAGTACTTGTTACTTCTGGAGCTCATTCTCTTGTGATGCCCGCTTAATAATATTACGAAGCATTGTTGGAAAAATAAATGAATGAAAAGGTAAAACTGCGTACCAATACAGCTGACCACCTAGACCGCGAGGAGCAAAACGGGCTTCTTGAATGAGTCGAACTTTTCCATCAATTTTCTCCATGCGAAATTCCAACCATGCCTTTCCAGGCAAAATCATTTCCGCATAAAGCCTGAGCAATTTCTGATCTTCTATTGCTTCAACTCTCCAAAAATCTAAACTTTCCCCCACTCGTAATTGATCAGGATCTCGCCTGCCTCTACGTAAACCGACTCCACCAAGGGCGCGATCAAGAAGTCCACGTAGCCACCAAAGCCAGTCGGCTCCGTACCAACCATGTTCTCCCCCAATAGCTTCAATTTTTTTCCAAATTATCGGCGCTGGCAATTGCGAAACTATCTCTCGATGATCTTTGAGAATTACTTCGCCAGCCCAATCAGGATCACTTTGTGCTTTCTGCCATGGTGCAGTTGGAATTCCAGCATCTGACCATCGAGTTTCTACGCTGTGTTGTGAAATTTTGCCAAGTGCAAGTCTTATTGCGCCTTCAACACTCAACAAGCCTTCCGGTGGTGGTGGAATAAGTGCATCAATACTTTTTGCAGGATCTGCAACAACTTCACTAATCAATGATCCGACCAATGGTCTTGCGAGAGCAGTAGGAACTGGAGTTACTAGACCAATCCACAAACTAGAAAGTTTTGGAGTTAAGACGGGCACCTTAATAATCCATCGCTTTGGTAGCCCAGAAATTTCTGCAAACTTTTGCATCATGTCAGCATATGTAAGAACTTCTGGTCCACCAATATCAAAAACTTTATTTACTGGTGTTGCCAGCATTGCGCTCTTGCGTAAATACCAGAGCACGTCCCGAATTGCGATCGGTTGTGTCTTATTCGTTACCCACTTAGGGGTAGTCATTATTGGTAGTCGATGAGTTAAGTGCCGAAGCATTTCAAACGAAGCAGAACCAGAACCAATCACGATGCCAGCTCGAAGTTCCATTACCGGGACTTGTTGAGAGGCCAACTCAGTGCCGGCTCTTGCTCGTGATGCTAAATGCTTACTCGTCTTCTTATCATTTGCAATGCCACCGAGATAAACAATTTGTTGGACTCCTTGTTGATGCGCAGTTATTGCAAAGTTTCTGGCCATAGTCGCTTCAATATTGTCAAAATCTGGCCCAAGATTTATTGAATGAAG
>WLOF01000051.1 GCA_009699375.1 Actinomycetota bacterium
CAAAAGATTTAAGCAAATCAGAGCCAGGCGGATGGACACCTCGCCAAGTCATTCACCATATAGCCGATAGCGAAGCCCAGTCCTACGCACGTTTGCGCAGGCTAGTTGCAGAACCCATTGGTTCTCAAATTCAAGGGTATGACGAAAATGCATGGGCCGCGAATTCCATTTTGGGTTACACGGAGTTACCAGTAGAAAACTCCATAGCGGTTTATGTTTCTGTCCGCACTGCATCGCTAGACATTGTTAAGCGACTTACACTTACAGATTTAGAGCGGCATGGAATGCATACAGAACGAGGGAAAGTCACAATTGCAGACTGGCTTCGAGATTACTCAAATCATCCTCGTGATCATGCAGGGCAAATTGAGAAAGCACTTAATGCCTAAACTGGTCAGTGAATTTTCTGAGCGGAACCTATGACGAATGAACGAACACTGTGGGGTCGATTAGTTCATCTATTCTCAGATCGTCGTGCTTGGGTTCAGCAAGTATTTGTTACAGCAGCAGCAGCGGCAGTGGCGTGGCAAGTAGGAGATTTAGCTTTTAAAAATGGGGGATTAGTCGCAGCAATCGTTGCAAGTTTGACTGTGCGTATTTCTCTACATAAATCTACTCGAGAAGGTTTTGGCCAAATTCTTGGCACCGCAATTGGTGCCGGTACAGCGCTTGCAAGCGTCAGCATTTTTGGATTCGGTTGGGTAACAGTTGGAATAACAGTTGTGCTCTGCTCTGTTGCAGCCCGCGCTATGCACTTAGGTGAAGTTGCATCAATCAACGTTCCTGTTACGGCACTTATTGTCATTGGTCCAGGTATCACCGAAAATAATGCAGAACATCGCATGTATTCGACGTTAATAGGTGCAGGTATTGCAATCTTGTTCTCCTACTTTGCTCATCCAAAAACTCCCGCAGGGCGAACCATTGATCAAATTGCATCCCTTGGTCGTAAATCTGCTGAGTTGCTTGGTCAAATGGCACAAGGTGTTGCAAAGGGCTACACACAAGATGAAGCCGGTAACTGGTTAGCAAAAGCCAGATTACTCGTTGAGGAAATTCCACGTGTGCGTGCTCAAGCACTTGAAGCCCGCACTTTTGCAAAGTGGTTTCCAACTGCAGAACGCGATGAAGCCGAAGAGTTGTATTCGCGGGGCGTTGCAGTTGAGCACACCGTGGTCCAAGTACGCACAATTGCCCGTACCTTATTTGATTCAGCAGTTGATGGCGGTATTCCTCCATCAACTAAACGCAAGATTGCAGAAGCGCTCTCGGCTGCAAGTTTTGCAATAACCGCGAACGTAAAAGGACTTCTCGACGATCAAGGACATGACATTGATGCATCTCAAACAGAGGAGATGCGAGAAGCAGGAGCTTCTTTAGTTAACCTATTATTTGATAGCTCTGCAGAAGATGATCCAGATCAAATTGTTCGAAGCATGTCACTTGTTACTAACTTAGAGCGCATCGCTGATTCACTTGATCAAGCTTCACCCGCGCTTACAGATGTAGTAACACCAGATGAACCTTCCAGCGCAAAAGTACTTCGTTTATCACCCTTAAATCAGGTGAGGAAATGGCGCAGGAATTTTAGAAATCTTTTGCCGAAAAAGCTGCGTAAATATTTCTAAACCTGTAAACGCTGTGGGTTGCGCACCTTTAATAAGCCATTTATCATCTCAGGGTGCGAATCCGAGACACTAAACGCTTGAGATCAGTAGTGGTTGCAACTCTGCTTATAGCGTTGATGCCTGTCTCAACCCCGATTGCTCATGCAGATGGTTGCCACGACTATCCGGCTTCGGTAACGCCAGAGTGTGTGGCACAAAACCTTGAAGAGGCACGTTTGCAAAATATTGCTCGAGAAGAAGCGGCACGAGTAGAAGCGTTGGCAGTTATTGCAAGAGCAGAAGCACAACGATTAGCGGATGCACAGGTAAATGCAGCTCGTGATTCTTCATATGGAGCAACGGTGCAGGGCTGCCGTGATTATCCAAAATCAACAACACCTGAATGTGCAGCACAAAATTTAGAGGTGGAAAGACTCGCGAGCATTGATAGCGCAGCAAAAGCTAAGCAAGATCAATCAAACGCCGATGCAAAGGCAGAGGCGCAACGCTTGGCTCAAACTCAAGAAGCAGATGCCAGAGATACGTTGTACGGCGCAACCATTAAGGGTTGTCGTGATTTTCCTAAATCAACAACTCCAGAGTGCGCTGCGCAAAATTTGGAGGTTGAAAGACTCGCGAGCATAGATAACGCAGCAAAAGCCAAACAAGATGAAGCTAACGTCAACGCAAAGGCAGAGGCTCAACGTTTGGCTCAAACTCAAGAAGCAGATGCCAAAGCAAAAGCACAACGATTGGCTGATTCAGAAACCGAAAATGAGATTAAGAAAGTAATACGGATAAAGAAATCAGTTACTTGTGTGAAAGGTAGTAAAATTCGCACAGTTACCGCATGGGCGCCAACTTGTCCTGAGGGTTTTAAGAAAAAAGGTTTGACTAAAAACGCTTAGCCGTTAGCAATATATTCTGAAAGTTTGGCAGCCGTTGCTGCAACAGCAGCTGCATGTAATCGACCTGGTTGGCGTCCTAAACGTTCCATCGGTCCACTAATTCCAACTGCTGCAATCACGCGATTATTTGGGCCGCGCACGGGTGCGGAAACAGATGCAACACCAGCTTCGCGCTCTCCAACACTTTGCGCCCATCCACGACGACGAACTGCGGCTAATTGTGCTGCGGTAAATCTGGCATTGGTAAGGCCTCTATGAATGCGTTCGCTGTCTTCCCAAGCTAAAAGTATTTGTGCGCCAGAACCCGCTTGCATTGTTAAAGCAGCGCCGACAGGTACTGAATCTCGAAGTCCTGATAAACGTTCAGCAACGGCCACGCAGATTCGTACATCACCTTGACGGCGGTAAAGCTGTGCACTTTCACCCGTTGCATCACGCAGCGCTGTAAGTGCTGGGGTAGCCGCAGCAAGCAAGCGATCTTCGCCGGCCGATGCGGATAATTCGCCAGAACGAGGACCCAAAATAAAACGACCACTGAGATCTCGCGCAACCAATCGGTGAAATTCCAAAGCCAGGGCTAAGCGATGCGCAGTTGGGCGTGAAATTCCTGTGGCAGAAACTAATTCCGCTAGCGAATGTGGGCCCGATTCAAGCGTTGTAAGAATTGATACGGCTTTATCTAAAACGCCGACTCCGCTATTCTTTCTGTCCACGATGCAATACTAACATCTCAACTATTGAGATGTGCAAATCGAGTCCGGTAGGAGCAATGGCGATGGGTAAGACATTAGCGGAGAAGATCTGGCAAGAGCATGTTGTTCGAAGTGCACAAGGCGAACCAGATTTAATTTATATTGATTTACATTTGATTCACGAAGTGACTAGCCCACAAGCATTTGATGGCCTACGACTTGCTGGTCGTCCAGTTCATCGCCCAGATTTAACCATTGCAACCGAAGACCACAACACTCCAACGCTAAATATTGACCAACCCATTGCCGATCCAGTTTCCAAATTGCAAGTAGATACGCTTCGTAAGAACTGCGCAGAATTTGGAGTTCGCCTTCATTCACTCGGCGATATCGATCAAGGAATCGTGCACGTTGTTGGACCTCAACTTGGCCTGACTCAACCTGGCATGACAATTGTTTGTGGAGACTCACATACATCGACTCACGGTGCATTTGGTGCGCTCGCTTTTGGTATCGGAACAAGTGAAGTTGAGCATGTGCTTGCTACTCAAACTTTGCCACTCGTGCGACCAAAGACCATGGCAATTAATGTTGAAGGAATTCTAAAGCCAGGCGTTTCCAGTAAAGACATCATCTTGGCGATTATTGCCAAGATTGGTACTGGCGGAGGACAAGGTTATGTTCTCGAATATCGCGGAAGTGCTATCCGTGCACTCTCCATGGAATCACGCATGACGGTTTGCAATATGTCTATTGAAGCTGGTGCTCGTGCAGGTTTAATTGCACCTGATGAAAAAACATTCGAATACATCAAAGGCAAACCGCACGCACCAAAGAATTGGGATGAAGCGGTCTCTTATTGGAGCACTCTCTTCACAGATAAAGACGCCACATTTGACGCTGAAATCAACATCAATGCTGAGGAATTAGCACCGTTTGTTACATGGGGAACTAACCCAGGACAAGGTGCGCCATTAAATTCGAACGTCCCAGATCCTTCTGCAATCGCAGATCCTGAAGCACGTGGCGCTGCTGAGCGAGCACTGGTCTATATGGATCTCAAAGCAGGAACACCACTTAAAAACATAGTTATTGACACTGTGTTTTTGGGATCTTGCACGAATGGGCGTATTGAAGATTTGCGCGTAGCTGCAGATGTTCTCAAAGGTAAGAAGATTTCGAAATCTCTTCGCATGTTAGTTGTGCCAGGTTCTGCTCGCGTTCGTTTGCAAGCCGAATCTGAAGGTTTAGATAAAGTCTTTATTGATGCGGGTGCCGAATGGCGTCAAGCAGGTTGTTCTATGTGCCTGGGAATGAACCCTGATCAACTTGCTGTGGGAGAGCGTTCTGCCTCAACAAGTAATCGCAACTTTGAAGGTCGTCAAGGAAAAGGTGGGCGTACCCACTTAGTGAGCCCACTTGTCGCAGCAGCAACCGCAATTCGCGGAACACTCTCATCCCCAGCGGATTTGTAAAGGAGCCCGTCATGGAAAAATTCGTTACCCACGTTGGCACTGCACTTCCGCTTCGCAGAAGTAATGTTGATACAGACCAAATCATTCCGGCCGTCTATCTCAAGCGCGTTACTCGATCAGGTTTTGAAGATGGCCTATTTGCTGCTTGGCGCAAAGACCCAGAGTTCATTCTCAATAAGGAAGAGTTCAAGAGCGCATCGATTTTGGTTGCCGGCGTTGACTTTGGTACCGGCTCCTCCCGCGAGCATGCTGTCTGGGCGCTTCAAAACTACGGATTTAAGGTCATCATCTCGAGCCGTTTTGCCGATATTTTTAGAGGCAATTCGGCAAAAGGTGGCTTGCTGACAATTATCGTTCCCCAAAAAGATGTTGAAACTTTATGGAGTGCGGTCGAGGCAAATCCTGCTTTGCCAATAACTGTCAATCTTGACGCTCGAACAGTGAGTTTTGGGAGCACCACAATTGCCTTTGAAATCGATGATTACACCAGGTGGCGTTTGATGGAAGGCCTTGATGACATCGGTTTGACGCTCAAATCTCTTGATTCCATTGATAAATTCGAGAAATCTCGTCCTTCATTTAAGCCGACAACTAAAACCCTCAACCATTAATTGAGAGATTTGTAGCGTCGTATAAGGGTTTTTTCGCTTTCACATCTGTAAAGAGTGAAAATAAAAAAAGGGCGACACGCGAGGGTGATAATGGACTCGCGCACCCTACTTGCGTAAATTTAATAACACGTTAAGCAACTGCTTAACTTTTACGCGTAGTTATAAGGGGAATTTGATGAATAAGGCCCAATTCATTGCTGCGTTGGCCCCGCACTTCAATGACAGCAAAAAAGAAGCAACACATGCCGTAGATATCATTTTTGACACAATCGTTCGCA
>WLOF01000052.1 GCA_009699375.1 Actinomycetota bacterium
AGCAATCTATTCGCCTCGCTCGATCTCTTTTTACATTTATTTATACTCTTCTTGCGACATCGATAGCATGGATTTCGCAATCTCACGCTGTTACTCCAATAATCTATTGGACACCCGTGATTGTTGGATTAGGTACATGGCTTACAACGAGCACTGTCGTTAACAGAAAACGCTCATCCACTTTTATTCCGATCGACTTGTCACTCCGCTTTTTAGCAATCATGCTCGGGATTTCGAGTGTTGTTCTTGGGGTTGCGCTCTTTGGGCAGCTGTCAGTGGTAAAGAATTTGACTGTTATTTTACAACCAGGAATTTTGGGTGGAATTCTATTACTCCTAATAAATATTCTCTTTATCCCAAATGCAATTGTTGCTACGCTTTCATACCTTGCAGGATCTGGCTTCGCGATTGGTGCAGGAACAATCATTTCGCCTTGGACTCATACAATTGCAGAAATTCCAGCCCTACCTATTCTTGGAGCACTCCCTACAGGTGCGCATCCCTCACTTTTACTGGTAGCCATATTTTTTGTCGCAATAGGCGCACTCTTGCATAGTTCAACAATCTCGCTTAACCAACGTGTAATTTCTCAAAGTTTTGCAGTGATTATTCTCTTCATCCTATTTCTCGCCTTCATGAGTAGCGGTGCACTGATGACTCCTTCACTTCGAGCAGTGGGTGTTTCTATCTGGAAATTTCCGTTAGTACTCACTCTAGAAATTGGTGTCGGAATACTCTTAGCTATGTTTATCCCACGGCTTATGGAACGCGTCTCCGCTCGAGGTAATATCCGGAAACGAAGTGCATGAAACCTAAAATTCTCCTCTTGGCATCAGGTGATGGCTCACTGTTTCAAGCAGTCGTAGATGCCGCCAATATTGGGGAAATAGAGGCGCACATTCTTGGCCTCGTGTGCGATCGTCCCAGCGCCCCAGTCTTGGATCGCGCAACAAAGAGTGGAATCGCGACCTACCTCGTACCCTTTGATTCGGCCCGTGAAACCTGGAACCAAAAGATGATGGAAGTTGTTACTTCTCTTAAACCAGATTTGATTGTCAGCGCCGGTTTTATGAGAATCCTTGCACCAGAATTTGTGGAGAACTTTAAGGTGATTAATTCGCATCCTTCCCTTCTCCCAAAATTTCCAGGTGCTCACGCTGTTAAAGATGCATTGGATGCTCAAGAGGCAATGACCGGAACGACAATTCATTGGGTTGATTCTGGCGTTGATACTGGCGAGATTATTGCCCAGGTTCAAGTGGCAATCCTGCCAAGTGATGACATCGCTACATTGCATGAGCGTATTAAGATTGTCGAGCGACGTCTCATCGTTGAGACCATCGCAAGGCTCTTACTAACATTGGAGAAACGCTATGTCTGAGCGCAAACCAATTCGGCGAGCACTAATCAGCGTGTATGACAAGACTGGCGTTGTTGAGTTAGGGAAGATTCTTGATCGCGTGGGGGTGGAAATACTTTCAACTGGATCCACTGCGCAAACATTGCAAAGTGCTGGAGTTGCCGTCACAGAAGTGAGTGCGTACACGGGATTTCCTGAAATCATGGGAGGGCGAGTGAAGACTCTCCATCCGAGAATTCATTCAGGAATTTTGGCAGATCAAAGTAATGCAGAACATATGCGAGCCATAGAAGATTTAGATATTTTGCCTTTTGATTTAGTTGTAATAAATCTTTACCCGTTCCAAGCGACCATTGCATCGGGAGCAGATTTTGCTGAATGCATAGAACAAATCGACATTGGTGGTCCGTCGATGCTGCGAGGTGCTGCAAAAAATCATAATTCTGTAGCAGTTGTCTGCCAGCCAACTCAATATGAGCAAATTACTCCAGCTATGACAGCTGGTGGATTTACTGCAGAAGAGCGAAAGAAGCTTGCACTTGAGGTTTTTCGTACGACTGCAGAGTACGACTTATCGATTGCAAATTGGCTTGGCGAGAACAATGGAGAACCCCCACAGTGGTTTGGGCGAATTTGGAAAGAATTGAATCCGCTTCGTTATGGTGAAAATCCGCATCAGCGTGCAACGGTGTATGCGCAAAGTGGAGTTTCTTCAGGGCTTGTAGCTTCACAGCAATTACATGGCAAAGAGATGTCGTTTAACAACTATACCGATGCCGATGCTGCATGGAGAACTGCGCACGATCATGACGAGCCATGTGTTGCAATTATTAAACATGCTAACCCTTGTGGAATTGCACTTGGTTCGACAATTGCGCAAGCACACCGAAAAGCTCACGAGTGTGACCCAGTCTCCGCATTCGGTGGAGTTGTTGCCGCCAATCGGGAAGTTGATTCGGAAATGGCACAAGCACTTTCTCAAATTTTCACAGAGGTTGTTATTGCCCCAAGTTTTTCACAAGATGCGCTTGAAATTTTGAAAGCTAAACCCTCAATTCGTATCTTGGAATGTGCCACTTCGAGAGTTTCTCCACTTGAGTTACGAGTGATTTCTGGGGGAGCACTCCTTCAGGAAAGTGATTTGATAAATGCGGGTGGTGACGATCCTAAGAATTGGAAGCAAGTAAGTGGACCTTCTGTCAGTGCAGAAATATTGGAAGATCTTCACTTCGCTTGGCGCTCTGTGAGGGCTGTGAAAAGCAATGCAATTCTTCTTGCAAAAGACGGTGCATCGATTGGAATTGGGATGGGTCAAGTAAACCGTGTCGACTCAGCGCACTTAGCAGTGTCTAGAGGAGGAGAACGAGTTCAATCAAGCGTTGCAGCAAGTGATGCCTTTTTCCCATTTGCTGATGGCGTTGAAATCCTCATTAAGGCTGGAGTGTCTGCAATCGTGCAACCCGGAGGAAGCGTGCGAGATGAAGAAGTCATTGCGGTAGCGCAAAAAGCAAATATCCCGATGTTTTTCACTGGCGTGCGCCATTTCTCGCATGCTTAATGCCCATTAGGATTACGAAAATGAGCGCACAGATTTTAGATGGCAAAGCACTTGCACACAGAATTAAGTCTTCGCTCGCAATTGAAGTTGCCGAACTTAAAAAAAATGGGAAAGTTCCTGGACTTGGAACCGTTCTTGTAGGCGATGATCCTGGCTCACACTCTTATGTAAGCGGAAAACACCGCGATTGTGAAGAAGTGGGAATAACGTCTATCCGAATTGATTTACCTGCATCAGCAAAAGAGTCAGATATATTGTCCGCAATTGGAGACCTTAACTCTTCTAAGGAATGCACTGGATACATTGTGCAACTTCCCCTCCCATCCGGAATCAATTCTCAAAAAGTTTTGGAAGCGATTGATCCTTCTAAAGATGCAGATGGATTACATCCACTCAACTTAGGTCGACTAGTAAGTGGCGAACCCGGTCCCTTGCCATGTACACCTCGTGGAATTGTTGAATTACTGCGAGCGTATGACATCGCCATTGATGGTGCAGAAATTACAGTTATTGGTCGTGGGATCACAGTCGGTCGTCCATTGGGGCTTTTGTTAACGCGTAAGAGTGAGAATGCAACAGTAACGTTGACCCATACTGGAACTAAAAATTTGTCGAGCCACACTAAGAATGCAGATATTGTCATCGCAGCAATTGGCAAGGCACATTTCTTAACTGCCGCAATGATTAAAAGCGGCGCGACAGTTATTGATGTTGGGATCTCTCGAACGCCAGAAGGTTTGCTCGGGGATGTGCATCCGGCAGTGTCTGAAGTTGCATCTTTTGTTGCACCAATGCCAGGTGGAGTTGGCCCAATGACCCGAGCAATGCTGCTGAAGAATGTTGTGGAATCGTGTCGATAAAAATTCGGAGCACTGCTTTTTTGGCATATCTTGGAGTCACTATTGGCATCATTGCTGGCATCGCTGGATTTGTTCGCGCGGGAGCCTTGTTTATTGCGGTGGGGGCCTTCGGGGTAAGTATTTCTCGTCACAGCGCACGCAGGTTCGAAAGATTCTTACCCTTGGCGCTGGCAGTAACTCTCTTCATATTGGCGTTAGCTCTTCCCAGGGGACGCTAGAATTATCTTGATGTCAAGAGAGTTTTAAAGCAGCGTCTAAGAAAGGCAGTGACTGTTATGTCAAAAAAAGTGAGTGTCATCGGAGCTGGATTTTATGGCTCGACAACAGCAATGCGATTAGCCGAATACAACGTTTTTGACACGGTTGTCCTTACAGATATTTTGGAAGGCAAGCCCGAAGGCTTAGCGCTCGACATGAATCAATCACGATCAATAGAAAATTTTGAAACAAAAATTATTGGAGCAACAACCACGGCAGACGGTGGCGGATACGAAGCAACTGCAAACTCTGACGTTGTGGTAATCACTGCAGGATTACCTCGTAAACCTGGCATGAGTCGAATGGATTTGATTGGTGTTAACGCTGGAATCGTCAGAGGTGTTGCAGAAAATGTTGCCAAGCACAGTCCAAAAGCGGTAATTATTGTTGTTTCGAATCCGCTCGATGAAATGACAGCACTTGCTCAACTAGCTTCTGGATTCCCTCGCAATCGCGTCATGGGACAAGCTGGCATGCTCGATACTGCGAGGTTTACAAACTTTGTAGCCGAAAAACTAAAAGTCCCTGTAAGTTCAGTAAAGACACTCACATTAGGTTCACACGGAGACACCATGGTTCCTGTGCCAAGTCGTTGCACAGTTGATGGCGTTGCACTTACTCAAAAACTTTCACAAGAAGAAATTGATGATTTAGTAACCCGCACTCGCAACGGAGGAGCAGAAGTAGTTGCACTTCTAAAAACTGGATCTGCTTATTACGCACCTTCGGCCGCAGCGGCGCGCATGGCAAAAGCGGTCATTGAAGATTCAGGTGAAGTAATGCCTGTCTGTGCATGGGTCGACGGAGAATATGGAATTTCGGGTGTCTATCTCGGAGTTGAAGCACAAATTGGCCGCGGTGGAATTACAAAAGTAGTTGAAACCGCACTTTCTCAAAGTGAATTAGCAGAACTCAAAGTTGCTGCAGAAGCAGTTCGCGCAAAACAAGCTGACGTACAAAGTCTCTAGAACTGGAGTGGTAATGAACAAGATCAAGGTCGTAGGAACTGTTGTAGAGCTTGACGGAGATGAAATGACCAGAATCATCTGGCAATTCATTAAAGAGCAGTTAATTTTGCCTTATTTGGACATCAACCTTGAGTATTACGATCTTGGCATTGAGCACCGTGATGCTACAAACGATCAAGTAACTATTGATTCAGCCCTGGCGATTAAGAAACACGGTGTCGGCGTTAAGTGCGCAACCATCACACCCGATGAAGCCCGGGTAGAAGAATTTGGTCTCAAGAAGATGTGGAAATCTCCAAACGGAACTGTTCGAAATATTCTGGGCGGTGTTATTTTCCGTGAGCCAATTATTATCAGTAACGTTCCCCGATTAGTGCCTCAGTGGACCAAGCCAATTGTTATCGGACGTCACGCATTTGGTGATCAGTACCGTGCAACAGATTTCTTGGTGCCAAGTGCTGGAACACTCACGATGACATTTGCTCCAGAAGATGGAAGCAAGCCA
>WLOF01000053.1 GCA_009699375.1 Actinomycetota bacterium
GCTGGGAAAGCATTTTTGCATTGGATATCACTTGGCTCGGGCCGAGATGACAACTGCTACTAATTACTTACTTGATCGGTATGAAAATATCGCGATATCTAAAGAGCATGAGCCGACTTTGACTGTGCAGTGGTTTCATAGATTTTTGGATAAATTAGTTTTGGATGTCAGCTGAAAGCCACACCGCTGAATTTACATTCTTAGTAATACTTGGCGGTTAGCGTTGCAAGTGTTCCTTGAGATGTTGCAGAGAGTTTCCAATCAGGGGCGAAAACTTCAAAGAGTGTGCTGCCGAGTCCTGATTTCTTTGTGGATTTAAGACGGCCATCGTCTAGAACCGAGATGGAACAGCGACCATCGCTGATGCTGGCGCTGACGGTGATGTTTTTTGCCTTGCCGTGGCGAATGGCGTTAACGATGAGTTCTTCAATGAGCTGGGCAATGATTTCACCGCTACGTGAAACTTTAGAAAGTTCAGGGGGCAGATCGAAGTCAATTTTCGCCAAGCCTTGCCACGTCTTTTTAAGCTCTTGTAGTCGCACAGTCGGAATACGATCTGGTTTCTTTTCGTATGGCTGCTTGAGTAGCTCTAGGCGATCAAGGACTTTTTGTGTTACTTCAGGTGACATCAGTGTGAAATTTGATTCTGCAGCTTTAAGAAGGAGGAGCTTGCAGGCCATTAATTGCGACTGCACTTCGGCGTGTAGATATTGGGCGTACTCGGATTGCGTAGAGGCAGCGACTTGGCCCTCGATCATGGTGTTAAGAGTCTGCTCAGAAATGATTGCCTCAAGTAACTCAATGGTGTCTGCACGGTTTTCTTGAACAGTAATCACGATTGAGCCAATAAAAATAAGAAATATAAAAGTTAAGGTTGTTGAGATTTGGACTTGGAACAAATTTGCAAAGTTTTCATAGACTTGTGAATTGAGATAGTAATTAACCGCTAAAACAATGGGCATATTTATGGAGAACATGGCAACGATAAAGAGCAGATTTCGATTTCTCACAAAATTCTTGGTGTCCCGAACTAGCCTCTCAACGCCTTTGATAGCAAGAATGATGAGAGAGATGGAGACGGCCTGCAACACGACGCCGCTAATAAATCCAGAGCGTGCAAATTGTCCAAAGAGTGTGAGTGGCAAAGCAAAGACGACAACAGAAATGACGGGCATCCTTGTTTGGGATAGTGATTTACGGAGGACATCCCAAGGACGGATTTTTGGCCAGATAAGTTCTGCTTGACGCCAACGTTCGGCGCTATGTGGGCGGATATGTTTATTAATTAAGCGATCGATGGCGTTTGCTTGCTCTTTAAGAGTCAATGGCAATCCGCTGCCATCTTGCGCCGAAGCGATGTAATCATTTAAATCGGTAATGACTTGGCGGATATTTTCACTTGTTTCTGGTGCGAAGTTGCCCGTTGCAGCTTTGGCAGATTGTGATGACAATCGTCGAGTTTCAACAGCATTGCTAAGGAGCTGGCGTAAATCGGATTCGAATTTAGACCAAATGGAAATCATTATCGAGGCGATAGTTAAAGCGTAGAGAAGAGTAATAGCCGAGTTAAGAACTCTGACCGCCAGAATAAGTGGATCTTTAACGAGCAGGATTGGCGCGGTCAAATTAATGATTGCACCTCTCACGCCTCCACCGACTAGCGCAAAAATAATGTGGATTTTTCTATCGAATTTGCCGTTGAAGTAAAAGACGAAGGGGGCCATTGATGCGTGGCCAAAGAGGGATATTGCCAGCCATGTGAGGAACAGGGTTTTGGAGTTCAGTGATGGTGCGATAAAAAGTAAAGTACTAAGAATTGATAATGGCAGAAGTGCCCAGAAAGCTTTCCAAGAGATAATGCGTTCTGGAATTAATGAGGTATATGGATCTAACTTGAGTCCAAAGTAAGCGGAAAGGCGCTGATAGGGGGAAGATATTTTCGCGATCAACGCGAATATTCTTTCGTACCGATGTGCTCAATTTCCCAAATAGCATCTCCGAGAAGTGTGTTTGTATCGGCGATAAATTTGGATAAATCTCTCTTAGACGAAGGAACGCCATCATTTTCGGTGAGTACATTCAGAGCCATAATCACGCCAGAAATTTGACCTTGCAACGAGCCAAAGCGCGTAGAGGTTGTTAGGTTTTCCATTTCTTCATTAGATGTACTCATGGATTCGATTTGGGATCTGCGCAGCGCGCTTTCAGAACTCATCGATACAAGAGATTTATTTTGCTCAATCATCAAAGTTGAAATAAGTGAGGCGATATAGACACCGGAAATTGTTTTAAGTCCCGTGTACCAAGCTTGGTATGGATCGCGCAAGGTGAATAGACCAGCTTGAACTGTCGCAGAGTAAATATATTGGAAGATATAAATGGCTATGTAAGCCAGAGCGTTAAAGCGCGGAGTTTCGAGTGCGTTAAAACGTGCACCTAATTTACGAATAAGGTGAAGGATTCCGACGATGATGACAGAACCTGCAACTCCTATGAACGCTCCACTTAAACCATTTCTTGTGCCCTGACCGATGATCGCTCCCAATATGAGAACAATGGCGGAGGTGCCTACAGAAAGGTGGCGAGGGAAAAATCCGGAGAGCAACTTCACGGGCGCAAATCTATCTTGGCTCTTCACATTAAGAAGGGAAGGCGAGTCTTCTAGCAAGGTCAACTTGGAATTTAACTTCTCGTGAAGATCTTCGGCTTGAGTCTCTAACTCATGAAGGGCAATGGCTAGCGATTCTGAAGTGCCATATTTTTGCAGGCCGGTAGTAAGTTTTTGCAGTTGCACAACCTTTGGAAGCAAAGTGCTGTGTAAGTTTGAAATAGCAAGCTTTTTAGCCTTAATTTGGGCTTCGTTGAGTTGGGAAGTATCCACGGTAAGAAGATCTTCGAGTGAGCGCAAGACACTTCTTTCTGTGCGAATCTTTTGAAGTGTTCCAAACCAATAAGCAACAAGGGCTAGGGCAATCCCTGAGACAAAGAAAGAGTTAACAACGCGCATCAGGATGTGGGATTGCGTGTGTAATGAATAGTGTCCGTAAAACTCTGAAACCAGCCCGGTGACAATGCCACTGCTAAACCAGACAAAGAGACAGAGACTAAGACTTTGTTTGCGCTCTTTGCGTGATGAGAGCACGGTGGCCTGCGAAAGAAATACGAAGAAAGTTCCTGCCATCTGGCCGCCAACGACAACCATGAGTTGGGTTCCGAAGGAACCAGTATTGAGTGCGTTCTCGCGCTCGAGAGAAAAGACTGATACGAAAGGTAGAGAGATGGCAACGGAGGGAAGTGACACTGCCCAGCGACCAGTTGCAGCGGTGACAAAGTTTTCGAAGAAGCGCTTCACTTGATCACCACTTTGTCTTCTTGCCACATGCGAACGGCAAGGATGCGTGGGTTAAATTCATCATCGGGTTTGAGGCCAAGGCTTGAAAAGGTGCGTTGCACAAGAGCTTCAGTGGCGCGAAGGGATGTGCCGCGGCGTGTGGCAATTGCTTGATTGGTAAAGCCCTCTGCCATGAGGCGCAAGATTTCGCCTTGAGTTTCGCTGACAACAATTCTGGAGTTATCGAGAACGGGCTTAATGACGGTCTCATTAATTTTTGCAATGGAATCATTAATTGCCGTGCCCAAGGATGCAATGGATTGCAGCTCTGATTTCACTAAGTAAATAACGTTCGGTGGCAACTCTGTCCCGCGAGGTAGCGCCAAGTTAGGGGAGGCGTGAGAAGTGAGAATGACTTTGCCGATCCAGGGACGTTCTTCATGCAGGAAAATGAGCAAATCGGCACCGCTGGGTGCGTTGATTCCAAAATTTAAATCAGTAATAACTGCGTGTGGGTCGAAAGTTTCGATGGTCTCGATGGCAGCAGAAACCGACCGGACAGCCACAACCTCAAAATTGGCATCGGTAAGAATCTCTCGAAGAAGATTGAGGGTAAATTCCTCATCTTCTGCGACGAGTACGCGCGTGCGAAACTCAGTCGGCAAATTTCTCCCCAATGTAGGTATAGGTAAAGAGAGCCGAGTTTACGTGGGTTTCCCAAGGTCACTCAAACGGGGTGTTCGGTAGATACCACGGTTATGATTGCACTGTGGAATTTGGTAGATGGGCTAACCGACCACGATTAGGCGTCTTTGGACGCATTCCCCTGTATATGGCTTCGCACCAACCGAAAGTTTTAGCCAAGCGATTCTTTGCACTCGCCGTAGTGGGCGTAATATTGTCCGTTGTTGCACCCGTTATTGCAGATGAAAGTTCTGCGCCAACGGGTACTGAGGTACCAGCACCTGAAGTTAGTGGTGAACCAATTCCAGCAGATACTCCGACAGATACGCCCTCAGAGGTTCCTATTCCGACAGATACAACGCAGGCTTCCCCTTCTCCCAGTGCGATGCCCAGTCCTGATGCAACGCGTGCGCCTGTTGAATCAGTGGAGACAAGAACAGCTTTCGTAGATGAATCACCCTCTCCTTCACCAACGCCAGTTGGTCCACTTGCCGATCAGCGCATGAGAGTAAATATTCCTAACGTCTTACCGGTGGATCCGCGTGCTACATCTCGATTATTGCCTGCAATCAATTTAGATGGGCCGAGATATTTATTGGCTTGTATCGAAGGAAGCAATCTCTATTTCGATATCTATGTAAAAAATTCACCGCAATCGTTTTTCAATAGAGAGCAATTAGTGAGCGGGGATATGACCTCGCAACTATTGATCTCTGGCACTACCGATCAAGTCTTAGCGATTATCAATAGTTACGGAGGCATGAAAGCGGTGGCAACTCGCAGCGCTATGGGAGGCCTCTATGCCAGGATGAGCTTTGTGGCGATGACTGAGCCCACATTGGAGTCTGCATTCTGCACGCAGGGTTCGCCATCGAATTTTAGGATTGTGTATTTCCGAGGTCTTGGTTTAGGCATGAATTTGATTAAAAATAGCCTTGTTTTGAGGCGCTAATTCTTAAAAAACCACATCGTTCTTGGCGCGGTCAATCACGGCTTTAGCGCATAGGCGCAGGTAAAATTTCAAGCCACCCGCAATGGGTTTTTGCTGTCCTTGAAATGGGGTCCTGATGCAACAAGGTTTGCAATCTCCATTGAGCGGGCGCGTGAGCTCGGGCTTTGGTGGTGGCAAGAGCCGGCATAAGAACAAGATCCTTATCGGGGCAGCACTTGCTGGCATTGTGCCCTTCCTTGTTTCAACATTTGCAGCAACTGTGACCGTGGGTAGTGGCGCTTTAGAATTTGGTCAAGGCTCTCAGCAGGCAATTGCATGCGACCCAACTGTCTTTGCAGCCATCGGTGAAGAATGGCATTCCGCGCCCACTGCCGGGGATGCCTCTGCGGGATTTTTTAGAGTGCGCGGTGTAACAGTTTCTAATTTGGATTTAGCAA
>WLOF01000054.1 GCA_009699375.1 Actinomycetota bacterium
CGCGTGGGTTATAACGAAAAGATAAACTCTCAACCCTAGGTAGAAAGTTTTGCCGCTTTTTTGGCAAAATAATTGATTTGTTTCTTTAATTTAATACTTTTGGATGACCAAAGCGAGATTTCAACCCCTTTATCAATAATCCCATATCGGCGCCCTGATATCCCTAGGGACGGATTGACGATATCGGAGAGGGTGTTGCCAATGGACATTTCGGAAAGCAAATCCACAACTGCCGTATCTAAGCGTTTTACAACTGATGCGATGAGATATCTCTTCGTAGTTGGGCTGAGAGTTGCATATTGTTCAGGCTCTAAACCAATTAAGCCAACAGACTTTCCATCTTTATTAGCACTTGCCACAACATTTAACACATCAACATCAGAGCCTGGGTTCGTCGAGAAAATCATATCCACTCCGTCTGCAATCATTTGCTTGGCAACATTTGCAGTGGAGTCATTTGTGTACTTCGAATTTATCAAGATTCCTTTTTTCACGGCTTGCGCGCCGAGTGCAAAACCTTTATCAAAATCCTTAGATTGAGAAAGATTAGTGATAATGCCAATTTTTGAACTTTGTGTGAGAAGAGCCGCGGTAACACCAGCTAGATATCCACCTTGATCTTCTGCAAAAACAAGTGATGTGACATTTCGAAGCCCCACTGTTTCGTCATTTATAATCGCAAATTTTTGATCTGGGAACTGAGCGGCAAGGACCTTAAGAGCCGATGCATATTGACTTCCAACTACCAATATAAGGTCACAGCTCTTTTTCACAAGTGAAAGAACACGCGCTTGACGATCGCTCTCGCTACCAATTGTCACTGTGGATTCGAGTGAAAAACCAATTCTCTTCTTTGCGGATTGAAAACCAGAGTTAACGGCATCATTGAGAGAATGGTCTCCAAGCCCGCCAGTATCGTAAGCAACACCAATATGGAGTTCTGGCTGGTTAGCTGATGCGAATGAGCTGCTTGAAATTGTGATTCCAAAAATAGCGATAATTGCTAGTACGCCTCTTATTTTTTTCACAGGACTAATCCGAGATTTTGATAGGTACTTTGCATCGTTTTTTCAGCAACGCTGCGTGCCTTGACAGCTCCACTAGCTAGAATTTTCAATAAGTAAGTCTCATCTTCCAAAAGTTGCAGAGCGCGCTCACGTACTGGTTTCAAAACTTCAATGACAACCTCGGCCACCCCAGTTTTGAAATCCCCATAACCTTTACCTTCATATTCTTTTTCAATCTCACTTATTTTTTGACCCGAAAGGGCTGAATGAATGGTTAATAAGTTACTTATTCCTGGCTTCTCATTCTCATCAAAAAGCACTTCCCTGCCTGTGTCGGTCATTGCGCTCTTAATTTTCTTCAAATTTATTTCAGGAGTGTCCATAATTTCGATGACGCCTTGCATTGAGCTGGCAGATTTACTCATCTTTGACGTGGGATCCTGTAAGTCATTTATTTTGGCGCCACTTTTTAAAATATAAGCATCTGGGATTTGGAATGTTTGCCCGTAACGAGAATTAAATCGCCCTGCTAAATCTCTTGTGAGTTCAATGTGTTGACGTTGATCTTCTCCTACAGGAACTAAATTTGCCTGATAAAGCAAGATGTCGGCAGCTTGCAACATCGGATAAGTAAAGAGCCCAACTACCGTGCGGTCTGTTCCAGTTTTTTGAGACTTATCTTTAAATTGGGTCATCCGACTTGCTTCACCAAATCCTGCAAGGCATTCCATAATCCAGCCAAGTTGATTGTGCTCGGCAACATGGGACTGCAAAAAGAGGGTGCATTTATCTGGATTGACTCCAAGTGCTATTAACTGTGCGGCAGATGCCAGAATTCTTTTGCGTAGAAGTGCAGGTTCTGTTTCGATTGTTAGCGCATGTAAATCAACTACACAATAAAACGCATCATGATCTTCTTGAAGTTCGACCCATTGTTTGAGCGCACCTAAATAATTTCCAAGGTGAAAGGAGTCGTGTGTTGGTTGAATACCCGAGAGAACTCTTTTGCCTGTCACAATGGATATTCTCGCACGAACTAGACCGAACGCGAGATTAAGAGACGACCCGCGCGCTTTCCTTCAAGAGACAAGACTTGGACCCGAATTCCGTTAATCGTGAGCGAATCAGCCACTTGTGGCATACGGCCAAGGAAGTGCATAACAAAACCACTTGCTGTCTCATATGGACCATCTGGAATTTCAATCCCTGTTTGATCCAATAAATCTTCAATAGAAATCAGGCCATCCACCTCAACATCTCCTGAATGTGATTGCCCGTGAACCTCACTTTCGTGGCCATCGTATTCATCCTTAATGTCTCCAATGAGGCATTCCACTAAATCTTCCATCGTGATAATTCCATCGGTTCCGCCGTATTCATCAAGAACGATTGCTAAATGTTGCCTTTGGCTTCGCATTTCCGTAAGAGCCGGCAAGACACCTTTAGTGCCGGGCAGAAACATAATCGAGCGAACGAGTTCTTGAATTTTCCCATCTTTGCCAGCTAAAGATGTATCGAGTAAATCTCTGACATGGATGAAACCAATAATCTCATCACTAGATCCGCGGACAACTGGGTATCGAGAATGGGCTCTTTCTACAGCAACTGCAATTGCCTTACTAATTGTTAAAGAACCATCCATGAAGTCCACTTCAGTTCGAGGCACCATAACCTCATGAACTTGACGCTCGCTGGCATTAAAAACCTCTTCAACAATGTCTCGCTCTTCATCGCTGAGCGCAGCATGGCCAGTCACTAAATCTAGCAACTCCTCTTCAGACATTTGGGTGCGCTTCTCTTTTGGATCTACACCAAAAATTCGAACAACAAAATCAGTTGAACGCGAAAGCAGCCAAATGACTGGCCTGAAAAACATTGCGAGTACATCGATAATGGGAGCAGAAGCCAAAGCAATTTCTTCAGTGCGAAACAGTGCAAGTCTTTTCGGAACTAACTCGCCAAATACAAGAGAGAAATATGCAATAACTAAAGTCAGACCCACAAGTGAAAGGTTGTTACTCCAAGTTTTTGAAAGTCCCGAATTTTCAAGCCATGGTTCTACATACGTGCCAAGCCTTTCTGCTCCTAGGGCAGCAGAAAGAAAGCCACACATGGTCACACCAACTTGAGCTGCGGCAAGGAAGCGATTGGGGTTTGTAGAAAGCGCAGCGACTCGGGCACCCCTGCGACCGCGTGTTGCCATCTGTCGAACTTGGCTTTCGCGTAAAGAAATCAAGGCAATCTCTGCGGCAACAAAAAGCGCGGCTAAGAGAATAAGTGCGGCAACGATTCCGATATCCGTGATGAGTCCATGAAGAGATCGATCGTCAGGCATGAGGTAAATCTTATCGGCAACGATGTATTCCCTGGAGTTGTGCTTTCCTGTATGTTCTGGACACCTGAATCGAGGCTAGCCTCAAGCAGGTCTTTCTTTCTCGCATGAGAGGGAGATGAAGTACCACCTTCAACCAATGGATCGTCGAGCACGTACCTGCTCGGAGAAGGAGTGATTTATCATGGCATCAGTCGTATTCGAAAAAGCAACACGTATTTATCCCGGCACCACAGTGCCTGCCGTCGACAAACTAGACCTCGTTGTTAAAGATGGTGAATTCTTAGTACTCGTTGGACCATCAGGATGTGGAAAATCAACTTCACTTCGCATGTTGGCCGGCCTTGAAGAAATTGATAACGGTCGCATTCTTATTGGAGATCGAGATGTAACAAATGTTGCTCCGAAAGACCGCGACATCGCAATGGTTTTTCAGTCTTATGCTCTTTATCCACATATGAGTGTTGCAGAAAATATGGGTTTCGCTCTTAAAATTGCTGGCGTTTCAAAAGAAGAACGTGATCGCAGAGTTCTAGAAGCTGCAAAATTGTTAGACCTAGAACCGTATCTCGATCGCAAACCTAAAGCTCTTTCGGGTGGACAGCGTCAAAGAGTTGCGATGGGACGCGCAATTGTTCGAGAGCCACAAGTCTTTCTTATGGACGAGCCACTTTCAAACTTAGATGCGAAGTTGCGAGTAGCAACACGCACACAGATTGCAGCCCTTCAACGCCGCCTTGGAATTACAACAGTCTATGTAACTCACGACCAAGTTGAAGCAATGACGATGGGTGATCGAGTTGCAGTACTTAAAGATGGTCTATTGCAACAAGTAGACACTCCCAGAAACCTTTATGACAATCCTGCCAATGCATTTGTTGCCGGGTTTATTGGCTCTCCCGCTATGAACTTGCTTGTTGCACCAGTTTCTGGAGGCGTTGCAAAACTTGGTGGTCTTTCAATCCCTGTTCCATCGAGCGCTGGGTCCACAGTCACTGTTGGCGTTAGACCAGAAAGCTTCACGCCATCTAGTGCAGGTTTTGATGTTCTGGTTGAAGTTGTTGAAGAACTCGGTGCAGATGCATTCGTGTATGGAAAACCAGCAGATTCAACAATTAAATTTGCACACTCTTCAGATGAAGGTGCGCAAGTAATTATTCGCTGGGACCCAAAGAGCCCTCCAAAGCCAGGAACAACAATTAGCGTTGTTGCTAATCCAGAGGCAATTCACCTCTTCGATTCCGCAACAGGGGTGCGCTTAGAATAAAACTTTGGCTTTACATTAAGCCATAGCTTTTTGGAGGTTGGCATCGATAGATGCCAAGAACTCTTGCGTTGTCTCCCATGGAGCATCAGGTGAAATCAAGATAGCTAGATCTTTAGTCATCTTTCCAGATTCAACTGTTTCAATACATACGCGCTCTAAAGTTGCTGCAAATTTTGCCAATTCTGGGGTGTTATCCAACTTGGCACGATGCTGTAGTCCCTGTGTCCACGCGAAAATTGAAGCAATTGGATTTGTTGACGTTGCTTTGCCTTGTTGATGATTCCGGAAGTGGCGAGTAACGGTTCCGTGTGCAGCCTCTGCTTCAACGGTTTTTCCATCTGGGGTCATGAGAACACTGGTCATTAGTCCTAGTGAACCAAATCCCTGAGCAACAGTGTCTGACTGAACATCTCCGTCGTAATTCTTACATGCCCATACATAGCCGCCCTCCCAACGCAAAGCTGTTGCAACCATGTCATCAATTAAACGATGCTCGTATGTAATGCCGGCCTTTTCAAACTTCTCTTTAAATTCAGTCTTAAAGATCTCTTCAAAGATATCTTTAAATCGTCCATCATAAGCTTTTAGAATTGTGTTCTTAGTTGATAAGAAGACTGGGTAATTACGGATCAATCCGTAATTGAGTGAAGCGCGTGCAAAATCGCGAATGGATTCATCAACGTTATACATGCCCATTGCAACGCCAGAACCTTCAAATTTGTACACTTCAAACTCCATTGGCTTGCTTCCATCTTCTGGAGCAAATGTCATCGTGAGTGTTCCAGCACTTGGCA
>WLOF01000055.1 GCA_009699375.1 Actinomycetota bacterium
GCAACTCCTACTAAGAGAACGAAAACTAAAGGACGCAGCGCTTGCGTAGGAATATAAGAAGCAAGTTGTGCTCCCAACATCGAACCTAAGAAGGCAGGAAGTGCCATAGCCAGAGTTATTCGAAAATCTGGTTTGATATTTCTCCGATAAAGATGCGCAGCAACTGAAGTGCCGAAAATGGAAGAGAGTTTATTTGTGCCCAGCACTTGTACTGTTGGTGAATTAGGCAGTCCGATGAGCATTGCTGGTAATTGAATTAACCCACCGCCGCCTGCGATTGCATCTATAAAACCTGCACAGAGCGCAGCAAATACCATCAATGCAAGTGTTGTCAAAGCTATATCTCCGAAAAAATGCATTAGAGGAGTTAAACGAGAAGCTTTGTTATTTCGCCAACTGCGTCAGCGATAAGAACTTCTGAGCGCTCTCCAGTTTTGCGGACGCGCACTTCAACTTTTCCATCTACGAGTGCTTTGCCGACGATGACGATAATGGGGTTTCCGATGAGTTCGGCATCTTTAAACTTAACGCCAGGACTTGCATCTCTGCGATCATCGAGCATGACACGTAGTCCTGAATTCTCACATTCCATCGCCAACTTCTCTGCCGCATCAAAAGGGAGATCATCTTTGCCGGTTGCAACTATATGCACTTGTGCTGGTGCAATCTCTTGGGGCCAACACAAACCAATCTCGTCGTGTGACTGCTCTGCGATTGCAGCAACTGCTCGTGAAACTCCGATGCCATAAGAACCCATTGTTACCACTTGGCTCTTTCCATCGCTATCCAAAACTGTGAGGTCAAGGGCTTCTGCATATTTTCTGCCAAGTTGGAAAATGTGGCCAATTTCAATCGCGCGATCAATAATTACTGGGTTAGCGCAATTTGGGCATGTGTCGCCTGCACGAACTTCTGCGCAATCTATATACGACTCAACTTCAAAATCGCGTCCATTAACAACGTTACGAGCATGAACGTTTTTCTTATTCGCGCCCGTTACCCAGTGAGTACCTGGAGCAATTCGTGGATCGGCATAGAGTGGGAGTGAATGTTTAGCTGCCGCTTGTGGTCCAACGTAACCTTTCACAAGGTGAGGATTCTTTGCAAAATCTTCATCTTCAAATAAGCGCAACTCTTGAACACCAGAAAGATTTGCTTGCAATCGCTTGAGATCTACTTCTCGGTCTCCTGGAACTAAAACACAAATTGTCTGGCCATCGGCAACGAGCAAAACATTTTTTAATGTATCTGCGCCCGTGAAGCCCCCGCCAAATTTTGAGTTGAGAACTTCTACGAGTGAATCAATTGTTGGCGTATTTGGCGTATCTATCTCTTCAAGTGCGCTTATGCCCTTTGAATCCACTGGAACCGCAACAGTTTTCATCGCTTCGACGTTAGCGGCATATCCACACTTCTCGCAAAGTACGTAGGTATCTTCTCCAGTTTCACAAGGGGCTAAGAATTCCTCAGAACCAGAACCACCCATTGCGCCAGATACTGCGCTAACGATGTTGTACTTCAGGCCAAGTCGGTCAAAAGTTTTCACGTATGCAGCGCGATGTTTATTGTAAGAAGTAATGAGACCTTCATCTGTTAGATCAAACGAGTACGAATCTTTCATGACAAACTCGCGACCACGGATAATTCCGCTACGTGGACGAGGTTCATCCCTGTACTTCGTTTGTATTTGGTAGAGCGATAATGGCAAATCTTTATAAGAGGAGTACTCACCTTTAACCATGAGGGTAAACATTTCCTCATGCGTTGGACCTAACAAATAATCAGCACCTTTGCGATCTTTTAAGCGGAACAGGTCGGGACCGTACTCGCTCCATCGATTCGTTTGTTCATAAGGTTCGCGTGGTAGGAGCGCAGGGAAATGAACTTCTTGAAAGCCTGCTGCATCCATTTCTTCTCGAA
The DNA here is from genome assembly GCA_009699375.1 of Actinomycetota bacterium. GTDB lineage: Bacteria > Actinomycetota > Actinomycetes > Nanopelagicales > Nanopelagicaceae > QYPT01. The sequence continues at coordinate 1,921 of WLOF01000055.1, forward strand.
CAACGCGCTCAACATTTCGAAAAGTGAGGTAACCCAAAGGCAACCATGAATACACGCCAGCTGCGATTCGACGAATGTAACCAGCCCGCACCAGCAATCGATGACTTGCAACTTCTGCATCGGCTGGATCATCACGCAACGTGCGCAGGAAAAGTGAGGACATTCGCAACATAAATGTGAGCCTACCCGAAGGCCTTGGTCTTACGCGTGAATTACGAGCTACTTCACCTCAACTGAAGGCGTGCCTGAGGCAACTCCAGCGCGTTCCATCTCGTCGGCAAGGCGCATCGCTTCTTCAATAAGCGTTTCAACGATTTGAGATTCAGGAACAGTTTTAATTACTTCACCTTTGACGAAAATCTGACCTTTTCCATTACCAGATGCCACACCTAAATCTGCTTCGCGAGCTTCACCCGGACCGTTGACTACGCATCCCATTACTGCAACGCGCAATGGAACAGTCATGCCTTGCAAGCCTGCTTGTACTTTCTCGGCCAATGTATAGACATCAACTTGTGCACGCCCACAAGATGGGCAAGAAACTATTTCGAGCTTTCTTTGACGTAAATTCAGGGATTCAAGAATTGAAATACCCACTTTAACTTCTTCAACTGGTGGCGCTGACAGGGAAACTCTGATGGTGTCGCCGATACCCTCGGCTAACAAAATTCCAAATGCAGTCGCTGATTTAATGGTCCCTTGGAAGATCGGTCCTGCCTCAGTGACTCCAAGGTGCAATGGATAATCACATTTCTGCGCAAGCAGTCGATACGCGCTTACCATCGTTACTGGATCGTGGTGTTTGACTGAGATCTTGATATTTGAAAATCCGTGCTCTTCGAATAAGGAACACTCCCACAACGCGGATTCAACAAGTGCTTCGGGGGTTGCTTTGCCATATTTGGTCAATAAGCGAGGATCTAGTGAACCTGCGTTAACTCCAATACGAATAGGAATGCCAGCATCGCCTGCAGCTTTTGCGACTTCCTTAACTTTGTCATCAAATTGTTTAATATTTCCAGGATTAACTCGCACTGCCGCACATCCTGCATCAATTGCTGCAAAAATATATTTGGGTTGAAAATGAATATCTGCAATAACTGGAATCTGTGATTTCTTAGCAATCTGGGCTAGAGCGTCTGCGTCATCTTGACTAGGAACTGCTACTCGAACAATTTCGCACCCTGAGGCAGTGAGTTCTGCAATTTGTTGCAAAGTTGCGTTGACATCTGAAGTAAGCGTTGTGCACATTGATTGAACGCTGACAGGAGAACCGCTACCGACACTTACTTTTCCGACTTGTAGTTGGCGGGTTTTTCTACGAGGCGCAAGAGTTGGTGGAGGAGCTTTTGGAATTCCTAAATCAACCATGTGCTCATTCTGCCCTAATCTCAGAGTTACTTCATCTTTTAAAGATTGAGGTTTACAGGATTGACGATATCTGCAAAGAGCAGGACAAGAGTCAGACCAGCAAGGAGGACAAACACCACCATAGTAATTGGTGTTAAGACACTGACATCTATTGCTGCTGGGCGCCCCCTTCCTCTTAATCTGGCAAAGAAAGCACGAACTTCGTCTGCAATCGCAACTGCCATATGTCCACCATCTAGTGGCAATATCGGAAGTAAGTTAAACAAACCCACAAATATATTCAGGCTTGCAATAATCATAAGAAAAGTTGCAATGCGTTCTGAACCTGAAAGGTGGCTACTTCCGGCAGCTTGTCCTGAAACGCGAGCTACGCCAACCACACCAACTAAACCTTCTGGATCTCTAGGTTTTCCACCTACAGTTTGCGACCAAAGCGCTGGTACCTTTGACGGCAAACTTACGAGTGATTTTACAGATGCGGATATGAACTTACCTGTGGTTGTAGTTGCTTGAGTGAGCGCATCCATTGGAGAACTTCTCACAGTGGCTATTTGATTGATGATTCCAACAAAACCATACGTCTTGCCGTCGATAACGCGGCCTTGCGGAGTCACCGTGATTTCTAAATCAGGTGCCCCTTGTGGGTTGACGGCTTGCACTTTAGTTGTGCGATCAATACCTAAAACAATTTCTTTTCCGGCAGATGCTCGAATGATATTAACTCCGTCTACCCACTTAGTGATGCGCTTGCCATTAATTGAAACAATGGTGTCCCCTGGAAGTAACCCAGCAACTTTGGCCGGAGATACAAGAGAAGTTGGCGTACATTTTTGATCGCCAGTAATCGGTGGAACGCAAGGACTAATCTGACCGATAGTGGAAGTTACTTGAGTTGTGCCTACACCAAAAAATAACGCAAACAATAAAACAAACCCAATAACAAAATGTAAGAAAGAACCCGCTCCTAAAACTATAAGTTTTTTTCCGCTACTTGCACGATAAAAAGCGCGACCCTCTTGCCCCACTGGCATGGTGTCCGAGGGAACCATTCCTTCAATCCTGCAATAGCCTCCAGCAGGGATGACTTTCACGCCAAATTCAGTTTCGCCTTTTTGAGTGGACCAGAGCTTTTTACCAAACCCTAAAAAGAACTCACTGACTTTCATGCCAAAACGGCGAGCCGTGAGGAAATGCCCTAGTTCGTGAATCATGACCGAAAGCAGGAGCGCCACGATGAACGCGAGAATTCCAAGGAACTGCATGCGCATATCTTCTCAGGTTGCGCCGACATATGGGTACTTTTGGCAGGAGTAGCATCTGGCTATGACAAAGATCCCACAGGTTCGCAACCTCGTTACTGCAATCCCCGGCCCAAAATCTCAAGCAATTCTCACTCGGCGCGCAGAAGCTGTCTCGTCTGCTCTGGGAATGGCAATGCCAGTAATAGTCGATCGAGCTGGTGGCGGAATCATCGTTGATGTAGATGGAAACTCCATTATTGATATGGGTGCAGGCATTGCAGTTGTTAATGTGGGAAATAGCGCGGACCGAGTTGTCGCAAATGTGCAAGCACAAGTTGAAGCATTTACACATACATGTTTCATGGTTGTTCCATATTTGGGATATATCGAAGTATGCGAAGCGCTCAATCGTTTAACTCCAGGAAAGCATAAGAAGAAATCAATATTGCTCAATTCTGGTGCGGAAGCGCTAGAGAATGCAGTCAAGATTGCGCGTAGTTACACCAAGCGCCAAGCCGTTGTTGTTTTCGAACATGGGTATCACGGTCGCACGAACTTAACCATGTCCATGACTGCAAAGAACATGCCATACAAAGAAGGTTTTGGTCCCTTTGCTCCTGAGGTTTATCGCATGCCGATGGCATATCCACTTCGTTGGCCCGGAGGTGCGCATGCATGTGCAGAACAAGCTTTAGAACTCGTCA
>WLOF01000056.1 GCA_009699375.1 Actinomycetota bacterium
CAAGCATTTCGATACGACGGAAAATGGATTGGTTTTGAAAACTTTTCTATCGTATTAACAGATTCGCTCTTTCATACAGCGATTGCGCATAACACTTTACTTTTGCTCGTTGTCCCGATACTTGTTGCTTGCGCTTTTTTATTAGCAGTTCTTCTTTTCGAAACCAGACGGGGAATGCGCTTCTATCGCGCCTCCGTGTTCTTGCCATACGTTCTGCCAATCCCAGTCATTGCGGTTGTGTTCGGGCAGATTTATCAGTTGCATGGCGCACTCAATGTTTTTCTCGAATCGGTTGGTTTAAACCCTCTTGCACAAGATTGGCTCGGGGATCCCAAAATTGCTTTAGGCACTATGTCTACGGTCATAATCTGGAAAGAAGTGGGCTTTGGCGTCATCTTGCTATTGGCACACATCATTTCTTTACCCCAAGAAGTCTTTGAGGCAGCACGCATTGATGGAGCTGGCTTTTTTCGGATGCATTGGTCTGTGACTCGTCCCCAGATAATGAACACAATTATTTTTTATACAGTGATAGAAGCAATCACAATGGTTTCGTGGGTTTTTAATTATGTCTTCGTTATGTCTAATGGCCTGGGTGGGCCAGGTAGTTCCACAATGGTCAGCGAGCTCTATATATATCGTGCGGCTTTCCAGAATCGAGCGCCAGAGTTGGCTGCAACAGCTGCCGTTTTATTATTCTTAGCAACGCTCCTGCTCGTAGTCGCATTTTTTAGAATCCAACGTAAATCAATTTCCGGAACGTTTGCCAAATGAAAAAATTCACCTTCGGCGCCACCGTTCGCCAATTGCTACTTATTGGCATGACCCTCATGGCAATCGTTCCGACTTACATCATGTTTACTGGTGCATTCAAAACTCAAGCACAGTTCTTGAAATCCCCGTTCTCTCTACCTTTACATCCTTCGCTTGCAGGATTCAAAGCTGCATGGACAGATCAGTTCCCGCAGTGGCTCACGAATTCATTCGCCATTACAACATTTTCGGTGCTCCTCACCGAAGTTGTGGCAGCTCTTGCGGCTTGGGGTTTTGCACGCTTTGCTTTTAGAGGCAGAGAAACACTGTTGGGAATATTTGTTTCATTGATGGTTGTTCCGCCAGTGGTTTTATTGATTCCACTGTTCCAGGTGGGAGTGAGCCTTTCTCTGATTTCCACGCTACGACTTGTCATTCTGATTTACGTTGGCTTGATGTTGCCTTTCTCTGTTTATATGCTGACAAACTTCTTTAAATCTATTCCTGAGAGCATCATCGAATCTGCAAATGTTGATGGCGCATCTTCTTTCCGAACTTTCCGAAGCATAGTTTTGCCACTTTCTGGGCCGGCTCTAGCAACCCTTGCGGTTGTTAACTTGTTATGGGCTTGGAATGAACTTCTCCTTGCTCTTGTATTTTTACAGACAAATGATAAGAAAACGTTGATGGTTGGTATAACTGGTTTCCAGAGTAGATACAGTTTGGATATACCAACCGTGATGGCAGGTATGAGCATTGCAACACTTCCTTTGATTATTGCTTATCTATTTGGCCAGAAATTTTTCATTGCGGGCCTCACCGCAGGATCTACGAAAGGCGAGTAACGAGGTTTTTCCTGACAGGGCAAGTTATTACTGTCGACGGTGGACTTTCAGCACGTTTTTAATTCGGCATTACCCAACACTGCCTAAATCAATGGGCATTGGTAGACTTCACGTGAATTCTTAACCGGTGTGCATATTGAGTAAGGAGAGCCAATGACAACGAAGGCACTCCTTACTGCACTGGAATCTGCAGTTCCTGATGGAATTTCAAATGAATTTTTCGATCGCAGAGCTATGGCAAGTGATGCTTCGCATTATTTACTCACACCATCAGTCATCGTGCGCCCTACAAGTGCCAATCAAATGGGCGATCTATTTCGTATTAGCCACGAACATGGAGTCGGATTAACTTTTCGCTCTGGTGGAACGAGTTTAAGTGGACAAGGTGTGAGTTCAGGCTTGTTGGTAGATACACGTAGGAATTTTCGCGAGATTGAAGTACTAGATGGTGGCGCAAAAGTCCGTGTTCAACCTGGAGCAACCGTAAAACAAGTAAATATTGCGCTAGCTAAATTCGGCAGAAAATTGGGCCCAGATCCTGCCAGTGAAATTGCTTGCACCATTGGGGGAGTAGTTGCAAATAACTCGAGTGGAATGGCTTGCGGGACTGAGTTTAATTCATATGCGACCTTAGATTCGCTTACTTTAATTTTGCCTAGTGGGACTGTTATCAACACTTCTCACAGTGATGCCGATGCTCAATTAAAAAGCAAAGAACCACAGCTATATGAAGGTTTAGCAAAACTCCGAGAACGCGTAGTGAATAACCCATCGTCGGTCGCAAAAATTACGGAGCTCTATGCCATCAAAAACACTATGGGGTATGCACTCAACTCACTGACTGATTATCAAAAACCTATCGACATATTGGCCCACTTGATTGTCGGCAGCGAAGGAACTCTTGCCTTCATTGCAGAAGTTACCTTTAGAACTATCCCACTTTTGCAAAAATCTGCTACGGGCTTGCTCATCTTTAATAACTTAGGCGATGCGACGTCTGCACTTCCTGTCTTGAAATCATCTAATGCTGCTGTAATCGAGTTACTCGATACATCTTCATTACGAGTTGCCCAACGTGAGCACATGGCAGATTCGGTCTTAGGCGGAATTATCTTTGATAGGCATGCAGCTTTGCTACTTGAGTATCAAGATTCGAGCAGTGAGGGTTTAAGTGCGCAAGTTGCACAAGCCATGAACGTATTGAAAGGCCTTCCTATCCCTGCAACGACTTTATCTACTGATAGCGCTATTAGAAATGAACTTTGGTATGCGCGCAAGGGGCTTTACGCAGCTGTGGCTGGCAACCGACCTTCTGGCACAACTGCAATTTTGGAAGATATTGCTGTACCAATGTCTGGACTTCATGAAACAACAATGCAACTAGCACAGCTACTTGAAAAGCATCGCTATCGTGACAGTGTGATCTTTGGTCATGCTAAAGATGGCAACATACATTTCTTACTCAATGAAGAATTTGATAAACCAGAATGCATCCAGCGCTATCAAGATTTTACAGAAGACATGGTTTCACTCGTTCTTGGTCAACGTGGTTCACTTAAAGCCGAGCACGGCACGGGTCGAATTATGGCCCCGTATGTCAGACGTCAATGTGGTGATGAACTTTATGAAGTTATGGTCTTAATCAAGAAGTTATGCGATCCAACCAACCTGCTTAACCCAGGCGTCATGATTAATGAGAATGAACTTGTCCATATTGAAGATTTGAAAATTAACCCAACTGTTGACCCTGAAGTAGATCGCTGCGTTGAGTGTGGCTATTGTGAGCCAGTTTGCCCTAGTAAAGACTTAACAATCACGCCTCGCCAACGCATTGTCATTCGAAGGGCGATGGAAGATGCCCGAGTTGCCGGAGATACGAAAACACTTAAAGATTTAACCAAAAGGTATGAGTATGACGGAATTCAAACGTGCGCGGTCGACAGTATGTGTTCAGTGGCTTGTCCAGTAGATATTGATACTGGCGCACTAGTGAAAAGATTGCGCGCAGAAGAGCAAAGTGCAACTGCACAAGCCCTGGGAGTTCTTTCAGTAAATAAATGGGGCCCTGCCACATCAATTTTGGGGCGTGTCATGAATCTAACTTCGGTAATGCCGTCAGCGCTCGTTGTTGGAGCAAACTCCTTAGTTCGAAAGATTGCAGGCAATGACAATGTCCCACTCTGGAATAAAAATCTTCCTAGAGGTGGAACCGTGCGTAAGGGAGTGGTTAATTCCAACGCTGAAGTAATTTATTTCCCATCGTGCGTCAACTCTATGTTTGGTGCAAGTGATGGCCATGTCGGAGTTGAGAACGCCTTCTTGGCACTGTGCCATAGGGCAGGTATTGAAGTTGCTGTCCCAGAATCTATTTCGAATCTATGTTGTGGAACTCCATGGAAATCTAAGGGACTCTCTCAAGGCTATGAAACGATGATTGGTAAGACAAGTGCGGCGCTTCTCGAAAGTGCAGCCAAGACTGGAGTTCCTGTTGTGTGCGATGCAACTTCTTGTACGGATGGCCTTACTGAATTGGTTTCTCATGATCCCAAGTTGTCCCACATTCAAGTCGAAGACGTTCTTGCATTTGTTGCAGATAAAATCTTACCGAAGTTACAAATAGCGCGAAAAATAGAATCAATTGCACTGCACCCAACCTGTTCTGGGGTGCAACTAGGATTAAACAAAAAAATGGAGCTCATCGGACAGGCAGTTGCACATAGCGTTTATATTCCGGAGAATTGGGCTTGTTGCGGATATGCAGGTGATAGGGGATTGCTACATCCAGAGTTAACGCAATCCGCAACCCAGGCCGAAGCTCAAGAAATCACATCACAGGAATTTAGCGCACACGCATCTTCGAATCGGCCATGTGAAATTGGAATGTCACAAGCAACCGGTGAGACATATATTCACCTACTTGAAGTTCTTGAAGAAGTCTCACGTGGATAACACACCCGAAACCCTCTACTCTTAGCCCATGATTACAACCCGCGTTGACTTAAATGACCGTCAGCTTGCTGAACTTAAAGCACTAGTTGATGGCCGATTGAGCACAAGCGAATCAGTTTTAGAGCAACACGGTCACGACGAATCAGCATCCGTTCCCGGTCGCCCGTCCGCTGTCGTTATGGTCAATAACACCGAAGAAGTTTCCAAAGTACTTGCGTATTGCAACAAGGAATCAATTCCTGTTGTTGCATTCGGTGCTGGAACTTCTCTTGAGGGCCACGTGGTTCCACTTTATGGCGGAATCAGTTTAGATCTTTCAAATATGAATAAAATAATTGAAATTCGCGCAGATGACCTTTTAGTACGGGTTGAAGCCGGAGTTCAGCGCAATGCGCTTAACGATAAATTAGCAAATCAAGGACTCTTCTTCTCAGTAGATCCAGGCGC
>WLOF01000057.1 GCA_009699375.1 Actinomycetota bacterium
CGGGGGCTGGCTTTATCATTCATGACTTTCATATCGCCACCCTGGATTCGAGTCTTGGCATATGCAAGCGCATGTTGGTAGCCGGTAGAAAGCGTTGCTATTGCTTTCGTTCCAACCATCATTCGAGCGAATTCAATAATCTTAAACATTTGAGAGATGCCCTCATGCACATCCCCAAGCAAGTAACCAACTGCTGGTTCTTTTTCTCCCAAATTCATTTCACATGTTGCTGAGACATTAAGGCCCATTTTGTGCTCAACTTTTGTCACATAGACGCCATTGCGTTTACCCAATGCTCCGGTTTCGAAGTCGAACATTAACTTTGGTACGAGGAAGAGACTTAATCCTTTAGTTCCAGGACCGCCACCTTCGCGCCGTGCTAAAACATAATGAATGATATTTTCATTTAGATCACTATCACCAGAGGTGATAAATCTTTTTGTTCCTGTAACGTGCCAGGTTCCATCACTTTGTTCAACAGCTTTTGAGCGACCAGCACCAACATCACTTCCTGCGTCAGGTTCAGTCAACATCATTGTTGCGCCCCAGTCGTTATCGACCATGAGTTTTGCCATTTTTTTCTGCTGGTCATTACCCAGCATGTATGCAACGTGCGCGAATGCAGTTCCAGAGGCATAAATATGTACGGATGGATTAGAACCCAAAATCATTTCTGCGATAGCCCACCGAACCGACGCTGGAATTATTGTTCCGCCAATTTCTACAGGGGCATCAATGCGCCACCATTCTCCATCGATATACGAGCGATAAGATTTCTTAAATGAAGCAGGAACCTTAATATCACCAGTTGCAGGATCAAATTCAACTCCCAAACGATCGCCTTCTATAAAGGAGGCAGCTAAATCATTTTCTGAAAGTCGTTTTACTTCTTCCAACATGCCCATCACAGTTTCGCGATCAAGTTCAGAATAAATTGATGTTCCTAGAACACTTCCTCGATCAAGGAGATCAAAAAGGCAGAATTCAATATCGCGTAGGTTGGATATGTAGTGACCCATGACCAATAACTCCTTCTAACCCTCACGGTGGACACCGGAGGAGCACTGACCTAAGGATGCTACCCACCGGTAACTTATGCAAGTATCTTGCTCGTTCAATGGAATGTACGTGTGCCCAAAGGGCGGGTAAGAGAGGTAAAGTCGCCAACTATGTTGCTTAGCGATCGCGATATTGCGAAAGAAATCCAGGCCGGCCGAGTCAAAGTAGAGCCATTCGAACAGGCGATGATTCAGCCATCAAGCGTTGATGTGCGCCTTGATAGATTTTTTCGCGTATTTGAAAACCATAAATATTCGGTCATTGATCCTTCGATTGAACAAGGAGAACTCACTCGTGAAGTTGCAGTCGCTCCTGACGAGTTTTTCATTCTCCACCCAGGTGAATTTGTTTTAGCTAGTACTTATGAAGTGATTTCACTTCCGGATGACATTGCAGGACGCCTTGAAGGTAAATCTTCACTTGGACGTTTAGGTTTACTTACACATTCCACAGCTGGCTTTATTGATCCAGGGTTTTCAGGACATATCACTCTCGAACTTTCCAACGTTGCTAATTTGCCAGTGAAGCTTTTTCCTGGAATGAAAATCGGTCAGCTCTGTCTCATTAAACTCTCATCTCCCGCTGAGCATCCTTACGGGTCGGCGCTTTACGGCTCTCGATATCAAGGTCAAAGAGGCCCAACACAAAGTCGTTCATGGATGAATTTTTACCAAAGTAAAGTGGAATAGAAAATTAACTGTGCCTTCGGGCAAAAAACGAGTAGATTAATCGCATGTCAAAGTTACTCATCGCGCTAGTAGTAATCGTCGTACTGATTTTAATCCTTGTCACTTTTTATAACCGCCTCATCCGATTAAACGTTGCAGTTGATGAAGCATTTGCCCAAATTGAAGTTCAACTCAAACGACGCTCAGATTTGATTCCAAATTTAGTCGAAACAGTCAAAGGCTACGCGGCCCACGAAAGTGCAACTTTTGAGAAAGTCATCAGCGCTCGCGCAAAGGCAACCACAGCAACAACAGTTGCCGACGTGGCAAAAGCCGATGGAGCAATTACTCAAGCCCTGCGAGGGCTATTAGCTGTGGCTGAGGCTTATCCAGATCTAAAAGCTTCAAGCAACTTTTTGTCATTGCAAGAAGAGCTTTCGACTACTGAGAATAAAGTTTCATTTGCGCGTCAGTTTTATAATGACAACGTCCGCTCCCTCAATACTGCAGTGAAAACTATCCCCACATCATTTTTTGCCCCTATGGCAAAAGTGAGTTCACGAGAATTTTATGAAGTGGAAGATCCACAATCACGCCAAGCACCAAACGTTAAATTTTAATAATTGATGGACCAAGTTTCCTTTCGGGGTATCGAGTCGGCTAATCGCCGAAAGACATTTCTTTTGCTTGCAGGAATGGGCGCGCTCGTTTGGGTTGTGATTTTTTCTGCCCTAACGTATTTTGGCCAAAGCACTGTTGGCATAGTACCTATTGCAGTCGGCATCGCCCTGATTTCAGTTTGGGGTTCTTACTACGCATCCGATTCGATTGTCCTTAAAATGACAGGCGCGCGTCTTTTACAAGAAAGCGATAACCCGAAATTGTTTAACGTCATACAAGAAGTAGTGATTGCAAGCGGATTACCAATGCCAAAAGTTGCAGTTGTTGAAGATTCAGCTCCAAACGCGTTTGCAACGGGCCGTAACCCTGAGCACGCTGTTATTGCGTTTACAACTGGATTACTTGATGCAATGGATCGAGATCAACTTCAAGGTGTAATCGCTCACGAGATGTCACATGTTGGAAATAGAGACACGTTAGTTTCTGCTGTTGCTGCAACCACAGCAGGTGCGATTGCTCTACTGAGCGACATGCTTACTCGCATGATGTGGTTTGGAGGCGGGCGAAGAGACAATCGTGACAACAACGGTAATCCGATAGCACTTGTACTTTCGCTAGTGGTTTTAATTCTCGCCCCACTCGCAGCAGTACTCCTTAAGTCTGCTATTTCTCGTCGGCGCGAAGCTCTAGCAGATGCGACTGCAGTGTCATTTACGCGAAACCCAGCAGGTTTGCGTTCTGCTCTTGAAGTTCTTGCAGCTGATTCGACAGTAGTTCATCAACGATCAACTGCTGTCGCTCACATTTGGATTGAGTCACCATTAGATGCGCGAAGTGTTTCTAAATTATTCGCAACACACCCACCTATTGAAGAGCGGATTGCCGCACTTAAAGCAATGGAGAACTTGGGGCCTTCGAAGTAATTTTTTAAAGAACTATGGGAAAGAAGAGTGTGAAGGTTGCACCTTCACCGAGTTTAGAAATCACACTCACTCGACCACCGTGTGCCCTCATAACTGCATCAACAATAGATAAGCCGAGCCCGCTACCTTCGTCTGCGTTACGCGATCGTGATAAGTCCGCGCGAAAGAATCTTTCAAAGATTCGCTTTTGATCTTCACTTGATAAACCAGGACCCTTATCTGTCACGGAGACAGAAGTTCCATTGTCATCTTGAACCACTTTCACAGAAATTGCAGTTCCTGCAGGCGTATGTGCTCGTGCATTAGCAAGTAAGTTAGCAATCACTTGATGCACTCGATGTGAATCGCCCAAAATATAAATATCGCCTTCAGGTATAGCAACGTCTATTGGATGGTTTGGTCCAGCGACGTGCGCCGATGCGACAACTTCATCAATAACCTCTCGCATATTTACTGGCTTCTTTTCCATTTCACGTGACTGATCTAAACGTGCAAGCAATAGGAGATCTTCTACGAGAGTTCCCATACGAAGTGATTCTTTTTCAATGCGAACGATGAGTTCATCTGTAGCTTCTTTACCTTGAACAGCGCCTTGCCGATTAAGTTCAGCGAATCCTCTAATTGCGGTAATAGGCGTTCTCAATTCATGGCTGGCATCGGCTACAAATCGACGTAAACGATTCTCACTTTCAGCCTGCGCAGAAAAAGCACCTTCAATTCGAGTGAGCATTTGGTTTAACGACGAAACGAGTCGGCCAACTTCAGTATCGGGTTTAGCATCAGGAAGGCGTGCAGATAAGTTTCCTGCCGCAATAGATTCTGCAGTTAATTCAACTTCAGCTAGCGGTCTTAGTCCCAAGTCAATAACTTTACGTGATGCAACGCCAATGAGTATCAAAGCGATGAGTCCTATGAAAATAAATAGAAGTTGTAATTGATGAGTTGTCTTATCAACATTGTCTAGTGATTGTGCGACCACCACGCTTCCTAACTCAGAAGGCAATACGCGCGTAAGAACTCTAAAGTCAGCTCCAGGTACAGAAATACTAAACGGAAGATTTTTGTGGCTCTGAACTTGCTGGGCAGTCATGCCTTTTACAAACTTCCCAATTTCCTGAGTGTTTAAGTCACCGCCAATTCCTCCCAAAATACGGCCATCAGGGTCTAATAGAGTTACAGAGATGGCAGTCGGGACTTGTCGTAAAGGGCGAAGGGTAGGTGCTGTAGCAGTTCGCCTTTTGCGAACGTTCTCTAAATCTTCATTTTCTGTGGAGCCCTCAGGTATGGCTGCATTCTCTTCTGGCGCTATTCCTGCGCGGTCAAGACGAAGAGCTGTTCCGCCCGCAACGCTGGCAAGCTGATCATCCACTTGACCAACAAGAAAAGATTCGAGTGCACTTTTTGCGACGAAATCTGAAGCGACAAAACCCAGCGCTGAAAGTACTACTACGCCAACAACTAATCGGTTACGTAAACTCCACAGACTTAATGGATTGGAAACTTTGCGTAAAGGTGAGTCCATAGTCGTCGATGGTAGCCGATTGAATTACTTCTTAGGCGGCATTCGAAGTCGATATCCAACTCCACGCACTGTATGAATAAGTGGTGGCTGGAATACATC
>WLOF01000058.1 GCA_009699375.1 Actinomycetota bacterium
ACACCAGGCCGAGAGCGATCCTGGGCTAACGGATTACGAGGCTCGCTTATGCAGCGAGGGCGTAATCAGCGGCAGTTTTACTGGCGCTTAAGTGTTTGCACGGTTATGGTTAAAGAGATCATTCCGGCTTCCTCTGCCCGCTTCATCTGCCTCAAGTTACAAAGTCGAGACCGTTCACCCCCATGGGTGTGAAGCTTTATTGCATTATTACTACTACTTTACTGCGGCACTATTTAGTTTTCCGATTTACTTTCTTATTTACTTCTCCACCTATGCCCGACTTTAAAAAGTAGGCAACTGCTTAAGTGGAACCGCTAATTCTACCGGCTTATTTCACCTTTAAGAAATGGCGCCTTTTGCAGATCTGCCACGCTTAAAAAAGTGCATTTTCGGCTTATTCCGGTAACTGACTTTATAGCCATCACCAAGAATTTGCTTTAACTCATTTTCTAGCATTATCCGATTTGAGAAATGTTGCCAGAGTCGGCTAATTACGAATTTTATCAATCGGTAGCAAAGGACAAATACAAAAACCATTAAAGCTATCGGCCACAGCAGATTTACTAAAATCAGAATGGTTAAAAACCAGATCATGATGACCCCCTTAGTAACTGATCCTTGCGGGAGGCACTGACAGTGATCCCAGAGGGACGCTTAACCTCCGCTCAGGCCGGTATTCACTACCAAGAGGTATGTAGCGGACGCCCTTCGGCGTAACCAGCCGCTGATTGAATTCCGATTACTGCACGCTCATGGAAGGTGGCGATATCGCCAGCACCAGCGTAGGTAAAAGCAGAACGAACTCCAGAGATAATCGAATCTAATAAATCTTCCACTCCTGGTCGCTGCTCATCTAAATACATCCGGGATGAAGAGATTCCTTCTTCAAATAATGCTTTGCGAGCGCGATCAAAAGCACTCTCTGCCGAGGTACGTGCTGCAACTGCGCGTGCTGATGCCATTCCAAAAGATTCTTTGTATAACTTGCCGGCTGAATCACGGCGAATATCTCCTGGTGATTCATGAGTTCCGGCAAACCAAGAACCAATCATCACCTGTGCTGCACCGGCAGCAAGAGCCAAAGCAACATCGCGCGGGTGACGAATTCCACCATCTGCCCAAACTTCTTTACCTAATTTGCGCGCAGCAGCCGCACATTCAAGTACTGCAGAAAATTGTGGACGTCCAACTCCGGTTTGCATCCGGGTCGTACACATCGCACCTGGGCCAACTCCGACTTTCACAATATCTGCACCAGCTGCAATTAAATCTCTTGTTCCTTCAGCGGTGACCACGTTTCCAGCAACGATTGGCACCTTTGGATTTAATGCTCGAATCTTCTTTAATGCATCAAGCATCTTTTCTTGGTGACCATGCGCAGTATCAATCACTAGTAAATCAATACCAGTGGCTAGTAGTGCGGTTGCTTTTGCGACAACATCTCCATTTACTCCAACTGCTGCACCAATTCTTAACTTTCCATTTGCATCTAGCGCAGGTTGATACATTGTTGCGCGCAAAGCGCCAACGCGTGTAATAATTCCAGTGAGTTTTCCACTCTTATCAACTATTGGTGCAAGTCGACGTCGTGCAGTATTGAGCGCTTCAAAAGCAGCGCGTGGATCCATATCTTGCGGCAAAGTAATTAAGTCACTGCTCATGACGGCATGAACTTGGGTAAAACGATCTACTTCTTCGCAATCTGTTTCAGTGACAATTCCAACTGGTTTGCCATTTTCAACAACTACAACTGCACCGTGCGCGCGCTTTGTAATTAAAGTCATCGCATCTGAAACAGTCTCGTGCGGGGCAAGTGTTACCGGTGTATCGAAAATTGGATGTCGTGACTTAACCCATGAAACTACATCAGCAACAACTTCAATTGGAATATCTTGCGGTATTACAACTAATCCACCGCGCCGAGCAATCGTTTCTGCCATTCTTCGGCCAGCAATTGCGGTCATATTTGCTACAACAATTGGAATCGTTGTGCCAGATCCATCATTGGTTGTGAGGTCAACATCAAGTCGGCTAGTTAATGCCGAGCGCGACGGAACCATAAAAACATCGTCATAAGTTAGGTCGTAGGCAGGAGTTGTCTCTGAACCATCATGTAGAAAACGCACGTGAAAGAACGTTACTCGCTATGGGAAATAACTTCTACTTCGCCGCAATTTGAGTACCAGTTTGAGCGTAAAACTGATAAATACCTTAGCAATAAATGTCTGAACGTGATGAGTGTTTAGACGTGGTGGGTGTTTGGGAGCAGTGACTCTTAATCAGTAAGTTTCAAAGTATGGCCGCCTTTTAAGGCGGAACTACTCCTGATTTGCGAATTCTTAAGCACTAGTTTCTACAGAGCCCTGCCTGCCTAAGTTTTTAGATCAATTTGAATGCTCATCGTACTTTTTGTGGGAGTATATCGATATGCGTCGCCTTGATATACGAATCCTTTCTCTATCACTAGCGCTGTTAGTTATTGGTCCCATTCCAAAATCAGATGCTGCCGGGATATTGAAAATTGTTATTACAAAACAACATAGTTACTTGAACGGTTACAAACCTGCCGATAAAGCTTTTATTGGAGATGAGTGGACTTTGCGTTTGAAAGCTACTGATGGCGATGGTGACCCAGCTGCTGGAGCAATTGCGCGAATCTATCGAGGAACTAAATCTTTGACTTCAGGACGTGTCAATAGCAAGGGAATAATTCTATTAAGTTTGCCAATTACAAAACTTGGGCAAAATTCCCTAAGAGTCGTTGTAATTGATGACGACCCTAAGAGTAAAGGTGAAGCGTTACTTAATTTTACCGCATCAAATCCAGATACGATTGTTAATCCTGTCGAAGAAGTGATGGCTCAGAATTTCTATCTGCGCCCCTCTGTTCCGGAAGCCCAAGTCTTAGCTCTCAGTGTTCCAAAATTACAAGAAGCTGGTTGTATAAAATATTGGACAATTTATCCTGATTACGAAGTTACGTGGCCGTTTTCTGACTCTGACAAAACATCTATGACTGCAAGTATGAATATTCCAAGTGGCGACCAGGCTAAATTAGACAATCAACTTTTACCAAATTACAAAGGTTGGCGCTTTATTCAGGACCCCTTGCAGTCCTTGATTTGCATAAAATCTAACGGCAATCTTGCAGTCTTCTTGAATCAGTAGCAGGGGATTTTACTGGCTATTTTGAAGTTGCAGTCAGACGTCTCCAATATAGTTGACCTTGAAAGACAGTTGGTAGAGCACGGTGACTTGCTGAGCGAGCGTAAGCGAGTTCAGAAAGGCTGGCCAGGAAGGGTTTCGCCCAAGCGAAATGGTCCTGACCGACTCTTAATCGCCGCTTCGATTGGTCCCCATCGATCTTGCAATTTCTCGACCTGCTTCGCGTTCTTTCAAAGCCTGTCGCTTGTCATGTGATTTCTTTCCACGAGCAAGAGCCAATTCAACTTTCGCTTTACCATCTTTAAAATAAAGTGAAAGCGGAACTAAAGTAAGTCCGCCCTCTTTAACAATTGCATGCAACTTACTTAATTCGCGTTTATGTAACAAAAGTTTGCGCTCACGACGAGGTGTGTGGTTATTCCAAGAGCCTTCAAAATATTCA
The DNA here is from genome assembly GCA_009699375.1 of Actinomycetota bacterium. Taxonomy (GTDB): domain Bacteria; phylum Actinomycetota; class Actinomycetes; order Nanopelagicales; family Nanopelagicaceae; genus QYPT01. The sequence goes on from WLOF01000058.1 coordinate 3,608, forward strand.
GGGATGTGGACGCCTTGTAAAAATAATTCATCTTCAGTAAAAGTGGCATATCCATCTACCAAAGATGCCCGCCCAGCACGAAGAGATTTAACTTCAGTACCCGTTAACACAACGCCACATTCATATACATCTTCAATTGAATAATCATGACGTGCTTTTTTGTTTTGGGCGATTAATTTACGCCCACTCTCTTTAGCCATGATTACTACTTGACTGAACCGTAGAGTTTGGAAAACTCTTTTGATCTGCGGGCTTTAAAATGTCTGAAAGCGCTTTAATCAACTTGATAGCTTTTGGCAAAGTTTGAGCTTCGCTGGCTGCTAGATCTGGTTTTATGCCTTTGCCTTCAATGAATTTACCTAAAGGTGTCCGTAAACGACCCACCGTGATTTCGATGCTAGATCCATTAGCAAGTTTCAACGATTCCTGAACTGAACCTTTTCCAAAAGTATTTTCACCAATTAGTACAGCGCGGTTTCGAGCTTGCAATGCACCTGCAACTACTTCGGCGGAACTTGCAGTGTTTTGATTTATCAAAATAGCCACCGGAACATTAATGCTGGCTGCTGAATCGGCTTGGATAGTCTTGCGATCTCCATTTGCCATGTCATAAGAAACTATTGCACCCTTTGAAAGAAAAAGTGCGGCAAAATCAGTAGCCACGCTCAAGATTCCACCAGGGTTGTCCCGTAAATCCAGAATCAAACCTTTTTGATAATTGCCCTGCCCCAATTCCGACTTAACATCTTCAACTACGTTTTCACTAAATGCATCAATTCGTAAATAAAGAATGTCTTTCTTAACTTGATCTGTAGAAACATCGTTGGATTGAAACTCTTCACGTGCAAGTTCATATTTTTTCTCAATACCCTTACGTAAAACTGAAAGTTTTAAAACAGCACCAGCATCACCACGCAGTGCAGCGGCTACTTCATTTACAGAAGCGCTTGACAAATCAGCCCCATCAACCAAAATAATTACATCTCCAACTTTCAATCCAGCAATCTTTGCTACAGAACCTTTTTTCAAAGAAGAGATCTCGGATCCGCCGCCGATTCCAGCGCGCAACCAAATTCCAACGCCGCTATATCTTCCAGCTAAATTCGCACTCTCTTCACTGGTTTGATTTGAGTCGTAATACGAGGACCAGCGATCACCAGTTGCTCGCAACATTCCCTCGATTGCTGCCCGCTCCAAAGCTGATTTATCTAGAGCGCCTGC
>WLOF01000059.1 GCA_009699375.1 Actinomycetota bacterium
ACTACGGATCAGAAGGTTAGGGGTTCGAATCCCTTCGCGCGCACAATCAGCGCATCATGAATGTTTAAAAATTCTTAGGGCGAGATTATCTACCGTATAACGTATTTTATTTACTAGATTTCTTGCCGCAGTGAGGTAGCGTTTGGGTATGAATAAAGTTACACATTCGATCGAAGTTCTACTTTTCCGCTCCAGGTTTTTATTAGCCCCTCTTTATCTGGGCTTAGTCGGCGCGCTAGCACTACTCGGCTACAGATTCATTATTGAGTTTTATCATTTAGCCCAGCACATTGCCGAAGCAACACCACAATCATTCACTCTAGACCTTCTGGCGCTTCTTGACTTAACATTATTAGCTAACTTGATTCTCATGGTTATTTTTGCAGGTTATGAAAACTTTGTTTCCAGAATTGATGTAGCGGCTGAATCTAAAGATCGTCCTCATTGGATGGGAACAATTGATTTCAGTGGCTTAAAAATCAAATTAATCGGATCCCTGGTTGCAATTTCAGTTATCGAACTCCTTAAAGATTTTATTGAACTTGCGGGCCAAGATCATGTTGGGTCCGGAACCAAATGGCGCATTGTCATTCATTTAACTTTTGTTGCATCAGGAGTCCTGTTCGCACTCATGGATTGGATTGCTGATAAACGTGAGTTTGGTGGAACGCACGTTTAAAGCTGCCTTGAGTATGAAAGTAAATAACATTAAGATTGCTCGACTCTGAAAGCACAAATCTAAGGACTTCAATGAAAATAGCAGTGGTGGGAAGTTATGGCGTAGGAATGACCATGCGCTTTCCACAATTTCCACAATCCGGTGAAACTTTAATGGGTGGCGTATTTGATGCCGGCCCCGGTGGTAAAGGATCTAATCAAGCTATTGGCGCAGCAAGACTTGGTGCAGAAGTAAGTTTCTTAACAGCAGTTGGCCCCGATGATTTTGGGCTTGCAGCTCGTGCACTTTGGAAAGTAGAAGGTGTTAATGATTCTTGTGTTGTGACCGGCGAGCGTCACACAATGGTGGGATTTATTTTGGTTGATGCTGATGGTGAAAACAGGATTATCGTTGCAGCAGGAGCACTTGATGAATTAACACCAGCGCATGTGGAGAAATTTCGGTCACATATTGCAAAAGCAGACGTACTAGTTGTCTCAATGGAGCTCGCCTTGCCTGCGGTATTGGCATCATTGAAAATTGGACGCGAAGAAGGCGTCATGATTGTTCTCAATCCAGCACCAGCGGTGAAATTACCGCCAGAAACGTGGGAAGCATTTGATGTCATTACACCCAATCGCACAGAAGCACCTGTTTTATTGGGATTAGCGAACGATCATGGCTTGTCACCTAAAGAGTTAATCGCAAAGATGCGCGCAAAAACGCAAGCAAAAATCGTTATGACATTGGGCTCAGAAGGTTGTTTAGTGGATGACGGAGAAACCGTTACAGCGGTTCCAGCATTCAAAGCAAAGAAAGTAGTAGATACAACTGGAGCTGGTGACAGTTTTACTTCGGCACTTGCTGTTGCTATTGCTGAGGGTAAAGATTTTCTTGAATGTGTGAAATTTGCCGCTGCATCTGGCTCGCATTCTGTTGGAATTGCAGGAGTTATCGATTCACTACCTACAAGAGAAGAGATTAATAAGTGTCTAGCACAGTAAATCCTGCAGAGTTAACTCCAGCTCAACTTGCTCCATACATTCAACATACGAAAATCCAAGTGGGTTCAACTCGGGAAGAGATGATTGCACACGTTGAAGAAGCAATTAAATATGGGTTTAGTGCTGCGATGGTTCCGGGATCTTGGGTTCCACTCACTGCATCTATTCTTAAAGGAACAGGAATTGAAGTTGCATCAGCGCTAGATTTTCCAAGCGTAGGTGTTATGACTAGTGCTGGTAAGGCCGCCGAAGCAGCAGAACTTGTAAGACTAGGTGCAACACAAATTGATATTGGTGTGCAAGTTGGTTGGCTGAAATCTGGAATGTATGACGAGTTTCGGGAAGATATTGCAGGGGTAGTCCGAGCATCTGGAGTGCCAATTAAAGTAATGCTTGAACTTCCATTGCTCACTGCTGAAGAAAAGGAATTAGCAGTGCAACTCTCTATGGAGGCTGGCGTTGCTTATCTTAAGAATGCAAGCAGTGGTCAAATAGAAACCGCTAATCCTGCAAGTATTCGCTATCTAGTTGAGCGTGCAAAAAACGGAGTGTTAGTCAAAGCTTCTGGGTCAATCAAGCATTTAGCGCAAGCTCGCGAATTAATTGCTGCAGGCGCATCTTTGCTTGGAACTAGCGCAGGCATTGAGATTATTTCTGACACCAGTAATAGCGATACTAAAAGCTACTAATTGGGTGTGAAGAGTTCGCTAACTATTTCTTAACTTCACATGCTCGGGTTTGATCTCCCTAATAGATGAAACCCCCATTAACGCCATCGTATTTGATATTTCACTACTCAAAATGTCCACAACTTTTTGTACTCCATCAGAACCAGCAGCCATGATTCCATACAGATATGCGCGCCCAACTAAAACTGCTTTGGCTCCAAAAGCAATCGCCGCGACGACATCTTGACCGGTCATAAATCCGCCATCAACAAAGACATCAATTCGATGACCAACTTTTTCAACAACTTTAGGTAAAAGTTCTAAAATCACTGGGCCTTTATCTAATTGTCGCCCTCCGTGATTAGAGAGAACAATCGCACTCACGCCAATATCTGCGAGCTTCTCAGCATCAGAAATAGATTGGACTCCCTTAACGATAATTGGACCATCCCAGACAGTGCGCAACCATGTAATGTCGTCATAATTTAACGAGGAGTCGTAAATTTTGGCAGCAATTTGCGCGAGCGGTTCGTTATATCCACGAAACGCTGCGAATTCTAAAGGTGCCGTAGTCAGTAGGTTGAGCCACCACTGAGGTTTTTTGGCCATATCGAATAAAGTTTTGATACCAATTCTTGGGGGAATTGTTAGCCCATTTCGAATATCGCGCGCTCTTATTCCAGAAACTGGGGTGTCCACTGTAAGGATCAAAACTTCAAAACCATGCTTTTGAGCCCGTTGAATCATTTTCACACTTGCATCACGGTCCTTCATTAAATAGAACTGAAACCACAAACGAGCATTCGGAACAGCCAAAGCCAATTCATCGGGCGCGGTAGTTCCCATAGTTGATAGGCAATAAATTAAATTGTTTTTCTTTGCAATTTCAGCGACGGCAATCTCGCCAGAATGATGCATCAGTCTCGTGTAGCCAGTGGGTGCAAAAATGACTGGGATTGAGATCCTTTTGCCGAAAATTTCAACAGTAGTATCAATTTTGGAGATATCGCAAAGAACGTTTGGTTGAAATTCAACTCTGGAGAAGGCGTCAGCGCTACGTTGCAGTGATACTTCTTGATGCGCGCCACCTTCAACATAGTCATAAACAGCCTTTGGGACTTTGCGCGCTGCAATTTCCTTAAAATCTTGGATTAATACAACTTTACTAAGAAGTGATTTGTTATTGAATTTTGGCAAACCCCAGTTGATTAATGGAAGAATGAATCTCAAATCTGGAAATTGTCGTCGAGTCTTCATGACCACATCTAACCACGGTAACTCCTAGATATCACTGAAAATATCTAATTCATTTACTTATTACGTCCACACATCAAGACCACCGATGAAAATGAGTTATTGACTAACTTCCACTTAACACGAGGTGATCCAAATGCCTCATATGCCAGCGGATGCTTAAGTCAGGTTCTGGTCCTGGCGCAAAGGCAAGTTTTTCATAGCGAGTAAAAAGTTTTTCAGTCGCGCTACTCATTTCCGCGCGAGCTAGGTGATAACCAATACAAAAATGTTTTCCCAAACCAAATCCCATATGGTGCGCAATGCCTTCTGAACGTCCACCGGGTCTCTTTTCTGCTCCTAAATTAAGATCTTTTCGAGCGATATCAAAAACACGAGGATCTGCAAAGACAGTTTCATCATTGTTAGCCGACATCATTGCAACTCGGATAATTTCGCCAGCTTTAATCTCTTGTCCATACCAGGCAACATCTTCAGATAATTCTCTATCCTCGTAAACAACTATCCCATCGCGACGCATGAATTCTGAGATTGCTGGTTCTAAAAGCGAGAAATCTGAGCGGATTTTTGCAAGTGATTCTGGGTGCTTAAGCAAGACATACCAAAAATTAGCAAGGGTTCTGTCTGTGGTTTCTCCACCAGCGACCAGCAACAAAGTAATAAAAGATGCGATTTCTTGACGAGAAAGAGCTTGCCCGTCTTCGCTTCGCCCTTGAGTAATTCCGGTAATGAGGTCACTTCGGGGAGAATTAATGCGCTCTGTAATGATTTGATCAATTTGTAATGCAAACTCTTCATGCTTAGCTTTTCCTAGCGACTTCGCAGGTTCTGTTCCTGCCAATGCTTCAAACACTTTAATGGTGACGTCATATAAATATGAATCGTAAGAATCTGGCATCCCAAGCATTGTTGCAATTACTTTCAAAGGTAAGGGTGAAGTAATAGATTTCATCGCATCGAACGTTCCGCTTTGAGGAAGTTTCGCAAGAAGACGATCGATAACTCCATCAATTAATGGTTGATAATCGTTTTCAAGTCTCTTTCCCACCATTACAGGGGCAACAATTGAACGGCGGATGTCGTGATCCTTGCCGTCCATTTGCACCATCGTTTGCCCAATAACATCTCCGAATCGAGAGTAGGGTTTTGCAGAATAGATGGCGTGATTTCGGAAAACTTCTGCAGCATCGTCATACCTTGTTAT
>WLOF01000006.1 GCA_009699375.1 Actinomycetota bacterium
AATGCGGCAATGCCAACATAAATAACGATGAACGCTACGAAGCGCCAGCGGTTTGTTCTTGGAATCGTAATGAGATGATCAACTGCGCCGTGGGGAATTCCTATCATGAGGGCAATTACTGATAGGACTACCTGCCAACTGAGATTATTACTGTCTATCAGTGACCTAAAAAGCAGGCTCACAAGAACAGCAAAAAGAATTGCGAGGTTTGAAAATAGCCGAACACCAGAAAATAGCCGTTGTGGCACCACGCTCATTATTTCATTCTAGACAATTCTGCGAATAACGGAAGAATACGTCCATGACTAAATGGGGCTACGTTGCGATGCTCGCCTTCACCGTTGTGGGCTCATTCTGGTTAGAGATTGCGCTCAAGGTTGGAGTACTGCGTCGAATTAAACGATTGACTCTCTCGCTCCTTCCAGTGGCTCTTATTTTCCTCACTTGGGATGCTTACGCTGTCGCACACAAACATTGGCGCTTTGATAAGAATCAGATGCTCGGGTTTGTTGGTCCTTTCCAGATCCCTCTCGAGGAGTACCTATTTTTTATTATTGTTCCTGTTGCATGTGTCATGACGCTCGAAGGCGTAAGGCGAGTCAAGAAACATTGGCCAGTTGGTGATGGCGATGAGTTATAGCGATCTCGCGATAACCGCGATGCTGATAGCAGTAATGTCCGATCTCTTCATCGTGCGTACACAACTTCTGACGAAAGCAATTTTCTGGACTTCCTACTCGATTATCTTGCCAATGCAGCTCATTACTAATTGGTGGCTTACTTCACGCTTTATTGTCATTTATAACCCAAATACAATTATCGGAACACGGGTAGCTGGCGCACCAATAGAGGACCTACTCTTTGGCTTTTCATTGGTGCTGACAACTATGTCGATGTGGGTTTATGTTGGAAAGCGCTTCAATCGCAAATAGCTTTTAGTTGATAAACGAATAGCCAACAAGCAATAGAACAATTATCCCAACAATAACTTTATTGTTTTTTTGCTCCAAAAACTTCTTTGTGGGTTGTAAAAAAGTAGCCAATAACAAGAACGCTCCTGGAACTATGATGCTGAGGCTGTGTAAGACCACGCTATTGTGTCCAGTTTGATAACGCATATTAATAAGGCCCAGCGCAACTAAAAGATATCCGCCAAATCGAAGGTTTGTCATTTCCCTATCCTAACTGATTAAGCATAAAAATAAGGAGGGGCGCCAATTGCTTGGCGCCCCTCCTATTAAGAGATTTAATTAGTTTTAACTAATTAGTGATCGTCCTTCATGCCTTCAGCAACAGACTTCATCTTTGCAATCTTGTAGATTGTTAGACCGAATACGCACTTAGCAAGTACGTCTGCAACTGTGTAACCAATCTGGCGATCAGTAAAGAGCATGGCCATCTGGCTTGTAGATGGATCCTTTACCAAGATTGGGATCAAGTATGAAACTGGGTAAACGCCCCATGTGGCGAGCAAGAGCCAGCGCAAGCGGCCGACAGTTGCTGCAACACCTTCAGGTTGACGTTCCAATGACTTTGTTAGTTCTGCGAAGAGAACATAAAGAATGTAAAGGAATGGAATTGTTGATAAGATTCCGTAGAGAATCTTTGTTCCATTGACTGATGAAATTTCTCCTGGGTAACCCAAGATGATCATCGCTGCAGATGCAGGAACTAAGCGATAAATCAATGACTTAGAAACTGCCTTGGCAAGGCCAAGAACTGCAATTACTTCTACGAGAAGTAGTGGGACTGTAAGGATCCAGTCAACATAGCGATATGCCTCGTTGAATGAACCTTGTGATGTTCCGAGAGTAACTGCTTCCTTCATTGATGATTCGTTGAAGGAGTTGAAGATTCGGAAGTAGTGATAAGCGGCAATAAAAGTCACCATTGATGACATAACTAGTGCAGCGCGATACTTAGGTAGAACGCGGGATTGCGATACCAATGTATAAACGGTGCAAGCAAGCATCGAAATTAGGCCAAAGGAGAAAATGTTGTAGAGAGAACTCCATTGACTACTTGAGAGTTGTAGCATTTAGCAATGCCTCCATGAGGTGTGGGTCCAACCGCATTGTTGCGACCGGGCTCAGGAAGGGCGAAGGGTCGGGGATTGGTGACCTCTGCCACTCTGAACGAGAATATTGTGAAGGAAAACTCAGGCTTCTGCCACCTGAAACAAAGGAAATTCTCAAAATCACCACCTTTTTTTCATTGCCTCTGCGCAAAAAATCAAGGCAAAAGCACATTTCTGCCTTGAGTGCGGTGCCCCAAAAACAGGGCTAAGGATGCCGTGATACTTAAAGAAAAACCCTATCCCACTGACTGCGAAAACTTGGCAGCTTTTTTTAACACAGAGTCCAACATCGTTGTTGTGAGTTTTCCTGTAAAAGTATTTTGCTGACTGGGGTGATAACTCGCAATAAGGAGGTAGTCAACTCCTTCATGTCTGTATCGAAATTCTGCACCATGACCGAATTTGGTAGTTGTAAGGGGATGTCCCAACTCGCGAAGAGTTGTGAAAAGCGCGCTCCATGCGAATGATCCAAGGCCGACAAATGCTCGAGTTGTTGGGAGTGCTAATTCGAATTCACGTAAAAGCCAAGGCGCGCACGTATCACGTTCATCATTGCTTGGCTTGTTATCTGGAGGTGCGCAGCGCACTGCAGTAGTAATTCTTGTGTGCTTCAGTTCTTGCTTGTCATCTTTATGAATGCTTGTTCCAATTTTTGCAATTCCGATCCGATGAAGTGAACCAAATAACCAATCACCAGAAGGATCTCCCGTAAAAACTCTGCCTGTGCGATTTGCACCATGTGCACCAGGTGCTAAACCGATAATCAACATTCGCGGTTTATTCGATCCAAATCCACTAATGGGTTTTCCCCAATAATCCTGATCCAGGTACGCCTTACGTTTTGTAATTGCTATTTCTTCCCGCCAAGTAACCAAGCGAGGACAGGCAAAACAGTTTGTGATGTGTTGATCTAGTTGATTGAGTGACGTGGTGGCATGCGCAACTTTAGGCAACTGGCTTTTCTTAATGCGAACCTCAGTTGAGTTCTTACGAGGAGGCAAGTGACCAAGCAATTCCGTCGAGAATATCTGTCTCACATGCAACAAACTCTTTTGCGCCCGTTGCAGACATTACTTGTGACAAAACCAGGGATCCTGCTGTAATAACATCGACTCGGCCAGGGTGCATATAACCCAAATTAGCCCTCTGATCTCTTGTCATTTCTAAAAACATCTGCGAAATCTCATGCACTTTTTCTGCAGATACCCTCGATAAATGAATAGCGTGACGATCATACGAATCCAACGCTAGTGACGCGGCTGCAACGGTAGTAGCAGTACCAGCGACTGCAACTAAAGTTTTGGCTTTCTTTAGTGGAACGCTTTGTCCAGCTAAGGCAATGGCTTCTTGAATATCGGAAGTTGCGGATGCAATCTCTTTTTGAGTTGGTGGATCAGATTTAAAATGACGTTCAGACATGCGAACACATCCGATGTTGACACTCTTTGCAGATTCAACACTTACTCCACCAAAAACAAACTCCGTAGATCCTCCCCCAATATCAACAACAAGAAATGGTGCACCACTTGTTGGCAATTCCTTAGTCGCGCCTTGAAAAGAAAGTGTTGCTTCTTCGTCTCCAGAAATAACTTCAGGGTAAAGGCCTAGACGCTCATGAACACCGTTTAGAAATAAGTCACGATTAGTTGCGTCCCTGGAGGCGCTGGTGGCGCAGAATCGAATTTTCTCAACACCTCTGCGCGCGATGTCAGCTGCAAATTGGTCAACTGCCTTGAGGGTGCGCGCGATTGCATCAGGGTGAAATTGACCAGTTTCATCAACTCCTTGTCCAAGTCGAACTATTTCCATTGTTCGATAAATTTCGCGGAAATTCGCCCCATCAATATCAGCTACAAGTAGTCGAATTGAATTTGTTCCGCAGTCAATGGCAGCTACGCGCATTATTTTTCGTTCCCACTAACGTTTTCGCAACATGGTTGATCCGTCCACCATTTCGCAAGTTGCGCCAGCGCTTCATCTCCAAGTGGATTAACGCCTTGACCAGCGCTGAGAGAGTGGGCAACAAGTGAATGAAGGCACTTCACTCGATCCGGCATTCCACCTGCAGAGATATCTTCAAGTTCTGGAACATCGATACCTAGCGCACTTCGCGCTGCAATGTAATCATCGTGTGCAGCATGATATTGACCAGCTAAATCTAGATCGGTCAGAAGTCGCTGATTCATTGTGTTCATGAGGCCACTGGATTCAAGAGTTGATATTGCTCCAGTTAAACGTGGACAAGTCGCGTAATAGAAGGTGGGAAAAGGGGTTCCGTCTGCCAATCGTGGCTCTGTTTCAACAACAGCAGGTTCGCCACAAGGACATCTATAAGCAATTGCATGCACGTCCCTAGGAGTTCGCCCTAACTGTATTTCAATACTATCAAGATCAGATTGCGTGGCTTTCTCCTGGCTCACAAATTTTGCACTTCTGTAATAGATGAAATTACTCTGTTGTACCAAGGAAGTCCGCTTGGTAAATCTTTAGATACGGCAGTTTTCGGAGCGCTTTGCGTTCCTTGAGTTGAATCAGTAACGATGTATTGACGCTCTCCTGGCATAATGAAATGTAATCTTTCGCGCGCTTGCGATTTGATATATGCAGGATCTCTCCATCGTTCTAGTTCGCGTTTGGCTTCCGCAAGAGCAAGATCACCCGAATGAAGTTGGGCCTTAACTGCATTTATTTGTGCTCTTTGAGCAAAATATCGCTGAGTCGGTGGAGCTAAAGTAAATGCAAGAATAAATAAAATGATCCCAAGTGTGAGCGAACGACCAGATCCCCTGGTTCGGGAATTATTACGAGAGCGCGAAAATCGAGAACGACGCGGACCTCGAGCATAAGGTGATCGACGCGTTACCAAAATTTATCCTTTGAAACGCGGAAACGCACCGCGACCTGCATAAATCGCGCTCTTGCCAAGTTCTTCTTCAATGCGAAGTAGTTGATTGTATTTTGCAACTCTTTCGCTTCGGGCAGGTGCACCCGTTTTGATTTGCCCACAATTAGTAGCAACGGCCAAATCGGCAATTGTTGTGTCTTCAGTTTCGCCAGAGCGGTGACTCATCATCGATCGATAATCTGCTTTGTGTGCCATATTTACCGCATCTAAAGTTTCAGACAAAGTTCCAATTTGATTTACCTTGACCAATAGAGCATTCGCAGTATGTGAAGCAATTCCTCTTGCTAAGCGCACTGGATTAGTCACGAATAGATCATCACCAACTATCTGAATCGCGCTACCAAGCTCTGCGGTCATGTGACCCCAACCGGCCCAGTCTTCTTCATCAAGTGGATCTTCAATAGAGACAAGTGGATACGAACTTACCAAACCAGCGTAATAAGCGATCATCTCGGTAGATGTTCGTTGAGAGCCTTCAAATGTGTACTTTCCGTCTTTTTGAAATTCCGTAGCTGCAACATCCATAGCCAGAGCCACATCTTTACCTGGTGCAAAACCGGCCAAATTTATTGCTTCAAGAATCAGATCAAGTGCTGCACGATTACTTTCTAGATTGGGCGCAAACCCACCTTCATCGCCAACACTTGTTGCTAGCCCGCGCTTTTTTAAGACGGATTTAAGACTGTGATAAATCTCTGCACCCCAACGAAGTGATTCGCTAAATGTAGGTGCACCAATAGGTGCGACCATAAATTCTTGAATATCAACATTTGTGTCAGCATGCGCACCACCGTTGAGAATATTCATCATAGGTACTGGCAATACATGTGCCTCGGCTCCGCCTAAGAATCTGAAAAGCGAAAGTTCAGAACTTGCTGCACCAGCTTTTGCAACGGCGAGTGAAACTCCAAGAATTGCATTTGCACCAAGGCGTGATTTATTTGGAGTGCCATCAAGTGCAATGAGGGTGTCATCAACTTTGCGTTGATCCTTTACATCAAATCCTTTTATTGCAGGAGCAATTTCATTAACTACAAATCCGACTGCTTGCTGAACACCTTTTCCACCATATCGCTTGCCACCATCTCGCAACTCTGATGCTTCGAATGCGCCAGTAGAAGCACCGCTCGGAACTGCAGCTCTTGCTTCTGTGCCGTCATCTAATCCAATTTCGACTTCTATAGTTGGATTTCCACGGGAGTCAAGAATTTCACGAGCTCCGAGGGTTTTGATGGCGGCCACGATGTGTCTCCTTCTTGAATTAATTTCTCACACCCATGCATGCAACAGCATGTCGAGAGGCTTATCGTACCGTGCTTTCAATTTGGGTTATCTCAGCGATTAAACCGCGAGCCGCATCTCTTAGCGCGCCTTCTGGATCAACGCCGTTCTCTTGTGCCCAAGCGATAGTCGCTAATAGAACTTCACCAACTGATTCTTTAGTTGCTTGCGCCGGTTTCACAATTTCTGTAGGAATGGTTAGCGAAAGTTTGTTTTTCTCTGCTCTATATAGCAATTTACTTACCAAGGTTAATGCGGGCTGAGCCAAGGGAACTCCGTCAACTGCAGACGTTCGCCCCTTTTCGATCGCCTTTAAGGCTTCCCAATTTTCGAGTACTTCATCACTTGATGAAACTTTCACATCACCAAACACATGAGGGTGGCGGCGAATAAGTTTGTCTGCAACTTTCTCGGCTACATCTTCAATCGAAAACGGTTCTGTCGGATGTTCTTGAGCAATTCGCGCATGAAAATAGACTTGAAGTAAAACATCGCCCAGTTCTTCAAGCATTGCTTCTCGGTCGGTAGTTTCGACTGCCTCAATATATTCGTAAGACTCTTCTAGCAAAAACTTAATGAGTGTTTCGTGTGTCTGCTCTGCATCCCAAACACAACCGCCTGGAGAACGTAATTGGTCCATCACTGCAACGAGGCGTTGCAAGTGAGATTGCGTCATGGTGTTGCGGCTGGACTTACTGCTGAGTTTGCAGAATCTACAGCCACGAGGTCAGCCATCGCATAATCCCATTTTCCATAGCGCGGATTAACATCAATCTTCTCCTTAGCTGCTTTAGCTGCAACTAATCTTTGGATTTGATCATTAACGCTGTTCTTATCTACTCCAGCAGCAACTGCCGCTTCTCCAATTTTGTCTGAAAGAATAAGAAGTTCTAGATAGGCATCAAGATCTACTGACGCAATATTTGCGCCTGCGAGTGCATTTGGTAGCCCATTTTCTCCACCAACTTGTTTCACGATGCTAGCTCGACGTGCATCTATTTCTGCTTTGGTCACTTTCATTTTTGCTTCTGAAGCAATCTGACGAAAGAGTACAGAAATCAAATGAAATCGAAGTTGTCCACGAGTTAAATCTTCGCCAGTTTGCAACTGCATGCCAGCTTGATCCGTGCCAACTCGCTCTGCTAAAACCGTATCGATGCTCTTTTGAAGATCCGCTTGTGTAATTTTTGTAGATCCAACTGTGGCTGCAACGTTTACATGCGAACAACCTGTAAGAATCATTGCGCTTGCAATTGTTAGCGCTACAAGTACTTTCTTCACTTCGTGCTCGCTTTCGTTGGCAAAATAGGAGTTGTTAAATTATGTATAGCCTCAGTTGCCCAAGGCAGAAGAGAAGTATCCCCTATAAGCGCCCCCGGTGTTGACGGTGACCATGTTTTGGCGCTGGGAAGGGCAACTAACACAGAATTTGTGGTCGATTTATATATGGAGCCCGGATAAACCCGGTTCAATTTGAGTTGGAGTGATTCAGATAACGACAATGGTCCAAGTCTTAAATATTTACCTTGTAAAACGACCTCAGTGAGTTTGACCGATTTTGCAGTTGATCGAAGCCGTGCAACGCCCAATAAATTCTCTGCTTCTGCTGGGAGTTCACCAAATCTATCTACAAGCTCATTGTGAATCTCTTCCACTGTTTCATCATTAGTGACATCTGCAAGTCGCCGATAAAGATCTAGACGCAACCGCTCACCGGGGACATATTCTGGAGCAAGGTGCGCATTTATTGGCAGTTCTACTTTACATTCGCGAATTTTCTCTTCACTCTCAATAATGCCACTCTTATAATCTTGAACAGCTTCACCGACCATGCGCATATACAAATCAAAACCCACATCGGCTATGTGGCCTGACTGCTCACCTCCGAGAAGATTTCCAGCTCCCCGAATTTCTAAATCTTTAAGTGCAACTCTCATGCCGGCACCGAGTTCAGTGTTAGCAGCAATTGTTGTTAACCGATCATGTGCCAGCTCGGTGAGAGGTTGATCTGCTGGATAAAGGAAATATGCATATGCGCGCTCCCTACCCCGTCCAACTCTTCCTCTGAGTTGATGTAACTGCGAAAGTCCAAACAAGTCTGCGCGTTCCACAATAAGTGTGTTGGCGTTTGCAATATCCAATCCACTTTCAACAATGGTCGTACAAACTAGGACATCAAAGTCACGGTTCCAAAAGCCCAAAATGACATCTTCTAAAAGATGTTCTCCCATTTGGCCATGTGCCACTCGAATTCGCGCCTCCGGAATAAGAGTCTGCAAATGTGACGCCACTCGATCTATTGATTCAACTCGATTGTGCACATAGAAAACTTGTCCATCTCGTAACATTTCACGACGAATCGCAGCAATAATCTGTGCTTCTTCACTTGGGCCAACATAAGTCAAAATTGGGTGTCGTTCCTCAGGTGGGGTCGTTATCGTCGACATCTCGCGGATACCGGTAACGGCCATTTCCAAGGTGCGCGGAATTGGTGTTGCCGACATTGCCAGAACATCAACTGTCGTTCTTAACTTTTTCAGGGATTCTTTCTGCTCTACACCGAAGCGTTGTTCTTCATCCACAATGACCAGTCCAAGATCTCTAAAATTTACATCCGCTGAAAGTAAGCGGTGGGTGCCAATAATCACATCAACACTTCCTGCACCGAGCTCACTAATAATTTCTTTGCTTTCCTTAGCTGAGTTGAAACGTGAAAGTCCTGCAACTTTGACCGGAAATCCTGAATATCTTTCATTAAAAGTTGCCGAATGTTGTTGAACTAAAAGCGTTGTGGGAACCAATACTGCAACTTGCTTGCCATCCTGCACTGCCTTAAAAGCTGCGCGAATTGCAATCTCGGTTTTGCCGTAACCCACATCTCCACAAATAATACGATCCATAGGAAAAGGTTTTTCCATATCAGCTTTTACTTCGTTGATAGTTGAAAGTTGGTCTGTCGTTTCAACATAGGAAAAAGCATCTTCCAGTTCTCTTTGCCATGGGGTATCAGGAGAGAATGCAAAACCGGGTGCACTTGTGCGAGCTGCATAAAGTCGAATTAGTTCACCAGCAATCTGTCGAACCGCTTTACGTGCTCGACCTTTTGCTTTCTGCCATTCACCACTTCCAATTCTATGAATTGTTGGCGATTCTCCCCCAACGTATTTACTTACTTGTTCAAGTGAATCTGTCGGTACAAAAATACGATCACCAGGTTGTCCTCGTTTGGCCGATGCATACTCAATGACCAAATATTCTCGAGTGATTGATCCAGTCGTGCGATGAACCATCTCAATGTAACGACCAATTCCATGTTGCTCGTGCACAACATAATCACCAGACTTGAGTTCCAAGGGATCGACAGCTTGTTTTCTCCGAGACGGCAATCGGTCTCCGTCTTTGCTACCACCTTTGCTACCCGAAAGATCGCGCTCAGTAATCAAAGCAAGTGAACAATCATTAACGACGAAACCATGACCGATATTGGACGTTGTGATTGTGAGAGTTCCTGAGGGTGGGGATGCAATCAAAGATGCACTCATATTTACGGGTATGTCCGCACCACGAAATACTTCTGCATAACGTTGCGCTATACCCGCTCCCAGAGCAGAGAAAACAACTGCATATCGCTGTGCAATTAAATCTGAAATTAAAGTAATAGCGCTCTCAGCATTGCCTCGCATTGGCTCAATGGGATTGCAATCTGCGAAGAATGTCTCTTCGTCCAAGTCATTTCCGAAAGGATTAAAATTCTGACATTGCAATTTGGTAGCGTGAATTTCGGCTTGAAGTTCGTCCCAAGCCAAATATGTTCCATCTCCATCATGCAGGGGTGATTGAGCCCCTACTGCTGCATTTGACCATGAAGCAGCGAGAAATTCTTTGTTTGTAGAAAGTAAATCTGTTGCGCGTGATCGGATTCGCTCACTGTCCAAGAAGATAATTTCTGTGGATGGCAAAACCCTTTGAATAATGCTTTCTTGCGAATCGGTTAAGAGCGGAATAAGGGACTCCATTCCCTCTGTGACAATTCCTTGACTAATTCTGTCGAGCACTTCTTTTGCACCAGGATATTTATCTATGAGTTTACTGGCTCTTTCACGAACTTCATCCGTCAACAAAAGTTCACGACAAGGATAGATTGAAAGTTTTCCAGAAACTGCTTCGATACTTCTTTGATCAGAAACGTCAAAATAACTTAATTGCTCAATCTCATCCCCAAAGAAATCAACTCTCACGGGATGTGCTGAAAGCGGTAGAAATATATCTACGATTCCACCTCTCACTGCAAAGTCACCTCGACGTTCGACTAAATCCGTACGTGTGTAAGACAAAGACGAAAGGTGTTCCACTAATGCGGTAAGTGAAATCTCTTGACCCATCTCGATTTCGACAAGAGGAGTTTTAGCTAAATTTGAGATGAAGCAGTGAATCAAGCCACGCGCTGGAGTGACAATGATTGGATTTACAGCGCCGGGAGTGGTTCTAAATTTTTCAATTTCGTAAAGCGTTTGAATTCTCTTAGCTACCGTATCGCTGCGTGGGCTAAGCCTTTCATGTGGGAGTGTTTCCCACGCTGGAAATTCATAAACACAATCATGCAGAGTTCGAAGCTCATGTACTAAATCCTCAGCGCTTCGACTTGATGCTGTTACAACAATCAGTGGACGTTCTTTTGCTCTGAGTGCAATTGCGAAAGGATAAAAAGTTGATGGGGCCACCAGGGTTCGTGATGTCGAAATTCCCTCTGCGAGAAGGTCACTATGTGAGATTGTTGAAAGTAATCCGCGCATAAAGAGCCTCCTTTCAGATGCGATAACGACCCATGTCGAAATCTTGGGTAAATGCCAACTAGCACCCACTCCCAAAAACATGGGAGGGGCGCAAAGGTGAGTCTAGAGCAGAATGCCTGAGATGATTAACCCATGTCTGCTCAGAACGCACCACATGATGATGCTGAACTTCGTAGTGATGTACGTAAGTTAGGCGATCTCCTTGGTCAATCGCTGGTGCGACAAGAAGGTGTTGAGCTACTAGAACTCGTTGAAGCGGTTCGGGGTGCGGTGCGCGAAGGTGGCGGACAAGAACTCCTTGTTAACCTCAGTGTTGAGGAAGAAGTGCAACTCGTTCGAGCATTTAGTACATATTTTCATTTAGCAAACGTCGCAGAGCAAGTTCACCGATCAAGAATAATTGCTCAATCACGTGCACAAAATGGATCGTGGATTTCACAAACAGTCGAAAAAATTATTGAAGCACAGAAGAATCCATCGAAGGGTCATGAATTTTCTCAAGCAGACATTCAAAAATGGTTGAGTAATTTTATGTTTCGACCTGTATTCACTGCGCACCCAACGGAAGCTGCGCGCAGATCTTTACTTGGAAAACTTGGAAAAGTTGCAACATTGCTGGATCAACAAAACTCTGCGGAGCAAGAGCGACGATTAGAAGAAACTGTAGATTTAATCTGGCAAACCGATGAGCTCAGGTTGGGGCAACCCGAGCCCCTCGATGAGGCGATGAATGCTCTGTACTACTTAGACGATCTCTTTCGCTCGACCGTGCCAGATGTACTCGATAACTTTGCCCGTGAAGTAAAAAGACTTGGTGTTGACCTGCCGCCTACAAGTCGCCCACTCACATTTGGAACGTGGATAGGTGGGGATCGTGATGGAAATCCAAATGTGACAGCTGACGTCACTCGTGAAACGCTCGTATTACAAGTGGGTCATGCAATTCGAGTGACGCTCGCGGCAATGGATGAAATTCGCCAATCACTTTCAATCTCCACGCGAATTGCTGGTGTTTCACAAGAACTTTTGAATTCACTTGCAATTGACTTAAAGGAAATTCCTGAAATAGAAGCACGATTTAAGAGAATCAACGCCGAAGAGCCTTACCGCTTAAAAGCTACTGCAATTGTGCATCGGCTCAATCTGACACGTGAACGCCATGCGAAAGCTGGACCACATCTCCCTCATCGTGATTACAAAGATAGCCACGAATTAATTGCTGACTTAACACTCATGAGAGATTCTTTACTCCAGCACAAAGGCGCACTCATTGCGACTGGACTACTTGAGCGCACAATTCGCACGGTATCTACATTTGGATTAACCCACGCGACCATGGATATTCGTGAGCACGCAAAAGCGCACCATGTTGTTCTGGCACAAATTTTAGGAAATGGCTACGAAGCACTCTCTCCTACACAACGATTCGAGGTTCTTTCTAAAGAATTAGGAAGTTTCGAACGTCATTCAATCAAGACACTTACTGCTTCGTCACAGAAGACTTTTGATACTTTCCTTGCAATAAGTGATTTGATAGAACGGTTTGGTCCTGAAGTAATTGATACTTACATCGTTTCCATGACAAAGGGTCCAGACGATTTATTAGCTGCGGTAGTGATAGCAAAAGAAGCAGGACTTATTGATTTACAATCTAAAAAAGCAATGATCGGCTTTGCTCCCTTGCTTGAAACAGTTGCCGAATTACGGGCCGCAGATGTCATCCTCAACGCGCTTCTCAGCGAACCTTCGTATCGTGAATTAGTAAGAATGCGTGGAGATATTCAAGAAGTGATGTTGGGTTATTCAGATTCGAATAAAGATGCAGGTATCGCAACAAGTCAATGGGAAATTCACAGAGCACAACGAAGACTTCGCGACACAGCTTTTAAGTACGGAGTGAAATTGCGTCTATTCCATGGTCGTGGTGGATCGGTGGGACGCGGTGGCGGACCAACGTATGACGCACTCATTGCACTTCCTTGGGGCTCTATCGATGGTCAGATTAAAATGACGGAGCAAGGAGAAGTCATCAGTGATAAGTATTCACTTCCTGCGCTTGCAAGAGAAAATGTTGAGCTCTCACTTGCGGCTGCACTTGAGGCAACCGTGCTTAATCGTGCTCCACGTCAATCATCCAAGGATTTAGCGCAGTGGGATGAATGCATGGATTTGATAAGTGAAAGTTCTTTCGCACGATACCGAGCTCTAGTCGACCATCCAGATTTACCTGCTTACTTTTATGCCTCCACTCCAGTCGAACAATTAGGTGAACTTTTTCTTGGGTCACGTCCTTCGATGCGGCCAGATGCTGAAATTGGGTTAGAAAGTTTACGAGCCATTCCTTGGGTATTTGGTTGGACTCAATCGAGGCAAATTGTTCCTGGTTGGTTTGGAGTAGGAAGTGGTCTTAAATCAGCCCGAGAAGCAGGCAAGGGTGATGTCTTACAAAAAATGCTGAAGGAGTGGCATTTCTTCAGCACTTTTATTTCAAATGTTGAGATGACGGCTGCCAAAACTGATCTTGTTACTGCGGGTAAATATGTCTCAAAACTTGTTTCCCCAGAACTGCATCATTTCTTAGATGAAATTACCGAAGAATTTGAACTGACGAAGTCTGAGCTCTTACTTCTCACAGGCAAGAAAGAGCTCTTGGGAGATCAACCTATTTTGGCTAGAACACTTCAAGTGCGCGATGCATATTTGGCACCGCTACATCTATTGCAAGTGAATTTGTTAGGAAGAGTACGAAATGGTGATAAGAGCGCAGATCCCCTACTGCGACGCGCATTATTGTTAACAATCAACGGCGTCGCAGCAGGGCTGCGTAATACAGGTTAAGCCTTAATAACTGGAACGGATGCTAACGCTTGATTAATTGATTCATCAGAAAGTTTGTGATCAATCATCGCTCCACCAAGGTAAGCGTCATATGCAGCAAGATCAAAGTGACCATGTCCGCAAAGAGCTGTAAGTAATACGCGCTCTTCGCCAGTCTCTTTGCACTCTTTAGCTTGACGAATAATTTCAGCAAGTGCGTGTGTTGGTTCTGGTGCTGGAACAATTCCCTCGGTCCGAGCGAATTGAACACCTGCAGCGAAGCAATCAAGTTGGCCAACAGCGACAGCATCCATGAGTCCCAATTCATAAACATGTGAAATGAGTGGAGCCATGCCGTGGTAACGCAATCCACCTGCGTGAATTGGATCTGGTACAAAGTCATGACCCAATGTGTGCATCTTCATGAGCGGAGTCATACCTGCCGTGTCACCAAAGTCGTAGCGATATTCGCCACGTGTAAGTGATGGGCAAGATGCTGGTTCAGCACCACGAATTTTCGTCTTCTTACCATTTGTAAGATTTTCACGAATAAATGGGAATGCAAGGCCAGCAAAGTTCGAACCGCCACCTGTGCAACCAACAATTACATCTGGGTAATCTCCAACTTTGGCAAATTGCTTCAACGCTTCTTCGCCAATAATTGTCTGATGTAGCAGCACATGGTTTAGAACGCTACCGAGCGCGTAGTTGATTGCTGGATCTTGCGCTGCAACTTCAACCGCTTCGCTGATCGCAATTCCTAACGAGCCAGTGTGGTTTGGATTCTTTGCCAGTTGATCGCGGCCTGCTTGAGTCAGATTTGAAGGCGAGCGATGTACTTTGGCGCCGAATAACTCCATCATCATCCGGCGATATGGCTTTTGATCAAAAGAAGCTCCTACTTGCCACACTTCTAATTCCATACCAAAAAGCGCGCAAGCAAATGAGAGCGCTGTGCCCCACTGTCCCGCACCGGTTTCAGTAGTGAGTTTCTTAATACCTGCTTGAGAGTTGTAATAGGCCTGAGGAACTGCAGTGTTTGGTTTGTGTGAACCTGCAGGACTTACACCTTCGTACTTGTAATAAATGCGTGCTGGTGTTCCTAACGCTTTTTCTAAATTGTGAGCGCGGAATAGAGGAGATGGTCGCCACAAGCGATAAATCTCTTGCACTGCTTCTGGAATATCAATATAACGTTCAGCGGTTACTTCTTGCTTGATAAGTTCCATAGGAAATAGTGGTGCAAGCGCCTCAGGTCCAATTGGTTCGTGAGTTCCTGGATGTAGAGGTGGTGGCGGTGGAGATGGCAAGTCAGCAATTAAGTTGTACCACTGCGTTGGCATCTCGGATTCGTCTAGAAGTATTTTGTGATCTTTGCGTGAAGTCATGCGGGCGAGTGTATAAGGCTAAATCCCAAACCGTCTAGAGAGATTAGATATTAAAATCTTGCTGGGTTCGTTCCAACCCGAGAGAAATAAGGGACTCGACCGCGTCCGCACCCCGGCCAATAAATTCTTCTAGTGCTTTCTTTTCTGCGCTGGCGAAATTCTTCAGTACGAAATCTCCGGGATCTTGCGGGCCAATAGGTCGGCCTATCCCCATCCTGACTCGGAAATATTCTGCTGTCCCGAATGAGGACGTTAACGATTTCAATCCATTATGGCCGTTATCGCCGCCTGCAATTTTGGTGCGAATTGCTCCAAAGGGAATATCTAGCTCGTCGTGAATCGCAATGATGTATTCGGGTTCAATTTTATAAAAAGCTGCGAGCGCTTTTACAGGGCCACCCGTTTCGTTCATATAGCTTTTTGATTTTCCTAAAATAACTGACTCTGCATCGACACCAAGGCCGATTTTGAGCGCTGCAACTTCTGTACGAGATTTATGGGCGCTCCATTTAACTCTGTAACGGTTTGCCAATTCATCGACCACCATGTGGCCAATGTTGTGGCGGGTAGATGAATACTCATCTCCGGGGTTACCTAATCCAACTACTAGCCAAACCATGGATTAAGAGTACTTGCTTAGTCCTTCTTTTCAGGAGTAGCAGTAGCGTCTGCTGCAGGTGCTTCGGCAGTTGCATCAGCAGCGGCCGGAGTAACTTCAACATCATCATGACTTGAGCGCACAGAAAGATGCACAACCGTCATGCGAGGATCGCTCACGAGAGTTACACCTGCAGGCAGAACAACATTTTCTGCATAAAGTGAACTTCCGGCAACGAGTCCTGTTAAATCAAGGGTTAAGAAGTTTGGAATCGAAGTAGCTTCAGTTTCAACTTCAACAGTGTTGTTAACGTGCTCGAGAATACCTTCGCGGTCATAGTCACCAGAAGTATGTACAGGGACTGCAACGATAACTTTTTCACCACGACGCACAATGACAAGATCCACATGCTCAAGCGTGCCCTTGATGGCATCACGAACAATTGATTTTGGAAGAGTAAGTTCAGTCTTTCCGTCTACAACGATATCTAGAAGAACGTTTGATGTTTTTAACGCAGTACCTAGTTCTTTAGCAGGAAGTGAGATGTGCGCTGGCTTTTCTCCATGGCCATAAATTACAGCTGGAACCATTCCGTCGCGGCGTGCACGTCGTGCAGCGCCTTTACCAAATTCGGTACGGCTCACTGCATTGATGCTGATCTCGGCCATTGTCTTACTCCTCTAGTGCTCTATGAGTACTGCTCTGTAAAAATTACTGAAAACTTCTCGGACCTAACACGGTAGTTTCAGTTTGAGAGCACATGCAATCTTGGTCTTACAAGAATGCCGTCGATTACGGTGTGCTTACCCTCGCCGGAACGTGGGCTGAGATTACCGAACCAAGAGTCCATCTAGCAAATTGAGCGATAGTTAGGTTCAGATGAATTGAGACCAGATCTGGGCTCAAACCAGGCTTTAACTGAGCCCGTCAAAGAGGCTAGTGACTGAACCATCTTCAAATACTTCTTTGATGGCACGGGCGAGCAAAGGAGCAATCGGCAAAACGGTCAACCGATCAAAGCGCGATTCCTCTGGCACGG
Organism: Actinomycetota bacterium; assembly: GCA_009699375.1. Lineage (GTDB taxonomy): Bacteria > Actinomycetota > Actinomycetes > Nanopelagicales > Nanopelagicaceae > QYPT01. The sequence continues at coordinate 16,899 of WLOF01000006.1, forward strand.
GCAAAGTATCGGTAATGACTACTTCGCTTACTTTTGAATTCTTTAGTCGTTCAATTGCTGGCCCTGAAAGGACTGCGTGTGTTGCTGCAACGATAACTTCGCGAGCGCCATCAGCGAAGAGAGCATCGACTGCTTTCGTGATAGTTCCCGCGGTATCAATCATGTCGTCAATAACCACGCATGTTTGACCTTCAACATCACCAACAACTTTTCCCGTAACGGATTCATTGGGAATACGTGGGTCGCGTGTTTTGTGAATGAACGCGATAGGACATCCGCCGAGCAAGTCACTCCAACGTTCTGCAACGCGGACACGGCCCGAATCAGGAGAGACAATAGTTAAGCGCGTGCGATCTACTTTGCTTCCCACATAATTTGCAAGCAGTGGCAACGCAAACAAGTGATCAACAGGGCCATCGAAGAAGCCCTGGATTTGCGAAGTGTGTAGATCAACGACCATCAAACGATCAGCGCCGGCAGCCTTAAATAAATCAGCCATCAGTCGCGCAGTGATTGGCTCACGTCCACGATGTTTCTTATCTTGTCTTGCATATCCATAAAAAGGTGCGACAACAGTGATGCGCTTTGCCGATGCCCTCTTGAGCGCATCAACCATAATCAACTGTTCCATGATGTGTTTGTTAACAGGATTGGCATGACTTTGAATTACAAATGCGTCACATCCGCGAACGCTTTCTTCAAAACGTACAAAAATTTCACCATTGGCAAAGTCGTATGCAGAGGTGGGAGTTATTGGAATACCAAGTTCAGAGGCAACTTGCTCAGCTAGCTCTGGAAAAGCGCGACCTGAAAATATTCTTAAACGCTTTTCGGAGGCGAGTCGAAGTTCGCTCATGAATTGGGTTTTCCTTTCTTAGCGCTCGATTCAGAAACTTCTGCTGACTTGGTACCGGGGCGCTTGCGCAAGACCCACCCTAGAACATTTCTTTGCTTCTCTCGTGCAACTCCGATAGATCCAGAAGGCACGTCTTCGGTAATGGCAGAACCGGCGGCGGTATAGGCGCCATCTCCTACTGTGACCGGCGCAATTAAAATTGTGTCACTACCGATACGAACATGGTCACCAATTGTGGTTTGATGTTTTTCTAGGCCGTCATAGTTGGCAAATATTGTGCCGGCCCCAATATTCGTACCTACGCCGATTGTGGCATCGCCAACATAGGAGAGGTGAGGAACTTTTGAGCCTTCACCCAAAGTTGAGTTCTTAATTTCAACGTACGCGCCAACTCGGGAATCAGAAGCAAGATCTGCACCAGCTCTCAAATGTGCGAATGGTCCAACAACAGCTCGCTGCCCAACTTTTGCTCCAGTGCAATAAGACTCTTTTACGTGCGCTCCGGCTTCTATGGTGCAATCGATCAGAGTTGTTCTTGGTCCAATAACCGCGCCAGTTGCAACCTTTGTATCGCCAGCCAATGCGCTACCTGGGTGGATGAGAACATCGACTGAAAGTTCAACACTTGAGTCAATCCATGTCGTTGTTGGGTCAATAAACGTGACACCTTGGCGCATCCAATGATCATTGATTTGATCTCGCATTAATGCGGCGCATTCTGCCAATTGAACGCGATCGTTAACTCCTAATATCTCAATAAAATCAGGCGTTAATATCGGTACAACTCGATCACCTTTTTTGCGCAAAAGCGCAATAACATCGGTGAGATATAGCTCGCCTTGTGAATTCTTATTTTGCAATTCGCCTATTACTGAGAGCAATTTTTTAAGATCAAACACATAAACACCTGAGTTAATCTCTTCTATTTCGCGCTCAACTTCACTGGCATCGCGTTCTTCAATAATCGCAATTAAATCCCCACGATCATCTCGGATGATTCGGCCATAACCAGTTGGATCTGGGTGCTCTGCCGTTAATACAGTTGCGGCAAATCCCCCATCGTTGTGGGCTTTCACTAATTGGCGAAGTGAATCTGCTGAAAGCAGTGGCGTATCTCCAGCAAGAATTAAAACGGTCCCACTTGCTGCAACGCCTTCGAGTGCTAGTTGAGTTGCATGTCCTGTACCACCGCGACGTTCCTGAAAGATTGGTTGTGATTTTGGAGAAATTTGCGCAATGTGAGCCTCAACGCTTTCGCGACCAGAACCAACAACAACTCTAATATTTTTTGGTGAAAGTTCTTCGACTGCACTCAATACATGTCCTAAAAGAGTGCGACCTGCAACGGAATGTAAAACTTTGGGTGTTGTTGATTTCATACGCGTGCCTTCACCAGCAGCTAAGACGATTGCGTAATCAAGCCCACTCAAATCAAGCTCCCATCGCTAGCGCTAATGGATCCGTTCATGACCTAGCCTAATTGCTCAACTAGTTCACTTGTTAATTGCCTGCGAAGTTACTTTCGTGTGGCTTCGCATACTGCGCTCCGCCACCAGGTATCGATCCTGGACCCTGGGCTTCAAAGGCCCATGTGCTAGCCACTACACAATGGCGGAACCTGTATTCTCCCGTATCACAGCAGTGCTTTCGACCAGAAATAGCCAAACCTTTACCGGTCTTGGGGATATTTTGGCTCAAGAATGCGTGCGAACGCCTCAATTATCCGGCCATAAGCCCTCGTGGAAGGTCAGAATATATGCGCGATGAAGTGGATCGTCTTGTCTCGGCATGGAAACGAGAACGCCCTGACTTAGATTTTTCACCACTTGAGGTTCTGAGTCGTATCACTCGCATCGCTCGACATTTAGATATTGCACGGCGTAATGCATTCGGAGACCTTGAAGCATGGGGATTTGATGTGCTTGCATCGCTCAGAAGATCGGGCGAACCGTATCAACTTTCTCCCGGGCAATTAATGCAAGAAACTCTTGTAACAAGTGGCACGATGACAAATCGATTAGATCGATTGGAAGAGCGTGGATTAATAACTCGACAATCAGATCCCAACGATGGCCGCGGAAGTTTGGTTACGTTGACCAAGGCAGGAATGCGTGCGGTCGACAGCGCTATGGAAGATTTACTTCAGCGCGAGCGAGATTTTTTGATTTCGTTAACAAAAGCAGAACGAACAGAACTTGCTGCCATGCTCAGTGGAATTGCTGGTCCTTTTGATTTAGAAGGAGAATAATTCTTTATCGAACGTCAATGACTTTTGCGCCGTGAACTGGTCCTGTTGCTCGTGTAACACTTCCAACTACACCACTTGATGTAAGAGCAACTGTCAGATCTAGTGCATGTTCTTCATCGGCTACAAGAAATGCAACTGTTGGTCCTGAACCAGAAACTATCGATCCTAACGCTCCATACTCATTGCCTACATCTAAAATGAGACGAAGGGCTGGGCGCAGTGAAATCGCAGCCGAACCCAAATCATTTATTAAATTTTTTCCAACTTGAATACTATCTGCGCCAAGGAGCGCTTGTAAGAGTTGATCATTTGCTTGCGGGTTCGCAATTTCTAATTCAGCACGCAATCGATCGCACTCCGCGTAAACAGCAGGTGTAGAAAGCCCTGACGTTGAAAGTGCTAATACCCAGTGATAAGTACCGCGAGAAAGAGCAGATGTAACGTCATCGCCTCTGCCACGGCCTACAGCAGTGCCGCCTGTAAGCATGAAAGGCACGTCACTACCTAGTTTTTTTGCAATTGTGTGCATATCTTCTCGAGTCATTCCCAAACAGTAGAGAGCATCTAAGGCCAATATTGTTCCTGCCGCATCGGCGCTTCCGCCCGCCATTCCGCCAGCTACAGGAATATTTTTCTTTATCTCTATCTGTAAATCCCCCGGTAAATCATATTTTTTGACCATTAATTGCGCGGCTTTGGCAGAAAGATTATTTGCATCAACTGGAACCCCATGTGTGTGGTCGCCAGATACTGTAATAACAATTCCAGTTCCCTGTAATCCTTGTGACATTGTTATTTCATCAAAAAGAGAAATTGCTTGAAACACCGTAACGATTGTATGAAAACCATCTTCTTCCTTGGGACCCACGGATAACTGCAAATTAACTTTGCCGGGTACGCGAACAACTACCGTTGTTGGAGCGAAGGAACTCATGTCAAAACCCTATTCCCATTTCATGTTTTGCTCTCGCGATAGCGCAAAATCCTTCAACTTCCAACGCTTCGCCACGCAAAGTGGGATCTATCCCAGCTTTCATTAAAACTGCTTCAGCAATTGCGGAACTACCAAGCCAAGAACCAAGAGCAGACCTCAACATCTTTCGACGTTGCGCAAAAGCAGCATCAACTGCCGAGAAAACTGTGAGACGTAGTTGTTCATCCCCTGGTGTTGCGCGTCTTGTAAATCTTACGAGTTTGGAATCAACGTTTGGGGCTGGCCAAAATACAGAACGCCCGACAGTGCCCACATTAACCATCTGTGACCACCATGCAGCTTTTACACTCGGTATTCCGTAATCTTTTGTACCAGGTTTTGCAGCTAATCGATCTGCAACTTCTGCTTGAACCATGACAACTCCGGAATTGAGAGTTGGGAATTTCTCAAGGTATCTCAACAAAACCGGTACTGAAACGTTATATGGCAAATTAGCGACAAGGACGGTAGGACTGCCCGGCACGGTTTCAATATCGAGAGCATCTGCATTTATTACAGTTAAGTTATTGGCTTTCTCTGAATGTAGAGCCATCGTCAGTGGAAGCTGGGTTGCCAGCCGAGAATCTATTTCGATAGCTGTAACCATTTTAGCTTGGGATAGCAGCGCAACAGTAAGTGAACCCAAACCGGGACCTATCTCCAGCGCGTGATCTTGTGTTGAGACTTCTGCCAGTTTGACGATTTTTCTACAAATATTTCCATCAATAACAAAGTTTTGCCCAAGTGATTTTGCAGGTTTTAGTTGTAGTTTTTCTGCCAATGCGCGAATTTCAATCGCGCCTAAAGATTCATTCATTAGTTATCGAATTCGAGAAGGATCCAAAAAGTCTTTCTGCATTTGATCCCAAAGACGTCGCCAAGAATGCAAGGTCATCGCCTCGCTCTTCTGCGATTGCTCGGACAATCGTGGCTATGTTGGCTGGCGTATTGAGGGAGCCGCGATGTGGCATGGGAGCAAGGAAGGGTGAATCTGTTTCAACCAATAATTGATCTATGGGCACCAATTTCACAGCGTCGCGAAGTTGTGGAGCGTTTTTGAAAGTCATAGTTCCAGCAAAAGAGAGAATGTAACCTCGATCAATACATGTTTTCGCCATCTCGACATCTCCTGAAAAGCAATGAAAGATAGTTTTATCTGGCGCACCAACTTCACGTAATACAGATAAAACATCTTCGTGGGAGTCTCGATCGTGAATTACCAAGGCTTTTTTCGTTTTCTTTGCGAGTTCTATATGCCACTTGAATGCCTCTTGTTGGCGTTTGCGCAATTCTGGTGGCGTGCGGAAATAATCTAATCCTGTTTCGCCGATTGCTCGAACGCGTGGATGGTTCGCGAGTTCTTCAATTACTTTTAAATCTTTTTCTAAATTTTCTACTATAGGCGCTTCGTTTGGGTGCAGTGCCACGGCTGCCAAAACACTCTCATTCCAAAACTCTGCTGCTTCAACGCACCATCGAGATTGCTCTGCTGAATACCCCACTTGCATCACACGATCAACGCCGACAGATTTGGCTTGCTTCAATATCTCACCAACTTCTGAAGAGTTGGGGGCGGTATCTGTAATTATTTCTAAGTGAGCATGCGAATCAACAGTTGGCGCAGGAAGTGGTTCAGGTAACGGCGCAGGTTGCCGATCTACATCTCTATTGTGGCGATCTGCCATACGCGTTACTCGCTGACATCTAAACGTGGGAACAAGACTGCAGTTTTTGTAACATTCGAGCCTGCAGGTAACTGACCCCACCGAGAAACATCAGAAACCTTTTGTTTCGAAATTGGGCCCATTGTTACATTTGCGCCCAAGCTTTCCCAAAGAATTTCACAAGTGCCGGGCATAACCGGGTTAAGCAATACTGCCAGTGCTCGTAACGATTCAGCAGTGTTGTATAGAACTTGCTCCAGTTGGAGTTGGTTTGCAGAGTCTTTGGCAAGCTTCCATGGTTCATTTTCAGTTACATACCCATTGACTCGTTTGCAAAATTCCATAATCGAGTTAATTCCACCTTGAAAATCTAAAGCGCACATTGCAGAATCTGCCTTACTTACAGTTGCTCCAAGGGCGCTTTCTAAGCTTGCATCCTTTGCAACTGCTGGGATAACACCATCGCAGTATTTTTCAACCATTGCAGTAAGTCGAGAAGCAAGATTTCCAAAATCATTTGCGAGTTCACTCGTGTATCTCGCACTCATATCCTCCCATGAGAAAGAACCGTCGGTTCCGAATGGAATTGCCCTTAAGAAGTAATATCGAAATGCATCGACCCCGAAATGATCAGTAATGTCACTTGGTGCAATCCCAGTTAATTTGCTTTTACTCATTTTTTCGCCGCCCACGAGGAGCCACCCGTGTGCAAATACTTTCTTAGGAACTGCTAATCCTGCCGCCATTAACATTGCTGGCCAGATCACTGCGTGGAAACGTAAAATATCTTTTCCAACTAAGTGCACATCCGCAGGCCACGTCTGTGTAAATTTGGCACCGCCTGGACTTTTTGGATCGTCTCCAAGCCCAACTGCAGTCGCATAATTAAGGAGAGCATCAAACCAAACATAAACAACTTGGTCAGTATCCCATGGGACGGGAATACCCCAATCAAAAGTAGAACGTGAAATAGAAAGATCTGAGACGCCACCTTCTAGAAATGAAACCACTTCGTTTCTTGCACTTTCAGGTTGGCATGCATCTGGATTATCTTTGTAGTGCTTCAGTAAAGGTTCAACAAAAGCTGACAGTCGGAAAAACCAATTGTTCTCATTAACTAGTTCAATGGGTTTACTGTGAATCGGACAAAGTTTTTCGCCGTTGGCTTCAATCAAATCTCCTGGCAACTTAAATTCTTCGCACCCGACACAATATGGGCCTTCGTATTTACCAGCGTAAATATGTCCTGAATCTTTCAAACTTTGTAGAAATTTTTGAACCCGCTCAGTATGTCGAGGTTCAGTGGTACGAATAAAGTCATCATTTGCAATATTGAGGGATTTCCAATTTGGCTTCCAAGCGTTTTCTACTAGGCGGTCGACCCAGTCTTGTGGTGAAACTTTATTGAGATTTGCAGTGCGCATAACTTTCTGACCATGCTCATCAGTTCCTGTAAGAAACCAAACTTCCTCGCCACGTTGACGATGCCAGCGAGTGAGAACATCGCCCGCCACGGTTGTATATGCATGGCCAATGTGTGGAGCGTCGTTGACATAATAAATAGGTGTCGTTAAATAAAATGCTTTGTCAGTGCTCACGGGGATATCTTAGAGGTTGATTTAGCATCAACAACTGCAGAAAATACGAGCCGTTTGGCAATATCAAACTCTTGCGCGACCGTACTTATTGCCATTTTTCGATCCATTCCGGCATCTTCAAATTCTTTGACTCGGGCAACAATATTTTTCGTCGAAATTTCACGAGCACCTTGATCTGCCCCCTGCAGGACGACAGTTACTTCTCCCAAAATCTCCTTACTTTTTGCCCACGTGAGAAGTTCTGAGAGTTTTCCACGAACCGTTTCTTCATACGTTTTTGTCATTTCTCTGCAGATGGCGCTTTGCCTGTGATCACCTAAATATTTGATTGCATCCTCAAGTGACTCAACAAGGCGATGGGGAGCTTCAAACCAAATGATTGTCCTTTCTTCGAAACGTAGATCCTCGAAGAATTTTTCTCTCGCTCCTTTGGCACGTGGTGAAAATCCTTCGAATGTAAACCGGTCTGTGGGCAGTCCAGATAAGGCAAGCGCAGTAGTTACCGCACTTGGACCAGGAATCACGTGAACATCGAAATTTTCTGCAATTGCATCTCTCATAAGTCGAAAACCAGGATCACTAATCGTTGGCATGCCAGCATCAGAAACGACCAGAACTTTCTTGCCTGCCCGTAAGTAACTCAAAAGTTCTTCAGTTCGCTCAACTTCATTGCCCTCAAAAAATGAAATGACTTTGCCGCTACTTTGGACATCCAAATCGCTACATAACCTGTGAAATTTTCGAGAATCTTCGGCGGCGATAAATTCGGCATCGGCGATTGCTTCGCGAAGACGAGGGCTCGCATCCCCTGAATTTCCCAAAGGGGTAGCTGCCAAAATTAAACTCATGCCTCAATCCTGCCAGTAATTTCCCCACTCGCGCTTAGGCTAACGACATGCCCTCGATCCTAATTGCGCTCATTTCTTTCGGAATGTCCATGTGGAAATTAGGCCGACCAAAAAGCTTTGTTTTCGATGAAGTTTATTATGTAGACGGTGCACGCGATCTCTTGAAATATGGTGTCGAGGTTACGGGCAACGCACCTGAATTCATCGTCCATCCACCGGTTGGAAAATGGTTTATTGGTTTAGGAATCAAAATTTTTGGAGACAACTCATTCGGCTGGAGATTTGCCGTCGCAATCATTGGCGCTTTAACGATCATTCTCGTTGCCAGAATTGCACTTCACTTATTCAATTCGCAATACATGTCCACATTAGCTGCTGGGCTTTTGGCCATAGATGGCCTGCATTTAGTCCATTCCAGAACAGCCCTACTTGATTTGTTTCTCACATTCTTTGTACTTTGCGCAGCACTTTCCTGGTTGAAAAAATTGTACTGGGTTACAGGTTTATCTTTTGGTTTAGCGATTGGCACAAAATGGAGTGGGATATTTTTCCTTGCAATTTTTGTTTTCATGACCGTTTATCGTGATTATTCTCAGAACAAAGTAAAATACTTCGAGCATCAGCTCCCGATAAAATTTATCAGCGTACTTAAAAGAGTCACCCAATTCTTTTTTCTTCCACTCACTGTATATGTTTTGTCATGGACAGGATGGTTTCTAAGTTCACGTGGGTGGGATAGACATTGGGCCCAACATCATCATTCCGCTTTTAGTTTTATTCCTGATTCGATTCGTTCATTTTGGCATTACCATGCAGAAATCTTTCATTTCCATACAACGCTCACTGAACATCATGCATACCAAGCAAACCCATGGAGTTGGTTAGTTATGGGAAGACCAACTTCATTTTTTTACGAAACTCCAAAGACTTGTGGCGCGAGTGCTTGTTCCCAAGAGATTTTGGCACTTGGAACTCCACTTCTCTGGTGGTCGTTCACTATCGCCCTCGCTATTCTGATTGGATATTGGATTTCGGGTGCGATGCAAAAGAAAATCGACAAACCAATATCTTTCATTCTTGCAGGAGTTATTGCAGGGTACTTACCCTGGTTTCTTTTTCAAAAGAGAACAGTCTTTAGCTTCTACGCAATCGTTTTTGAGCCCTTCCTTATTCTGGCGCTCACATATTGCGTCAATAAGTATCTAGGAATTCGTCCTTGGAGTCGTAATAGAAAAATTGCAGTGATTCTCTTTGTGGCTGTATTGGCTATAAATTTCCTTTATTTCCTACCCATATTTAACGGTACGGTTATTCCATACGATCAATGGCACGACCGAATGTGGTGGCCTTCTTGGATTTAGCGCAGCAACTATTCGTTTGCAGCGCGATTTTGTTTTAGTCGATCTACAGCCTCATCAGCTAATTGCTGATCAAAGACTTCATCTCGCGATGGTGCGGCAGCGGATAACGCTTCGTTAGCTAAGCGCTCTTGCTCATCAGACCATGCGCCAGGAATTGTTAAATCTATAGTCCTCTTTGGCACAAATGCCTTTGGGGCATTGACATATGTTGGTACAGGAACAGAATTTGGTTGCCAAACATTTCTATCTTGTGCAGTTCCTTTTGGCAACAAAACAACTCCTGTGAGTTCTCTTTCTGACAAGGGAACCCAGTGCTCCTGAGAAACTTTTGGAGTAACGACTTGAGATAAATTGGTATTTGAAACACCCGCCGTGGTTCGGTGCAATTGCATAACTCTTCGGCGCTGAATTCTCGTGGCCGCGCTTTGCCGCCTAATGTGTGCGACATAAATGATTAACCCGGTTAACGGTAGTAAGAAATATGTGTAAGGCAATGAATTTAAAATTACTTGCATAATTGTCACCACGAGAGTTATCGATAGTAGGGCGAAAACAATTCGACGACGCATGAGAACTTGCGCCACTTTAGATTCATGATCTAGATCCGTATTCAAGGCACTGCTGGAAGAAACTTCTGAACCTGATCCACTTGCGACAATACGGAGAGCGCTTTTATATCTTTCCACTGATTTTCCTGAAAATTCATCATGGCTATGTACCCATCGAGGTACGAAATAGGCAATCCACATTCCAACAATCGCCAGATAGATGAGTCCTGAAGCCATGATGCATAAAGATAGAGGGGAACTAGATGACTATCGTGGATTTACGCGCACTATCAAGGAAGATTTCTTGAATACGTATTTATGAAATTCTTGGATTTTCGCGAACAAAACATAGATGATCTCGCCATTGACCGTCGATATGGAGATAGCGAGGTCGTTCGCCTTCTAAGTGATAGCCAGCTTTTTCTGCAACTTTACGCGAGGCTGCATTCTCTGGGCGCAGATTGATTTCGATTCGATGGAGTAACAGTGATGAAAATCCATACTCTGTAAGTAGGTCAACTGCCTGAGTTGTTAGGCCCCGATTGGAATAAGCCTGATCTATCCAATATCCAATGTGAGCTCCTCTTAGGGCACCAAAAATAATTCCGCCCATCGATATTTGGCCCACAAGGCGACCTTCAAACCATATTGCCAGTGAAATGGAGCGTTGAGCGCGACCTTCTCTGTTGTATGCGCTCATCATTTGAAAATAACTCGGAAGATTTATTCCGTGATCTTCTCCAGGAATCCGGGGCAGAGTCGCTTCCCAAGGTTTAAGCCATTGCAGATTTGAATTTCGCACCCTGTTCCATTGCAATCGATCTCTCAGCCGTAACGGGCGAAGCTCGAGTGAGCCAAACGTGATGACAACTGGCCAATGGTGGGTTGAGAATTTTTCCATAGTCTTAAAAATATCTACGTCGTAATACGACAACCGCCACCTGATCCCCGGCTGAAAGTTTTGTCGCATCTTCAGGAATGGCAATCAGGGCATTGGAATCAGCAAGTGTGGACATTTCTTCTTGATCTGGGATCGCGTGGACAGATTTTCCATCTTCAGAAAGAAATGCACGAAGATAGGAGCGCACACCTAGATTTGAGGCAATCGGTTTTTCTAGTTTTGCTTTCACGCTTGGTCGATGAATATTTTCAGACCCCAACATCGTCCGAATCATTGGCCGAACGAATAATTCAAATGAAATGTATGCAGAGATCGGATCACCGGGCAATGTAACTACCGGCGTACGGTCAGGACCAATTTTTCCGAAGTTATGGCGTCCACTATGTTCGATTGCCATATCTACAGTTGTAATTTCGCCAAGTGTGCTGAGGGTCCGAGTTATCAGGTCAAACGAATCATCACCCCGTTCACCGCTAACCACCACAAGATCTGCGCGCACCAACTGGTCCTCTATAAGAGATTTTAATTCTTCTTCGTTATCTGGAATTGAATGCACGCGATAACCAATTGCCCCAGCTTCGCGAACTGCAGTTGTGAGCAACCAAGAATTTGTTTCATATTCTTCTGAGCCAGCCAAGTTTTCTCCGGGCTCAACTAAATCCGGCCCAGCAGAAAGTATGACAACTCGTGGATGAGGAAGAGTTGGCAGATGCCCGCGACCGATAGAAGCTGCTAATCCAATATGAGTTGAGCGAATACGTGTGCCTTTGCGCATCACCAAGCGCTCACCAGCGTAAATATCTTCAGCCAGTGTTGCCCCATGTGCATCTAAAAGTGGAAGTTCGAACGCCTCCAGTGTGGCGCACATGGAAAGCAATGAACTTAGAAATTCATCGACTCGAATCTGCTCTGACATAATCACACCATACTTGTTAAGGGCAGAGTTCTAGGGGATTTAAATGGCCGAGGCTGACGAAAAAGCGAAGTTGCGTGAACAACTACGCCAACTTCGTCCACAGCGATTCACAAAAGATCCATTTCTGCATCTGCTTTCCATCCCACAAATCCGTGAGGCAAAAGTAATCACCAGTTATATCTCGTATGGACTCGAGCCATCAACTTCTTCATTGAACGCCGAACTTTTGGAAAACAATAAGGTCGTCCTACTCCCAAGAATTTCTCATAATTCTTTAGATTGGGTGCGATGGAGTGGAGATTTTGAAGACTTAGAACAAAGAGGAAACCTTCTTGAGCCGATTGGCGAATCAGAAAAAGATTTATCCATCATTGATGTTGTGATTCTTCCTGCGCTTTATATCGATAAAGATGGTTTTCGGTTAGGTAAAGGCGGTGGCTACTATGACAAGAGCCTTCCTTTGCTCAATGCGTGGAAAATTGCGTTGGTGCACGAAGGTGAAGTCGGCGATGACCAACTACCGGTAGAGCCTCATGACGTTTCTGTTGATGCAGTAGCGACACCAAATAATGTAAGGGTGTTCTAAAGCAGTTCAGAATTTAATTATTACGCCTGTCGCGCTCTGCCAAATCAGATAAGTATGCGTTGTATTTTGCCAAATCATCGGGTTGCCCCATTGCGGCCATGCGCTCTGCATTGCGATCAATGCGCTTAGTTTCTTTCGTATCATCTCGACTCCATTGAATAAATGTCGCAACTAGCGCCAAGAGAATTGGAATCTCCCCCATCGCCCAACCAATTCCTCCACCCATTCTTTGGTCAGCTAATAGATTGCCAACCCACGGAGTATGTAGTTGCGCAAAATATCCACCATCAAGCAACGTTGTCGCAGACATGAGAGCAATCGAGAAAAATGCATGAATGCTCATAGCTCCGAAAAGGATCATTATTCGAACTAAATACGGTGCCCGATTTGGATTTGGGTCCACTCCAATGATCACATGGAAGAAAAGAAACCCGGCTAATATAAAATGAAGGTTCATAGCGAAATGCCCAGTATGGCTTTGCATCATTCCACCGAATAGTGATGTGAAATAAAGAATAAAAAGAGATCCATCAAAAATAGCAAGCGCCACCACTGGGTTCACGATTGTTTTTGACCATCGTGAATGCAACATCATGACCACTTGATTTCTGATTCCTCGTTCTTCCTGAGTGCGTCCTTGAGGAAGAGTTCGAAGAGCCAAAGTAATAGGTGCGCCTAGCACGAGACCAATAGGTGCAATCATTCCCAATATCATGTGCGCAATCATGTGATACGAGAATGAAAAATGGGCATAGATGCCGATTCCACCACTGGTTGCCAGATCAATTGCAAAAATACCTAATGCAAATGCAACGGTTCTACCAACAGGCCACTTATCTCCTCTGCGCGTAAGTTTTATTACGCCAAGAATATAAAGAGCGACAGCAAGTATTAAGAACCCAAGAAACAAAGCATCAGGATTGTATAAAAAGAAGACATTCTTCAAGCTTGGAGAATCTGGCATTGAAAGTCCAGCAACAGTTATTGCTGCGCTAAATTTTGGATTTGCCCCGGGGCTTGGAGGTCTATTTGAAGATAACCAAGCACCTAAAGCCAGTGCGGTGATCATGATTCCGAGCTCAATGACAATTAATTTTGCAAAATCAGGCCAATTTACAGTGGCTTTATTTTTAAAAGAAAGATTCTGGCGGTGTAGATACCCAATAAAGATGAGCGCAATTGTTAAAACTATCTTTCCAATTACAACCAATGCATAAGTACTGTGCCATGCTTCGGCAAAATTTAGACGAGCCCAAGCATTAGCTGATCCGCTGGCAACAACCCCTATTGCTGCCCATAGTGCCAACTGACTAAAACGTGGTGTTGCCGTTGCTCTATCTGCAGGATCTAGCAATGCCAATGAAAATACGCCACCAACCCACATTGATATGGCTACTACGTGAATGACAAGTGAACCGATAGCCAGTGCGTGTGACCCGCTTGAAGCTGAGTGAGATTGAAAAATTGGAGCGACAATCCCAAGCAAGGCCATCGCTAGCAACCATATTGATCCACCAATTTTTTTAATCCTCATCGCGAAAATTGCGACAAAAACGGAGGCGAGCGTTTGAAAAAACATATATTGGCCGAGAGTAATTTGAGTTAAGAATGACTGTAGCGTGTTCATCTCAAATACTGCAGAAATAGATTGACCCAAAATGTTTGCAAGTGTGAAGATAATATTTCCGATAGAAGCCACTATCCATATGATTGCAGACCAAAAAGTTACTGCACGAAGCCGCAATGAATTCTGGGTTAAAAATCCTGCTTTATTTTCTAAAAGAAATCCGCTAGCAAGTAGGGAGCCAACTACAGCGATACTTGCTGTCATGCCAACAAATTTACTGATTGTCACAAGAGCATTCACTGCTGGGCCAGCAGAAGGAAGCACTGCTGCAAGGTGCATCATTTGCGACTAAAAATTTTCCGAGCATAAAGGGAAAGTGACACGAGAACAACAAATGCTAGAAAAAGCATGACTATGACGAAAATCGATGTCGCGGAATTACTGCTGCCAGTTTCAGGTACTGAGACTTTTGATGCAGTAGGTACGGGAGACTGAACCGAAATTACATTTGGCGCAGAGTAATTGAAAGTAAATGATCCCTCCAAAGGGGAATCTGTGTCGGATAACAAACTATAAGTAACTGTGTAAACACCACTATCAACAAGAGATTGCAATCCAATCAAAACACCCATGCCGTCGACAATTAATGAACCATCATCAACTCGCTGGCCCTTCTTATCAGTCACTACAACGCTATTGCCCATATCGCTCAAGACAACTTGGGTGGTAATCGTGACCGCGCTAGGCGATGTTGTTACGGTCGATCCGCTGATTGGAGATGTACTCACTAATGAATTTGCTAGAGCTGCGGATGAACTAAATAAGGTCAGAAGCAATATTGCTGAAGAAATAATGGTCTTGCGCACTTATTGCCCCCTTAACCCCGCTCGATTCGCCTCAATCGTCTCACTTCTTTACACTTACTTCCACTGTACTTTGAGAAAAACTTTTGCAGAGCCAGTAATTGCCGGAGATAAGGATGTGCAATGCCCACGTATCAATACGCGTGCAATGCGTGTAGCCATGAATTTGAGGCATTTCAAGATTTTTCAGAAGCCTCACTCACTCAATGCCCAGTTTGTGATGGAGAAATAAGGAAAGTTTATTCAGCAGTTGGTGTTGTCTTTAAAGGTTCAGGGTTTTATAAGACTGATTCCAAAAGTTCCTCAAGCGCCACTATTGCCCCAAGCGCTTCTAAAGATTCCGCACCAGCCAAAGAATCAACTGCGCCTAAAGAAAGTTCTTCAGTAAAAGCCAGCCCTGAAAGTGGAAATACTTCCGCGCCTAAAAAGGATTAATAACTTCTTGCGTCATTTTTAATCGTGATGAGGGGGTTTATCTTCTTGAAGTTGAGCTTCCCTTTGTTTTTCATCTTCTAGGTCTTGTGCAGGATCACGCTCGTCAGAACTCGATTTCGGCGTTAATTCACTCATAGTAGAATTGTATTGCTAAGTACCTCAATATCGAACACCTAAGGAGTGGTGATTGTTTAATTCATTGGCACTTCTTGTTGTGCGTAAACGAAAACTCACGCTCTTCACATTTATCCTCGTTGTGTTAGTGGCTGGCGGAATTGGCTCCCTTTCTTTTTCAAAATTGGAAAGCGGTGGATATTCTGACCCAAAGAGCGATTCAGCTAAAGCCGCTACTTACCTCACGGATACTTTTCATATAAATGATCCCGGGGTAGTTCTCGTGCTTGATGCGGGTCGAGATATCAATGATCCCCAAGTGATTGCCTCTGCAACTACTTTAGAAAATTTAATTAAAAAGGAACCTGGGATTTCACAAACACTCTCATATTGGTCTGCGGGTAGCGCGCCTAATTTAAAATCTGCGGATGGCAAGGCAGGTTTCCTTTTTATTTATGCAGATAAGTCAGATTTTGGCGGAATAAGTGAAATCGGCAGTCGGATCCAGGCAAAGTACGACGGTACTTTTCAAAATTTGAAAGTTTATGCCTCTGGTGGAGGTGTAATTACTCACGCAATCAACAACAAAATTTCGAAGGATCTGGCGCTAGCTGAAGCAATCTCGATCCCATTGGTTTTTATCCTCTTGTTATTTGTTTTTGGCGCACTCGTCGCTTCTGCAATGCCCCTTGTTGTGGGAGTGAGTTCAATACTCGGAGCATTCTTCTGTATCTACCTTTTCACTCTATTTACATCAGTAAGCGTTTTTGCCCTCAACCTCATAACAGGCTTAGGCCTAGGACTTGGTATTGATTACGCACTGCTCATTGTCAATCGATTCAGGGAAGAGCTTCATGCAGGGAAAAGTGTTGATGAAAGCGTAATAACCACAATCAACACAGCTGGCAAGACGGTTTTTTATTCTGGGCTAACAGTCTTTGTTACCTTATTAGCTCTCATCTTGTTTCCGTTATCTTTTCTCAAATCATTTGGTTACGCGGGAATTTCCGTTGTAGCTCTTGCGGTCGCAGGTGCGCTCATTCCGCTGCCTGCAATTCTTGCAATATTAGGAGGAAAAGTTGATAAAGGAATTATTCGCAAAGGTGCCATAACGCCTAAAGAAGATGGCCGATGGGCTTCTACTGCTCGATTTGTTATGCGTAGACCAATTCCTATTGTTTTGGTATCCCTGATCATTATTTCAATTTTTGCTGCACCAGTTAAAAGCATATCTTTTGCACAGATTGATTCCCGCGTTTTGCCTTCATCAGACAAAGCGGCAATTTCTTCACAGATAATTGCCGATCGATTTCCAGGTCAAGAAGGAAGTCCCATTGAAATAATCATTCCTAACGGCGCAAATGACATGACAGCAGTCACTGACTTTGCTGATAAATTAAAAATGATCCCAGGCGTTTTGCGAGTAAGCCAAAAGCAAAGCGCCGGTTCCGTTATGCGTATTAGCGCAATTCAATTAATGCCTTCTAGAACTATAGAAGCAGCAAAAATGATTCATGAGATTCGAGCTTTAAAAACTCCAGAAGGAACTCTTATCGGAGGTCCGGCAGCTGATTTTACTGACTCACAAGATGGAATTGCTCATGCTCTACCTTGGGCGCTGGGTTGGATTGCCCTTAGTGTTTTCATTCTCATTTTCATTTTTACTGGCTCAATTATTCTGCCGATTAAAGCAGTTGTACTGAACGGACTTTCACTTGTCGCCACTTTGGGAGTATTGAGTTGGATTTTCATTGACGGGCATCTGAAGTGGTTAGTTGGCGATTTTACGCAGACGGGGACAATCGACACCGGTTCAACAATCCTCGTTGCTGTCGTGGTTTTTGGTTTATCAATGGACTATGAAATATTTCTACTCTCTAGAATTAGAGAAGAACATGTTTCCGGAAAATCTAATACCGAATCTGTCGCTATCGGTCTCCAAAGATCGGCTCGAATTATTACCGCTGCTGCTTTACTTCTTGCAGTTGTATTCGCCGCTTTTATTACCAGCGGAGTGACATCTATTAAATTACTTGGCTTCGGAGTTGCGTTTGCAGTGTTGCTAGATGCAACCTTGATTCGAGCACTCCTAGTTCCGGCTCTTATGCGCCTATTCGGGGAACGCAATTGGTGGGCACCTAAATCGCTTCGCCGATTTACTCTTACTCACTAATAGCGGTTACTCTTTCGCCATGGATTTGATAGTCACCCTGCAGTGCAAAGATCAACCTGGAATCGTGCATGCCATGACTTCAGCAATTTTGGCTTGCAAGGGAAACATCATTGAGAACCAGCAATTTACTGATCCTGCAACCAATATTTTTGTCATGAGAACTCGATTTGAAACAAATCTTAAATTAGAAGAATCAGAGGAAATACTTGGAAAAGAATTGGCGAGGTTTACGCCAACTCTTAAATTACGAGGCGCGAACCAAAAAAAGAAGGCTCTGGTCCTTGTAACTAAGGAGAGTCATTGCCTGCGAGACCTTCTTTATCTAATCGAATTGGGAGAACTCCCTATCGAGATACCTCTCGTAATCGCTAATCATGAGGATCTCCGTTTTTTGGTAGAAACACATGGAACTGCCTTTGAGGTTCTAAACACTGAAGATGCGATCAGAAATCGCATCACCGAGCTAGGTATCGACTTTGTAGTGTTGGCTCGATATATGCAAATTCTTTCCAAGAGCTTCTGTGACTTTATGCCCGGCAAAATAATCAACATTCACCATTCATTCTTGCCTGGATTCAAAGGTGCAAAGCCGTATCACCAAGCGCATGCGCGTGGAGTTAAAATTATTGGAGCAACAGCCCACTTTGTTACGAGCGAACTTGATGAAGGACCAATCATCCAACAAGATGTTGCTCACGTAAATCATGCTTCAACGCCTGAAGAGTTAATTGCAATAGGCCGCGATATCGAAAGACGAGTTCTTGCTAAGGCAGTCAAGTTGTATGCAGAAGATAGGATTTTTCTTGTAGGGCAAAGAACAATAATTTTTAATTAAAGTTTTAGTGTGTCCCCGGCGGGAGTTGAACCTGCGACCTACCGCTTAGGAGGCGGTTGCTCTATCCACTGAGCTACGGGGACGTGCATCTCGAAATTTGTTTTTGTTGGGGTAAGGATACTCATACTGTTTTTCTAAAGTAGTAACGATTTTTACGCATGAAATTGGCTTATCTAATACAAATGGCTAGCATAGGTAATCTAACTGATCAGGAGTATTTTCCTCATGGAAGGCCAACAATGAAGGCGCTAGTTATAGGCGCGGGCGGCGTTGGCAGAGCAATCGCAAATATCGCATCTCGAAGGCCATTTATTTCATCAATGGTTATTGCCGATCGTAATTTGTCTCGCGCTGAAGAAGCCGTTACCCGCGTTAACGATTCACGTTTTTCCGCAGCACAAGTTAATGCCGCTGAACTTGAAGACATCAGAGAGTTAATTCGAAAAGCGAATCCAGATGTGGTCATCAATGCTGTTGACCCTCGTTATGTCATGCCGATTTTTTTGGCGTGCGAAATCGAAAACACAAATTACATAGATATGGCGATGTCACTATCGCGCCCACATCCTCACTATCCAAATACCGAAACTGGCGTAAAGCTCGGGGACGAACAATTTGCTCGTGATTGGAACTGGAGTGAACGAGGAATATACGCGCTCGTTGGTATGGGTATTGAACCTGGTATGAGTGATGTATTTGCTCGTTATGCCTCAGATTATTTATTCAGTCGTTTGGATTCCATCACCGTTCTGGATGGATCAAATCTCACGGTTGAAGGTCATAACTTTGCACCTTCCTTCTCTATTTGGACGACTATCGAAGAGTGCCTTAATCCTCCACTCGTTTGGGAAGATGGCCGTGGCTGGTTTACAACCGAACCATTTAGCGAAATTGAAGTCTTTGATTTTCCTGAAGGAATTGGGCCAGTTGAATGCGTGAATGTGGAGCACGAAGAAGTTGTTCTTATTCCGCAAAAGGTCGATGCAAAGAAAGTTAACTTTAAATACGGTCTTGGTGCGCAATTCATCACGACTCTTAAAACAATTCATATGCTCGGCATGGATCGCAAAGAGCATGTTGACGTGCAAGGAGTTTCTGTTTCACCAAGAGATTTGTTAACGGCATCGCTTCCCGATCCGGCAACACTAGGTGAGCGTATGCGCGGGAAAACTTGCGCCGGAACTCTTGTAAAAGGTTTAAATAAAGAAGGTAAGCCTTACGCTTGTTATATGTACAACGTGATTGATAACGCTTGGTCTATGAAGGAATATGGCGATCAAGCAGTTGTGTGGCAAACCGCAGTAAATCCTGTGATCGCAATGGAATTGATTCACAAGGGTATCTGGCAACCTTCAGGTGTAAACGGTCCAGAATGGTTTGATGCAAAACCTTTCTTAGATTTATTAGAGCCATATGGCACTACGTGGACAATTCGAGAAGAAGACTCGAGCGGAATCGAGATCTAACGCCATGAACCGTGAGTTTGACGTCATCATCGTTGGCTCAGGTTTTGGTGGCTCTGTCTCTGCGTTACGCCTTATTGAAAAGGGATATCGCGTAGCAGTTCTTGAAGCAGGTAAAAGATTTGAAGATAAGGACTTTCCTAAAACGTCTTGGCGACTAAACAAATTTCTTTTTGCTCCAAAATTAGGACTTTTAGGTATCCAGCGGATTCACGTACTTCCAGATGTGTTAGTTCTGGCTGGAGCGGGGGTTGGCGGTGGATCGCTTGTTTATGCCAATACCTTGTATCAACCCGGGGATGAATATTTTCAAGATCCACAATGGTCTGCAATTACAAACTGGAAACAAGAATTAGAACCTTGCTATGTACAAGCACGCGCCATGCTAGGTGTAACGAAATATCCTTACTTTTCACCCAGTGATCAAGCTCTTAAAGATGCATCAGAAGCAATGGGAGTTGGCCACACTTTTACACTCGCACCCCTTGGAATCCATTTTGGAGATAAGCCTGGAGAAAAAGTATCGGACCCATATTTTGGTGGTGTTGGACCAGATCGTGAAGGCTGTGTTGGATGTGGCGGATGTATGACTGGTTGTCGTCACAATGCTAAGAACACACTTCCCAAAAATTATCTCGGACTTGCAGAGAAGGCTGGGGCGAAGGTCTTTCCTTTAACAACAGTTACTGAGATTAAGCAAAAACCTAATGGAGAATGGGTTGTCTCAGCAAAAGGAACAAGAGGATGGGGCCGCTCAACATTAACTTTTACTGCACCACAAGTAATTGTTTCTGCAGGAACTTTCAATACTCAAAAATTATTACACCGCATGAAAGATGACGGCAAACTTCCTCACATCTCATCTCGTTTAGGTGATCTTTCTCGAACAAATAGCGAGTCATTAGTTGGAGCAACAATGCCAACTACAAAGATTAATTTCAGTAAAGGTCCAGCAATAACATCCTCTTTCTATCCCTCAGAAGGTACCCACGTGGAATCTGTCCGTTATGGAAAGGGCAGTAATTTCATGGGGCTCATGCAAACTCTCATGACTGATGGTGAATCTTCCAAAATCCGTCGGAAGCAATGGTTGCGAACATTTATCACTAAGCCTTCTCTCTTGCCAAAAGTTCTTAATGTGCGCCATTGGTCTGAACGGACTTTCATCGCTCTGGTTATGCAAAATGTTGATTCTGCAATTAAAGTCCGCGGAAAACGTGGTCTATTTGGTTGGCATTTAACGTCAGAAAATGATCCGCTAAAACCTAATGCAACCTGGATCCCAGAAGCTAATGCAACTGCACGACAAATTGCATCTCAGTACGGTGGGATAGCAGGCGGCCATATTGGAGATCTCATCGACGCACCATTTACTGCACATTTCGTTGGTGGATGTGTCATCGGAGATAGCGCTGATCGTGGAGTAATCGATCCATATCATCGGGTGTGGAATTATCCGACACTCCATGTTGTTGATGGTTCAACAATCACAGCAAACTTAGGCGTTAACCCTTCGCTAACAATTACTGCACAGGCAGAACGCGCAATGTCTATGTGGCCAAACTGTGGTGAAGTTGATCTTCGCCCATCTCAAGGCTCTGCCTACAAAACTATTGCTCCGATCGCACCACATCATCCTGTTGTACCAGCTGGTGCTCCTGCAGAACTTCGAATACGTTAATCAGTTGTGCCTCAAGTGAATACTTCAAAATTTGCTCTTATTACTGGTTCAACTGCCGGAATTGGTGCAAGTTTTGCAGAACTACTTGCCCGAGAAGGATTCAATCTTGTTCTCGTAGCTCGCGATAGAAATCGTTTAGATGAAAGTGCGAAAAATCTATCTAATGCGCACAATGTGCGCTGTGAAGTGATTCAGGCTGATCTTACAAAAAATGATGCTGTAAGTAGAGTCGAAAAGCGTCTACTGAATTTACAAGAGCCAATAGAAGTCTTAGTAAATAATGCAGGTTTTGGAATTAATAAGAGCTTCTTGCTAAGTGACATTGATGCGGAAAAGGAGCTACTTGAAGTACTGGTTCAAACTCCCATGCGTCTGATGCATGCAGTTTTACCTATTATGCGAGCCAGAAATAGTGGAACTGTTATCAATGTATCTTCGGTTGCTGGCTGGATAGCCGGGGGAACGTATAGCGCATCAAAATCTTACTTAACCGTCTTGAGCGAATCACTGCATACTGAACTTCAAGGAACTGGCGTTCATGTAACGTCATTGTGTCCAGGTTTTACGCGTACTGAGTTTCACGAACGCGGTCGTATGAAGATGGATTCTTTACCTGCTTTTATGTGGCTGACATCAGAAGATGTAGTAGCTAAAGCTTGGAGTGATTCGCAAAAAGGTAGGGCGTTATCTATTCCAGGGTGGCAGTATGGGATTTTAAGTTTCATCACACGGTTTGGACCTCGCCCTTTGATTCGCAAAATTGGCATGAACGTCAGGGTAAAACAACGTCAGAAATAGGGAACGTCAGTAGATTTCACAGTCAATTCCTAGTTAGCAAGCGTGGTCTTGCTCGGTTAAAAAGGCATTCATCGCTAATATTGCCTTATATCTGCTGTATCTATTGGATGTTGTAAATCTATCGGGAGGTTTCCATGTTTACCAAAGTTGTTACCGCTTGTCTCGCATCCCTTTTACTTACCGGGTCTTTTGTCGCGCCATCAGCGACGGCTGCAGTCAAGATCAGTAACGGGGTTGCTTGTGCGAAATCTGGAGCGACAACAAAGGTGAAGACAACAACCTACAAGTGCACCAAAAACCCAACAGTGAAGAATGCAAAGCTGACATGGGTCAGCAAGGATTGTTTAGATGCCAACACAGCATGGATTAAGTCAGATAAGGATTATCAAGGGTTGGCAGCGCAAATGCCGGCAACGCTAGCTGATTTAGATCAGAAGATTTTGGATGAACAAGCAAATGTTGTTCTGCAAAATGAGAAGGCCGATGCTCTTGATCTACAAATAAAGACATTTACGGAAACCGTTACGGCTCTCACTGCCAAACGTGAAAAACTTATTGCAGATAGCGC
>WLOF01000060.1 GCA_009699375.1 Actinomycetota bacterium
AAGTTCGTTGACTTAGAGAAATCAACTTTGCCTTCAATCCAGATTCGCGCACCAAGTACGCCAATCATTCCAAAGAGGGCAACGCCAACTCCGCCGAGCGCACCAACAGGAGTAGAACTCAATACTGCGCCAAATTTTGGAGAAAGGGAAAGCAAGATTGCACCTGCTCCTGCTATCCAATATGCCGCAGTTGAGTAGACGCGAGTTGCAGCCATTACGCCAATGTTTTCTGCGTACGTAGTAGTACCAGAACCGCCGCCTACACCAGCAAGTGTTGTAGCGACGCCATCAGCAAATAGGGCCATTCCCATTTGATCATCAAGATTTTTACCAGTCATTGCTGATACGGCTTTAACGTGTCCAACGTTTTCAGCGATGAGTACAAGAACTACTGGCAGGAAGAGCAGGATGGCGCTGATATCAAATGTTGGGCTTGTAAAAGATGGCATCGCAAACAACTTCGCAGATGTGATTCCTTCAGTTTTAACATCGCCCATAAGGAGTGCCACAACATATCCGACAACGAGACCAAGGAAAATGCTGATGCGACCCATGAAGCCTCGCGAGAATGCTGATATCAAACCAATCGATGCGAGAGTAATAATTCCTACAAGTGGACCTTGTACAAAATTATTCTTTGCAGCCCCTGCAAGGTTTAATCCAATGACCATAACAATCGTGCCGGTAACAAGTGGGGGAAGGAGCCAATTGATCCAGCCGATGCCAGCAGATTTAACAATCAAACCAATGATTGCCAAAATAACTCCGGTAGCTACTACCCCACCGAGTGCGTTAGACATTCCGCCTCCGGCTTTGGCGGCGGCAATAGGGGCTAAAAAGGCAAATGATGAGCCCAAATAACTTGGAACTCGATTTTTAGTGATGATCAGAAAGAGGAGTGTTCCAATTCCTGAGAAAAAGAGTGTGGTTGTTGGAGGTAGCCCAGTGATAATGGGAACCAGGAAAGTTGCACCGAACATTGCCGCGATATGTTGCACGCCGACTCCGATGGTGCGGGGCCAACTTAAGCGCTCATCTGTTGAAACAACTTCCCCTGCACCAATGGTCTTACCGGTGCCATGAAGTTTCCACGTGAGTAGTGACATTGATCATCCCTTTCCGAATCGCTGCCCTCTCGAGTGAGAGCAGCTGATGACTGTGCGTATTCAGGGTAGAGCGAGGGGATAACCGGCCTCTGAGTACCGGGAAGTACGCCACGCCGGGTAATTACGCGGGTGAGTTGACCTCTATGACCATATCCGATTAGATGAGCATTCGATATATCGAATCGATATACATGCAGGAATATCCCCGCCTGCCCGATAGCTACAACTGTAAAGGTGAGATCCGATGCGTTCACGCAGTGAGTCCTTGGAGTTTGCCCTCCTTGGCCTGCTCTCGCAAAGTCCACTCCACGGCTATGAACTACGGAAACGCTTAATTGCTATTTACGGACCTTTCCGAGCTCTCTCATTTTCTGTTCTCTATCCGCAACTTCGCAAAATGCTCGATGCCGGACTGATTGAAGAAACGTTAAGCGACGAAGGTGGACTTTCTCGGCGCTCGCGAATTGTGTATTGCCTTTCTGCAAAAGGAACAGCACGTTTTGCAACGCTCACCGAAACTGTTAGCCCAGATACCTGGGAAGACGAAGGCTTCGAAGTGCGCTTCGCATTTTTTGGACCAACATCGCGTCCCAATCGCGTCAGAATTCTTGAAGGTCGCCATCGTCGACTTAAAGAGAAAGCAGAAATCCTTCGTGGAGAACTTGAAAAGTCTCCCGTTGGCATCGACAAATACCTTGAAGAGTGGCGACGTCATTCTTTGGAATCCGCCGAGCGAGAAATCACTTGGTTGGAAGACATGATCAAAACCGAAAGGAAATAACGTGAAGATCGCAACTGGCAAAGGTGACATCCGTGTCGCAATCGTAGGGGTAGGCAACTGCGCCAACTCTCTAGTTCAAGGCATTACCTACTACCAAGATGCAGCAACTGACCAAGAGATACCTGGTCTGATGCATGCAGTGGTTGGCGGCTATCACGTAAGCAGTGTGAAATTTGTTGCAGCCTTTGATGTCGATGCAAAGAAAGTTGGCCTCGATCTAGCTGATGCAATCTGGGCTAGCGAAAACAACACAATCAAGTTTGCCAACGTCGCAAAGACCGGCGTTGAAGTACTACGCGGCGTCACTCATGACGGACTTGGAAAGTACTACCGAGAAACAATCACCGAATCAACTGCGCAAGCCGTCGATGTAGTAAAAGTTTTGAAAGAAGAAGCCGTAGAAGTTTTGATCTGCTACTTGCCAGTCGGATCAGAAACTGCAGCGAAGTTTTATGCCCAGTGTGCACTCGATGCAGGATGCGCATTTGTTAATGCTCTTCCTGTCTTTATCGCCTCTGACCCTGTGTGGGCAGATAAGTTCACAAAAGCTGGACTTCCTATTGTTGGCGATGACATCAAGAGCCAAGTGGGCGCAACAATCACCCACCGCATCATGGCCAAGTTGTTCCAAGATCGCGGTGTGCACTTAGATCGCACCTACCAACTCAATGTCGGTGGAAATATGGACTTTAAGAACATGCTCGAGCGTGATCGTCTAGAGTCAAAAAAGATTTCA
The DNA here is from genome assembly GCA_009699375.1 of Actinomycetota bacterium. Taxonomy (GTDB): domain Bacteria; phylum Actinomycetota; class Actinomycetes; order Nanopelagicales; family Nanopelagicaceae; genus QYPT01. The sequence goes on from WLOF01000060.1 coordinate 2,624, forward strand.
AAAACTAATTCTGTAACCTCGCAGCTAGACCACGATTTAGGTGCGCGGAACGTTCATATTGGACCATCGGATTACATTCCATGGCTTGATGATCGTAAGTGGGCTTACGTCCGCCTAGAAGGTCGGGCATTTGGCGATGTTCCCCTCAATCTTGAATACAAACTTGAAGTATGGGATTCGCCCAACTCTGCTGGAGTAATCATCGATGCACTCCGTTGCGCGAAAATTGCTCTTGATCGCAAAATTGCAGGACCGTTGCTTTCACCTTCTAGTTATTTTATGAAGACTCCGCCAGAGCAATACAGTGACGAAGAAGCGCATGTACGCACAGAAAAATTTATTGCTGGCACAATCGAGCGATAAGCGTTAGTTAATAGGCTCGAATATAAGGAAAAAGATTGCGGCAAAAAAACTCCCCCCGAGTAAACTCGGGGGGAGTTTTTTCTTCACCCTCACGGAGAGTAGAGGGCTAGATCGTCGCCTCTTCTGGAGTGCGACGAAGATGTAACCATCCTGCAAACGAGAGCAAGAGCAAGCACAAAGCGGCAAGAAGTACAACTCCCGCTGAAATTCTTGCTATCTGTCCTAGCTCCCAAAATGCGTAGGCTGTAAGCAATGTTCCGCGGAGCATTGTTCCTTTGAAGACTGTATCTACAAGACCATTTGCCTTAGCTGCCGCTGCTTGTAGTGCAGGATCATCAGGACTAGCCGCTAGCGCTCCTGCTGCTGCACGACTTGCAGTTGATGCAAGAGCGTATGGAGGCATGGCTGATAAATGGAATCCGAGATAGTGATCGGCATACATCTGGGCCTGCTTGCCTGTAGTCATTGGCTTGGCACCATTGTCTTTAAAGAATGCAGTGACCAGTGCGTCTTCTTTTGCATTTCCTGTTTCAGCGGGAAGTGTAATTTCTTGAGAAGAAAGTTGGCTTGATACTGCCTCATTAGCAAATCCGTAACCCCAGTTTAGGAGACCGGCTGCGATGAAAAGGAAAATACTGAATCCGAAACCCACTAGTGTGACGATTCCATCAAATGTTCGGCGTTTCATGGTGATTTTCTCCTTTGCTGTTCTCGAATTAAGAACAGTTCAAGGGTAAGTGATTTCAAAGTATGAAGAAACGTTTTTGCAGGGTGGTACCACTCGATGAAGTGTGATTTAGGTTAAAAGTTTTAGCAATTAAACGCGAGGAAGAGAAAACTTACTAGGTATGTCGTGCGCATATAGGTTGTCCATCTGGCCCAAGTTCGAAGTGAGAGCAAGCAACGTCTAAGGAATCGAATGCTTTATCTCCAAAATGTGTGCGGTAGGCCAAAGCTAGTAGGACTCGTAAATTAGTTTCGCTATCTGACTTGATACCAAATGCTTTTGCGGTGCGACTGACAGTATTTTCAATTACTTTTTCGGTATGCGCAGTTTCTCGTGCTATGGAGCCATTTGATTTACCTTCGCAGAGCAAATCCATAACCAAACGTTCAAAAGGGGTTAGCTCTCGTGTAGCGATTGTTATATCTCTCACCATGACTCTTTAAAGGCCTCTCCATTGCCTGACCTCCAAGTGTGCCTCTTTGTTGTTACCTTGACCAGCGTTAGGATTGCTACATGAGTGCTATCTCTCGCAAGCAAGATGCTGAAGTTCTCACCTTGGAGATTAACCGTCCTGAGAAAATGAACGCGCTCACTAGGGCCATGTATGCAGAATTAGCGGAGGCGCTAAAGAGCGCTTCTGAAGATTTCTCCATTCGAACCCTGGTTATTTGCGGAGCAGGGGAGAACTTTTGTGCCGGTAACGACATCTTTGATTTCATGAGCGATCCACCCAGCGACGCTGATTTGGAAGTATTTCAATTTCTCAATGAACTCCAAAACTTTCCTAAACCTATAGTTGCAGTCGTGCAAGGCAATGCTGTTGGCATTGGTACGACCATGCTCCTTCACTGTGATGTAGTTTATGCAACCTCTACTGCCAAATTTTCAATGCCCTTCGTTACTTTGGGTTTAGTTCCAGAAGCTGGGTCAAGTTATCTATTTCCCCAATTAGTTGGATACCAAAGGGCGGC
>WLOF01000061.1 GCA_009699375.1 Actinomycetota bacterium
ATCGGTGCCAAAAAGCGCCATGTTCGCGGGTTAAATATCGCGGATGTGAATTAACGCTTGCTGTATTGCGAGCGCTTACGAGCTTTCTTCAAGCCGTACTTCTTGCGCTCAATAACACGAGCATCGCGAGTAAGGAATCCAGCTTTCTTAAGTGCTGGACGATTAGCTTCTTCATCAATTTCATTGAGTGCACGTGCAACGCCTAAGCGAAGTGCACCGGCTTGGCCAGAAACTCCGCCACCATCGATGCGAGCAAATACGTCGTAACCATTTTCTGCACCAACGGTGCGGAATGGTTCAGAAACTAATTGTTGGTGAACTTTGTTTGGGAAGTACGCAGCAAGTTCTTTACCGTTTACAACCCAACGACCTGTACCAGGGACGAGACGAACACGAGCGACTGCTTCTTTGCGACGACCGGTACCGCCACCTGGTGCTTTGATCGCAGGGCGGTTAGTAGCTGGCGCAGGAGTTGATGAAGAGTATGAAGTTGGAACTTCTGTCTCATCAAGTTCGGTCACTACAGTGTTGTCAGACATCATTGGTTTTTATCCTCTATTTAACGATTACTTAAGAATTTGGGAAACTTGTTCGAATACATATGGTGTTGGTGCTTGTGCAGCATGTGGGTGTTCTGGACCTGCGTACACCTTCAACTTTGTTGCCATTGCGCGGCCAAGAGTGTTCTTTGGCAACATTCCCTTAATAGCTTTTTCAACTGCACGGGTTGGGTACTTGACCATAAGGTCGCCGTACACAGTTGAAGTTAAGCCACCTGGAAAACCAGAGTGTTGGTGAGCATATTTTTGTGTGCTCTTTGAACCAGAAAGTGCAATCTTTTCTGCATTGATAATGATGACGAAGTCACCCATATCCATGTGAGGTGCGAAAGTTGGTTTGTGCTTTCCACGAAGTAAAACTGCAGCATGAGTAGCAACGCGACCCAATACAACATCTTGCGCGTCGATGACATGCCACTTTCGCACTACATCTCCGGGCTTTGGGCTATATGTACGCACGGTCTTACCCTCGCTTCTACTGATTGCTTTTTGCTACGCGCCCTTGTGGCGCAGAAGGGTAAGGGTACCTTTGTTGCGCCCAATGGGTCAAAACAGCCCATTTCCTTGCTCAGAAGATCGGCCCTCAGGCACTACTTCCTACTCCTCATCTCCACGACGGCGGAGAGTGGATTCAATCCTTGCCATGAGTTGATCTGCAGGCGGATAGTCCACGCTTTTGAGAGTTAATCCACGGGCCGGGAAAACCATGCCATCTGAGATTCGCTCGGCATTGGCTAGAACTGAAGTAATCCACGAAGGTGGAAACCTTCCCTCCCCTACGCACGCTACTGCGCCAACTAAATTGCGAACCATGGAATAACAAAAGGCATCGGCAATCACGTTGGCTACTAAGACACCATCTTCATTTCGCATCCAGTCAAATCTTTCTAGGGTGCGAATCGTGGTTGAGCTTTCCCGAAATTTACAGAAGGCAAAAAAATCATTTTCGCCTAAAAGGAGTTGGCTTGCTTGATTCATAAGATCTAGATCCAAAGTCCGATACCACGGTGCAACATCAAGGCGCATCAAGGGTGCAACTACCTGGTTATCATCAACAATCTTGTAGATATAGTGGCGGCGAAGTGCAGAAAAACGAGCATGAAAACCTGGCTCGGCTAGATCAATTTTATGAATTCGAATGTCTTGATCAAGAATTCTGTTTAACTTAAAGACCAAATCCTCGATTTTAAGATCTTCGGGGACATCCACGTGAATTACTTGTCCGATTGCGTGGACACCAGCATCGGTGCGCCCTGCTACCACGCTGTCAATCTTCACTTGTGAGATTGTGCTCAGCGCATTTTCTACTTCTTCTTGAATGGTTCTTCGATCTGGTTGCTTGCCCCAACCAAAATAATTTGTGCCGTCATACGCAAGTTCAATCCTTAAACGACGAAACCCACTCTCGGCAAAGAGAGTGGGTTCGGTCATGGACGCTTATAGTGAGTTGTTACTCAGCGGCTTTCTTCGATGCAGTTTTTTTCGCTACTGCTTTTTTAGCAGGAGCTTTCTTTTCTGTTGCTTCTGCCTTAGCAGGAGCTTTCTTTACTGCAGCTTTCTTCACCGCTTTTTCTGCTTCAGCCACTGTTGCTGCTTTTGCAGTAGTTCCATCAGTAAGCACTTCAATAACTGCCATTGGGGCGTTGTCACCTTTGCGAGGACCGATTTTTGTAATTCTTGTGTAACCACCATTGCGAGTTTCAAAGCGAGGACCGATCTCAGTGAAAAGCGTATGAACAACGCTCTTATTTGAAATAGTGGTCATCACTTGACGACGTGAAGCAAGGTCGCCCTTCTTTGCAAAAGTAATTAACTTTTCTGCAAGTGGACGTAAGCGCTTGGCTTTAGCCTCTGTCGTTGTGATCTTGCCATGCTGGAAAAGTTGCTCAGCAAGTGTTCCTAGAAGTAATCGCTCGTGCGATGGGCCACTGCCCAGACGAGGACCTTTACTTGGTTTTGGCATTTTTTATCTCCTAGGCCTGCTCTGAATCAACGAATTCGTCGTCAACATTGGCATCGTAATTGTGATGTTGTGTTGGATCAAAGCCAGCTGGTGAGTCCTTGAGAGACATTCCCATTGAGATGAGCTTTGCTTTAACTTCATCAATTGATTTCGAACCAAAGTTACGAATGTCTAATAGATCAGCTTCGCTACGACCTACGAGCTCACCTACTGTGTGAATGCCTTCGCGCTTCAAACAGTTGTAGGAACGAACTGTGAGATCAAGATCTTCAATAGGAAGAGCTAGATCAGCAGCCAGAGCAGAATCAACAGCGGACGGCCCCATCTCAATGCCTTCAGCATCAAGATTGAGTTCGCGAGCAAGACCAAAGAGCTCAACAAGAGTTTTACCAGCAGATGCAACAGCATCGCGTGGCTTCATGCATGGCTTGGTCTCGACATCGACAACTAGACGATCGAAGTCTGTACGTTGTCCAACGCGAGTTGCTTCAACTTTGTAGGTAACTTTCAAAACTGGTGAATAAATAGAGTCAACTGGGATACGACCAATTGGCGCTCCTGTGACCTTATTTTGCACTGCAGTGACATAACCACGACCACGCTCAACAGTTAACTCAATCTCAAGATTGGCTTTTCCATTAAGGGTTGCAATGTGAAGTGAAGGATTATGAACTTCAACACCAGCAGACGCAGCAATATCGGCACCAGTTACGGTTCCTGCACCACTCTTGCGGATGTAGACAATGGTCTCTTCATCGTTATCGGATGAGAAAACCAAGTTCTTGATGTTCAAAACGATGTCAGTGAGGTCTTCCTTAACGCCTTCAAGAATGGTGAATTCATGTAGAGCGCCAGCAACTTGAATGCTTGTAACTGCAGCTCCTGGAATTGAGGAGAGCAGAGTACGGCGCATGCTATTGCCGAGGGTATAACCAAAACCTGGTTCTAGCGGTTCAATGATGAACCGAGAACGGTTTTCACTAACTGGTTCTTCAACGAGGGTGGGACGTTGTGCGATTAGCACTATTGCTCCTCCATATGTCAGGGAGATCCACTATTTGATCTCCATCTTTTCTATTCAGTTCTAGGTAGTACTTGTACTGCAAATCCAAAAAATTATCTGGAGTAGAACTCAACGATGAGCTGGTCTTGAACTTGAGTATCAATCACGGCACGAGCTGGAGTTCCGTGGATAAGGATGCGCATTTGAGCACCCACCACTTCCATCCACGCAGGTACTGTCTTTTCACCAAGTTCAGCGCTTGCAACGATGAATGGTGTGAGATCAAGTGATTTTGGAAGTACATCGATGATGTCCATTGGAGTTACGCGGAAAGAAGGAATGTTTACTTTCTTTCCATTCACAGTGAAGTGTCCGTGGCGAACCAACTGGCGCGCCATGTCGCGACTCTTTGCAAAGCCTGCACGGAAAACCACGTTATCTAGACGAGTTTCCAAAAGTACGAGCAAGTTCTCGCCAGTCTTACCTTGGCGACGATTAGCTTCCTCGTAATATCCACGGAATTGCTTTTCCAATACGCCGTAAATACGTGCGCACTTTTGCTTTTCACGCATCTGAAGTAAGTACTCGGATTCCTTTGCGCGCCCACGGCCATGCTGCCCTGGTGGATAAGGACGAGATTCGATTGGACACTTTGGACCATCGCACTTAGAGCCCTTAAGGAAGAGCTTTACTTTTTCGCGACGACAACGCTTGCAGTCTGCACCGGTATAACGAGCCATTTATTTTCTTCCTTCCTTAAACTCGACGTGGTTTGGTTGGGCGGCAGCCGTTGTGTGGAGCTGGAGTGACATCAGAGATGGCACCAACTTCCAA
>WLOF01000062.1 GCA_009699375.1 Actinomycetota bacterium
CTAGGGAGGCATTTCTTTCGCGTGAATTATGTCAGCGAGTGCGTGAATTTATCGAAATTGACCTTGTTAATGCAAATCAGTGGTCAGAGTGGGCCATGCAATAGGCGCTAAATGTTTTGGAACGCGCCCGTCCCCCGATGATTTGCCACGAAGTCGTCTCCAAATCCAAGGAATCATGAAAGTAACGAACCAATGAAGATCCTCTGCGATTTTTTTGGACCGAGGAATATCCTCCTGAGGAGGTAGGGGATTTTTCCAATTCGTATCAAATGGCAAATCAAGTTTTTCAAGTAAACCTTGCGCAACTCGCACATGACCCATCTCATTGAGATGCAATCGATCTCTTGCAAGAAAACGACGATCACTGAGGCGTCCTTCTTCATTTGCATCAGCAACAATCGCGCCGACCTCAGCAGCAACCGTGCGAACATTCTCATTGAACTTTCCAAACCGATTTGCCCATACATCTGCTGTTTTGCCTTTTGCGCCTGTGCTCTCTAGGACGGTGAAAAGTAAAACTGTGGCACCAGTCGATGCAATTTCACGAACAGCTTTGGCGTAAAGAGGTAAAACCACTTCACTTTTGTAATTAGGGCGAAGTACGTCATTGGCTCCAGCATGGAAAGTGACCAGAGTTTCTTTACCAGTAATGAATTTAAGTGCAGCAGGAATTTGATCTGCAACAACTTGATGTACTAATTTCCCTCTCACTGCAAGATTTGCATACATGAATCCAGAGACTTCTTTTGCCATAACATCGGCAATTCGATCTGCCCATCCGCGGTACTGACCATTAACAATCTCATCACTCATTCCTTCAGTAAAGGAATCACCGCACGTTATAAGCCTTGTGAAACGCATTATGACCTACGTTGTTCGTCCACCCAATAGAGCGCAATTGATGTTGCAACGCTGGCATTAAGTGATTCGGTGGTGGCTCGCATGGGAATTGAAACAACTAGATCGCATTTTTCTCGAACCAACCTAGAAAGTCCTTTACCTTCACTTCCTACAACAATCATGATTGACTCTTTTGCAACCTTCATTTCGTTGAGGTTCTTATCGGCTTCACCATCAAGGCCAATAACAAAACAGCCGAGCTCTTTCGCTTCTTCAATGGTGCGAGCCAAGTTAGTTACTTGCGCTATTGGTAGACGTGCAGCCGCACCAGCAGAGCTTTTCCATGCTGATGCTGTCATTGCTGCAGCACGACGCTCGGTCATAACAACTCCATGGGCACCAAACGCTGCAGCACTTCGTACTACGGCACCAAGATTTCGCGGATCTGTTACTCCATCTAGGGCGACAATTAAATTAGGTTTTGTTGCACGTTGCATGATTTCTTCGAAACTTGAATATTGATAAGGCTTAATCGCCAAAAGAATTCCTTGGCTACTACCAGAAAGTCCTTCTACTTCAGCGCGATGTACTTCGCGAATAGGTAAGTGTGCACTCAGTGCTAATTGCAAAGATTCTGTGATGCGATCATCGACATCGATACTGCGAGCAACAATGAGTTCGATAGCAGGGACCCCAGCTCGAAGTGCTTCAACAACTGCGTTGCGACCTGCAACTAATTCTCCGCCACCTTTAGGGCGCGCACTCTTTTGGCGTGGTGCGCGTTCGCGCGTATCTTTTGACGCAGCCTTCTTACGTTTAGCAGCTGCGTGATAAGGGCGATCTTCTGCTTTAGGCGTCGGTCCTTTTCCAGATAAACGTTTTTTGTTATTGCCGCCGCTACCACTTGATGGACCTTTTTTAGATGTGCGCACTGCACCCTTGCGTGATGAATTACCAGGCATTGAACTACCGCTCTTCTTTCGATGTTATCGACCAACGTGGTCCTTGCGGGGTATCTTCAATCGCTATCCCGAGAGCTAACAAGCCATCACGAATTGCATCGGACGCCGCAAAATCTTTACGATCTCGGGCAGATGCACGTTGAGCAAGCGCTAATTGAATTGTCCCATCAAGTGCACTGGTCAAATCACCACTTCTGGAATTTCCTCCGCTTGTAAGCGCAAAAGCTGGGTCAAATGGGTCGCAACCTAAGACTTCTAATGCGCCACGGACTTCATTTGCACTCACGGCTACAAGGTTCTTATCTCCTGCAGTTATGGCCGTATTTCCAGTACGCAGTGATTGGGAAATTATGGCAAGAGCCTGTGGCACTGCTAAATCGTCATTCATAGCGTTCGTGAATTCTTGCGAAAGAGTAGGCGTTGGAACTTTTCCTAAAATCTCTTCCGCGCGATAGAGAAAACTTTCAATTCTGCGAAATGCGACTGCAGATTCTTCAAGTGCTGGCTGGGAGAATTCCAGCATAGAGCGATAGTGCGCGCTACCTAAGTACCATCGAAGTTCAATTCCGCGAACTGATTTTAATAGTTCAGTAACTTGCAAAGAGTTTCCAAGTGACTTACTCATTTTTTCACCAGAAGTTGTCACCCAAGCGTTATGCATCCAACGCTTAGCAAAACCCCAGCCAGCAGATTGAGATTGTGCGATTTCATTTTCATGATGAGGAAAAATGAGATCTAAGCCTCCACCGTGAATATCAAAGCTTTCGCCTAAGTACGCATGTGCCATTGCAGAACATTCCAGATGCCAACCAGGTCGTCCATCTCCCCATGGCGTTGGCCATGATGGTTCTCCTGGTTTGGCACCTTTCCACAACGCAAAATCTTTTGGATCTTTCTTGAAAGTCTCAGCTGCATCGTCCGCTGGCAACAAGTCATCTAACTTTTGTCTTGAAAGTGTGAGATAAGAAGAGAGTTTTCTTACCTCAAGATAAACATCTCCATTGCCAGGGGCATATGCCGAACCATTATCAATTAGTTTTTGCATTAGCTCGATCATCTGCGTGATGTGACCAGTTGCTCGAGGTTCGTATGTCGGAGGCAAAACATTGAGTGAGGCGTAGGCATCAGTGAATGCCCGTTCATATTTCATGGCGACCGCCCACCATGGCAACTTTTCAGTTTCTGCTTTATGCAAAATTTTGTTGTCAATATCAGTAACGTTTCTGATGAAAGTTACCGCTAATCCACTCTTTTCCAGCCAGCGGCGCAAAATATCGAAATTAACACCACTTCGAATGTGACCGATATGAGGTGGCGCTTGCACGGTTGCACCGCATAAATAAATCGATGCTTCACCCTTTTTAATGGGAACAAATGGTTCAACCGTTCGCGACAAAGTGTCATATAACGTAAGCGAACTCATTGGCGCAGTCTATCTTGGGAAGTAATCGCGCTTAGGAAGGCTTATAAATAAGGGCGTTTGCAATTGCTGCAATTCCCTTACCTTCGCCAGTAAAGCCCAGTCCATCAGTAGTTGTGGCACTGAGTGAAACATTGGCACCACCAAGTGCTTGGGAAAGCGCTGATGTAGCTTCTTCTCTGCGAGCGCCGAGTTTTGGCTTGTTGCCAATTACTTGCACGCTGACATTTGAAATGGCATACCCGGCGTTAGTAATTAATCTCAAGACTTCTTGCAGAAGTTTTGCACCCGAGCTATTGGCATATTCAGGACGATCGACCCCAAAGTTTGATCCAAGATCTCCAAGACCAGATGCACTCAGTAGCGCATCGCAGATTGCGTGAGCAACAACGTCACCATCAGAGTGGGCATCAACGCCAACTACTTCTGGCCATTGCAAACCAGCAAGCCACATTGGCCTATTAGGATCTTTGGAAAAAGCATGCGCATCAATACCAACGCCGGTACGTATGTGAGATGGCAATACGCCGTCAGGTGAAGTCATTGATTACCTTTCGGTGAAAACAATTAAGAAGCTAAAACCTCATCAAGGATGACGCCAGCTTTTTCTTCATCGGTGCGCTCTGCAAGAGCCAATTCTGAAATCAGAATCTGCTTAGCTTTAGCAAGCATTCGCTTCTCACCAGCTGAAAGGCCGCGGTCTAGATCACGGCGGTACAAGTCGCGAACAACTTCAGCAACCTTAATAACATCACCTGAAGCTAGTTTTTCAAGGTTTGCCTTGTAGCGACGTGACCAGTTAGTAGGTTCTTCGGTGTAAGGCTGACGCAAAACACTAAATACTCGGTCTAGGCCGGCGCTATCTACAACATCGCGCACACCAACAAGATCCACATTCTCTGCTGGAACTCGAACTGTGAGATCGCCTTGGGCTACTTTTAATACTAGGTAGGTCTTCTCTTCACCTTTGATTACTCGGGTCTCGATTGCTTCGATGAGAGCCGCCCCGTGATGAGGATAAACAACAGTTTCGCCGACCTTAAATGACATGTAATGCCCTTCGTTAGGGGCTAATAATACCAGCCATTA
>WLOF01000063.1 GCA_009699375.1 Actinomycetota bacterium
AATCCACACTGCTACTGCATTCGCTGGATTGAAGTATTGAGCTGCAGGCGTAGCAATCAGCATATACAGCGCACGGTTTGATGGACGAACACCTAAACCAACTTCGGTTGCAAACATAAATGGACGAAGATATAGAGATTCACCAATCTTGTCCGGAACCCAACCACCGTCTTGCTTTACAAGTGCATGAACAGTGTCGAGAAATAACTGATCCGGCATTTCTGGCAACGCTAACCGATTGGCACTACGAGCAAAGCGCGCAGCATTGGCTTCTGGTCTAAAAAGTGCAATAGAACCATCGGGTTGGCGATATGCCTTAAGCCCTTCAAATATTTCTTGGCCGTAATGGAAAACCATTGCTGCTGGATCTAGTGAAATTGGTGCATACGCTTTTAACTCTGCTTGGCCCCACCCGTCAGCCTCGGTCCATTCTGCAACAACCATGTGATCGGTGTAGTACTTACCAAATCCAGGGTTTGCGACTTTTTCGGCGCGCTCCTTTTCCGCAACTGCGTGCGAAGAAGGAGTGAGTTTGACGGACATGTTTAGCCTTTCAAAGTTCCAGCGATTGCGTCACCAATTTCAACCGTTGAGCGTTTAGCGCTTCCACGATTAAGTAGATCCTTAGCAACTGCGCTTTCAATTTCTTTCGCAGCTTCTGGATAACCCAAGTGATCAAACATCATGCCGATTGAAAGAATTGTTGCCGTTGGATCTGCAATTCCTTTACCAGCAATATCTGGAGCAGAACCATGTACTGGCTCAAACATTGATGGGAATTTACGAGTGGGGTTAATGTTTCCTGATGCTGCAAGACCAATTCCACCGCAGATTGCTGCAGAAATGTCAGTAATGATGTCTCCGAAAAGGTTATCTGTTACAACTACATCGAAGCGACCTGGGTTGTTAACGAAAAACATTGCCGCTGCGTCAACATGTAGGTAATCAGTTTCGATAGTTGGATAATCCTTTGCAACCTTTTCAAAAGTGCGAGTCCACAATGAGCCGGAAAATGTCAGTACGTTGTTTTTGTGAACGAGTGTGACTTTCTTACGTGGACGCAACATTGCACGATCGAATGCATCACGAATTGTGCGCTCCGCTCCACGACGGGTATTAATGCTTACATCTGTTGCAATTTCAGCATCTGTGCCCTCTGCCAAAATTCCGCCAGCTCCTGCATAAGGACCTTCGGTGCCTTCGCGAATAACAAGAAAATCAAGCGAATCAATATCGGCAAGCGGTGACTTGACTCCTGGATATAGACGACCTGGACGTAAGTTCACATATTGATCAAAAATAAAACGTAACTTCAAAAGTAATCCGCGCTCGAGAATTCCGCTAGGAACACTTGGATCTCCAACTGCGCCAAGTAGAAGTACATCGCTCTTAGCTAACTCAGCTAGGACTGCAGGAGGTAGAACTTCTCCCGTGCGATGCCATTGCTTAGCGCCAAGATCAAAGGGAGTCTTAACGAAGTTAGCTCCATATTTTTTGGCAACAATATCGAGAACTTTTAGACCTTCAGCAACAACTTCTGGTCCAATTCCGTCGCCAGCAATAACTCCGAGTTTGATTGTTTTATCTGACATGTAGATCCCTATCCGCCTAAGTTAACCGAACGTGCCAAATCGGCACCTGTCTGTTCTGCAAGTGAGCTAAGTACTTCTGCTGGAACGGGCGAGTCAACGGTAATAACCATCAACGCGGCTCCCCCTGCATGGTTGCGTGCAACCTGCATACCGGCAATATTGATTTGTGCTTTTCCTAGTGCGTTTCCAACTGTTCCAACTACTCCTGGACGATCGGCGTAACGCAAGAAGAGAAGATTGTCTGTAGGAACTAAATCGAGATCATATGAATCAATTGCAACAATTTTTTGCACTTGGCGAATACCCATGAGGGTTCCACTAATTGAAATTTTGATGCCTGATGAAAGTGCAGCATTAAGCGTGACAACGTTTCGGTGATCTGGAGAAACTGGGTCAGTTGAGACAGTAGAAGTTAGTCCTCGCTCTTGTGCAAGGGTTGGTGCGTTAACGTAAGTAACATCCTCTGCACCAGAGATAGCAAGGGCGCCTCTAAGTGCACTCGTTGCAAGTACAGAGCAGTCATGCTCGGCGATTTCTCCGTGTACTTCTACTTCAATGCTGACAGGAACTTCTCCTGCTAATCCCGCTAGAACTCCTGCAAGTTTTTCAACAAGTGCCAATGCTGGGCGCACATCTTCGTGAATGAGGCCACCTTTTACGTTGACTGCATCTGGAACTAGTTCTCCAGCGAGCGCTTTGCGAACAGAGACGGCAACGGCAATTCCTGCACGCTCTTGTGCTTCATCAGTGGATGCACCTAAATGCGGTGTTGCCACGACTTGATCCAAAGTAAAGAGTGGTGAGTCAGTGCATGGCTCTGTAGCAAAAACATCTAGTCCAGCTCCTGCAACGCGACCTTCTTTGATTGCATCGTAAAGTGCGCTCTCGTCGAGTACGCCACCACGGGCAGCATTGATGATGCGAACTGCAGGTTTTACTTTCTTCAGTGCCTCTACGCCAATGAGATTTGCTGTCTCTTTAGTTTTTGGCAAATGGATAGTTATGAAATCACTGACCTTGAGCAGTTCATCTAGTTCGACTAAGCGAACACCAAGTTGAGCTGCACGTGCAGGTTGCAAATAAGGATCGTAAGCAATGACATCCATACCGAACGCCTGCATGCGATGCGCAACGAGTTGGCCAATGCGACCAAAGCCGACAATTCCAAGAGTTTTTTCAAAAAGTTCAGCTCCGGTGTATTTAGAGCGTGCCCATTTGCCATTACGAAGTGCTGCATGGGCTGGGGAAATAAAGCGAGCCGATGCGAGCAAGAGAGAAATTGCGAGTTCAGCCGCACTCACGATGTTTGATGTAGGTGCATTGACAACCATCACACCTGCAGCAGTCGCTGCAGGGATCTCGACATTGTCTAGTCCTACACCAGCACGTGCAATAACTTTTAAACCTTTTGCCGCACCAATTGCTTCAGCGTCCATTTTTGTTGCAGAGCGAATTAAAACAGCATCCACTCCAAGGGCAAGTGCTTGCAAGAGCTCGGTTCGATTTGCTCCGTCGCAATGACGAACTTCGAAATCGGGACCGAGTGCTTCTAGCGTTGCCGGACTGAGTTCTTCAGCAATAAGTACGACAGGTTTAGGCACGCGCAGCTGTACCTTCCTTGTAATCATCCTTTGAATCTTTAACCCATGACATCATCTTCCGAAGGTTGCGACCTACAGCCTCAATTGGATGTGTTTCGCCCTTTGCACGGAAAGCCTTAAATTCAGGCGCTCCTGCATCTTGGTCATCAATGAAACGCTTAGCGAACGCGCCACTTTGAACATCAGCAAGAACTGCCTTCATGTTTTCCTTAACGCGTGGATCAATAACACGTGGGCCAGAAACATAATCTCCGTACTCTGCTGTGTCAGAAACTGACCAACGTTGCTTTGCGATTCCACCTTCGTACATCAAGTCAACGATGAGCTTGAGTTCGTGTAGACATTCAAAGTAAGCAACTTCTGGTTGGTAACCAGCTTCTGTCAAAACTTCAAAGCCGTACATAACCAATTGAGCTGCTCCACCGCAAAGAACTGACTGCTCACCAAATAGATCGGTTTCAGTTTCTTCTGTGAAGGTTGTCAAAATTCCACCAGCGCGTAATCCACCAATGGCTTTTGCATAAGAAAGTGTGAGTGGCCAAGCTTTTCCTGTTGCATCTTGCTCAACAGCAACAATCACAGGAACGCCGCGACCTGCTGAAAACTCACGGCGTACTAAGTGCCCTGGGCCCTTTGGTGCAACCATGCACACATCTACATTTGCACCTGGCTTGATATATCCAAAGCGGATATTGAATCCGTGACCAAAGAAAATTGCGTCGCCATCTTTAAGGTTTGGCAAAATTGATTCTTGATAGATGTGACGCTGAACTGGGTCCGGCGCCAAAATCATGATGACAGTTGCTTCTTTAACTGCTTCAGCAACTGAAACAACTCGTAGTCCTTCTGCTTCAGCTTTAGCGCGAGATTTTGATCCTTCAGCTAAGCCAACGCGAACATCAACACCGCTATCACGAAGACTCAACGCATGTGCGTGACCCTGCGAGCCGTATCCAATGACAGCAACCTTTCGAGCTTGAATAATGGATAGGTCAGCATCCTCTTCGTGATACATC
>WLOF01000064.1 GCA_009699375.1 Actinomycetota bacterium
CCGTCTTGAACTGAAGAAGTTCTGTCCTCGTTGCAAGTTATCAACACTTCACCGCGAAACTCGCTAATGCTCAATCCCGATTCTGTCGGGCGCACTTTTACCGGTGCCGAGTTTGTTTCTGTTACACAATCTCAGATTGAAGAATTTGCCCGCGTTGTCGGGGAAACTGATTTCAGCGTAGCTCCACCAACTTTTTCCATTCGCATTACTTTGGCCCAATCCCAAGAACTTCTTTCGCATCCAGATGTTGGTCTGGACTGGACTCGACTTGTACATGGTGACCAAAAGTTTGAAATACACCGGCCGATAGTTGTCGGAGATAAATTGAAGTGTTCATCAACTATTGAAAATTACAAAGTTGCTGCCGGAAATGAAATTGTGACCGTTCGCTCTGACCTTCATTCCGAAAGTGAACTGGTAGTTTCTACGTGGTCAACGTTGGTGGTTCGGGCATGACACAAGTGGGAGATGTTGTAGCAGAGCGAATTTTCAAAATTGATCGCGAACTGCTTAAGGCATATGCCAATGCGAGCGGGGACCAGAATCCAATTCATCAAGATGAGACCTTTGCAAAATCTGTTGGACTACCTGATGTCATTGCCCACGGAATGTTAACCATGGCACTTGTTGCCAAATTTGTTACTGACTGGGCGGGCGGGTCATCTGCTGTAAAAGAATTTTCAGGACGCTTTGTTAAGCCGGTAATTGTCCCGGCTGGGAAAGAAGTAGATCTCACGGTCTCGGCAGTCATTTCTGAAGTAAGTAGTGGTCGGGTGCGCATGGATATCTCTGCAACTTCTGCCGGAGTAAAAGTATTGGGCATGTCGAAGGCGTTGGTAGAAAAGAAATGAAAATTCCAGATGACATCTGGAAACTGGGACAAGCTCGACACATAGCCCGTTCCGAAAGAAATTTCACGGAAGCTGATCGTCTGAGGAATCAGATGTGGAGTCTAGGTTGGGATGTTATAGATGCCGATGGGGATTTTCGTATTGAACCCAAAGTTTTACATTCAAAATATTCCTCGTCGCGAAGTATTAAAGAAATAGATTGTGGCGAAATTGCAATCGTATTGATTGTTGATGGATTCCAAGAAGATGCAGTCAAAACTATTCTTGGCGTGCGAGCGTTCTCAGCTGTTCCCATTGTTGTTTTATGCCTTAGTGAGGTTGGACCGCTAGAAGCACTTTGTGATGAGAAAACTTTTGTATTGCATCTTGCAGAGCCTTGCGGTTGGGGTGAAGCTGCCAGTGCTCTCATGAAAAAAATTCAGGCAGAATATTTGGTACTGATGGACCCTTCTACAAGATTTACTGGAGATGCTATTTCTCCAGTTTTATCTGAGCTACGAAAAAAAGAATTTGCTGCTGTTGGTTGGTGCGGTGGTTTAATCAATCTAGAGGATGAGTGGCGAACCGTTGATGACAAAGGCGCAGGCGAAGTTGACGTTTTATTTAGTTATTTTCTTGCTGTAGATCGCGAAGCGGGAATCCTTGCAGGCAGCTTTAATCCTCGAGCTATTTATTACCGTAATGCCGATATTGAGTTTTCACTAAAACTTCGCCACTCTCAAGGCAGATTGCTCCAAATGGATTTACCGCTGGAGCAAGACAGGCATCACGGTTATCACGACGTGGACCCTGAGTTCAGCAAAGCTCAATCTAAGAAAAATTATGATCGCATCCTCGAACATTTCCGAGGAAAAAGCGCAATCTTGAGCCCACGTCGCTAACCTTTACGCCATGACCGAGCTATCTGATTACACGAGTTTCAGAGTTGGCGGTACTGCTAAAAAATTCATTGAAGTGTCGACCGAAGCTGAAATTATCGCTGCTATCGAATCGGCCGGCGATGGGCCATTGTTGATCATGGGAGCGGGCACAAATATTTTAGTAAGTGACGAAGGTTTTAAAGGTACGGTAATTAGAATTTCAAATAATGATTTAGAGAGTGAAGTTGATGCGTGTAGCGGAGCGACTCTTAAAATTGGTGCCGGTGAAGATTGGGATGATTTTGTAGCTACAACTATTTCAAGAGGCTTTGCAGGACTAGAAACTCTCAGCGGTATTCCTGGCACCGTTGGAGCTGCACCTATTCAAAACATAGGCGCTTATGGACATGAAGCCTCTGAATTTATTACTCGTGTTCGTACCTATGACCGCAAAGAAAAGAAACTCACAACTTTTACAAATAGTGAATGTGGCTTTTCCTACCGCACATCTAGATTTAAAACTGAAAAAGATCGCTACGTAATTCTTGATGTCTCATTCCAATTGAGAATTGGTGAAGAAAGCGCGCCAATTATTTATGCCGAGTTAGCGGAAGCACTAGGTATCAAAGTAGGAGAAAAAGCTCTTGTTAAGAAAACTCGAGAGGTAACTCTTGCGCTCCGTGAGAAAAAGGGAATGTTGCTTAATAAATCAGATCATGATTCTTGGTCTGCGGGTTCGTTTTTCACTAATCCAATTATTGATGCAAATGTTGCAGAGAAACTCCCTGCATCTGCACCACGTTGGCCTCAAGCAAATGGGCGAGTTAAAACATCAGCAGCTTGGCTCATGGAAAATGCAGGAGTGCATAAAGGTGATTCGATTCAAGGTGCCAGAATTTCAACAAAGCATGTACTTGCACTGACGAACTCAGGAAATGCTACGGCGTCAGATATCACCGCACTTGCGCGAGAGGCTCAGAAAAAGGTTAAAGAAGCTTTTGGCATCACACTCGAGCCAGAAGTAAATCTGATCGGGCTTAGCCTTCTGTAATTAACTTCTTTATGCGAGCAATACCTTCAATGATGTCATCATCACCAAGCGCATAAGAAAATCTCAAGTAACCAGAGGGCCCAAAAGCTTCACCTGGAACAGCGGCAACTTCTACTTCTTCCAAAATAAGAGTGGCGAGTTCTGCTGAAGTTTGTGGAGTTTTACCTCTAATGGTTTTACCCAACACTGCTTTAACAGATGGATAGACGTAGAAAGCTCCCGTTGGAAGTGGGCATTCAAAACCAGGAATTTCATTGAGCAACTTAACTATGAGTTTACGACGACGGTCGAATGCTTCGCCCATTTTGTGTACTGCAGATAAGTCACCATTGAGAGCAGCGATGGCAGCACGTTGAGAAATGTTCGAGACGTTACTTGAAAGGTGTGATTGCAAATTTGTCGCAGCTTTAATGACATCTTTTGGCCCGATCATCCAACCAACGCGCCAACCGGTCATTGCATAAGTCTTAGCAACGCCATTGAGAATAATTGTTTGATCTGCAAGGGCAGGAATTAAAACTGGAAGGCTAGGTGCTGTAGCGCCATCATAAAGAAGATGTTCGTAAATTTCGTCAGAGATAATCCAAATGTTATTTTTCAACGCCCACTCGCCAATTGCTTTTACTTGCGCAGTTGAGTACACAGATCCCGTTGGATTACTAGGTGAACAAAATAGAAGCACTTTTGTTTTTGCTGTTCGTGCGGATTCAAGTTGCTCCACCGTTACAAGATAATTTTGAGTTTCATCGGCAAAGACTTCAACAGGAATTCCACCAGCTAATTTGACGCACTCTGGATAGGTTGTCCAAAAAGGTGCCGGTAACAAAACTTCATCACCAGGATTAACAATTGTTGCGAAGGCTTGATACACCGCTTGCTTTCCACCATTTGTTACAAGCACCTGATCTGCTGTGATTTCATAATTCGAGTCACGTTTAGTTTTTTCAACTATTGCAGTGCGCAATTCTGGTAAACCAGGTGTCGGTGTGTAACGATGATTTGAAGAAACACTTGCTGCAGCGATTGCTGCGTTAACAATGTAATCAGGTGTTGGAAAATCTGGTTCTCCTGCACCGAATCCAATGACGGGGCGCCCTGCAGATTTGAGAGCTTTGGCTTTAGCGTCGACTGCCAAAGTGGCAGATTCGGCGATTGCTGCGATTCGGTGAGATATTCGAGTCATGGTGGTAAGTCTGCCGTATTCCGAGCCTTATCTAAGCGCGAGTTAGACCCAGCCCCACTTGTGCCTCTACACTCTGCGCCCTGAGCGTTTTGGTCTCTTTGCCATGCGCTTTGAAGGGCAGTAGCTCAACTGGCCAGAGTTCCGGTCTCCAAAACCGGCGGTTGGGGGTTCAAGTCCCTCCTGCCCTGCGCAGATCGAACGAAGTAAAAGAAAGGAAGGCC
>WLOF01000065.1 GCA_009699375.1 Actinomycetota bacterium
GCGACCAAGGCGAGTAATCGAATCAAGAAGTACGACAACATCATGACCAAGTTCAACTAAACGCTTTGCTCGCTCAATCGCAAGCTCGGCAACAGTGGTGTGATCATCTGCAGGGCGGTCAAAAGTAGACGCAATAACTTCACCTTTAACTGAGCGTTGCATATCTGTAACTTCTTCAGGTCGCTCATCTACAAGTACAACCATCAAGTGACATTCTGGGTTGTTGGTTGTGATTGCGTTAGCGATTGACTGCAAAACCATTGTCTTACCAGCTTTTGGCGGAGAAACAATAAGTCCGCGTTGTCCTTTACCAATTGGTGCAATCAAGTCGATTACACGTGTTGTCAGGATGTTTGGCTCTGTTTCAAGGCGCAAACGCTCTTGCGGATAAAGTGGAACTAATTTTGAGAACTCGATTCGATTGCGGGCCTCTTCAGGTGCCATTCCATTAATTGTTTCCAATGTAATGAGTGCATTGAATTTCTCTCGGCGTTCTCCGTCTCGAGCCTGACGCACTGTTCCTGTTACTACATCGCCCTTACGAAGCCCATATTTGCGCACTTGCTGCAAAGAGATATAGACATCGTTTGGACCTGGTAAGTAACCACCTGTGCGAATAAATGCATAACTTTCTAGGATGTCTACAAGCCCACCAACTGGTACCAAGACATCATCTTCTGAAATTACTGGCTCACGCTCTTCACGGTTTCCGCGATCGCGGTTGCGATCACGGTTGCGGTCACGTCCACGGTTGCGGTCACGTCCACGATCTGAATTATCTGAACCACGATCATCGCCTTGTGATTCTTGGCGATCGTCACTTGCCTCGGAATTGTCTGCTTCTGAATCTTGGCGTTTTTTATTGCGGTTGTTATTTCGCTCTGCGCGCTTTGCTTCGCGTTCCAACTTAGCTGCTTCGCGATTAGCCGCTTGTAAATCACTAATGGCTTGCACAAGTGCAGCTTTCTTCATCTTGGTGGCGCCCTCGACACCTAATTGACCTGCTACTTCCTGTAATTGCGGAAGAAGCATTGATGCTAGTTCGGGGCTGCTCGAGCGTACTGGTGTTACTTCAGTCATTGATTTTCATTTCAGTTATGGGAAAAATCCCGTGAATTTTGGTATTTGTTATCTGAGTTGTCTTTCGCCACCTGGCGTTCAGATGGGTAAACCATAGCATCAGAGGCTAAAACCTGGCAACCCCTCTTATTTAGGCTGAAACCGCCGTTGCTCCAGTCGCTGAAACCAATAGTTCTTGAACAGCAAATTGCTCCCCACCCACTCGGGATAATTCAGCAACTTCTTTAGCGTCACCTGTATGCAACACAAGCACAGTTGGTCCGGCGCCAGAAATAAATGCAGCAACGCCTGCGTTGCGCAACTTAGTAACTAATGCGAATGATTTTGGCATTACTTCCTGTCGATATTTTTGGTGCAGGAAATCCTCTGTGGCAGCAAAAAGTAAATCAGGTCGGTGAGTTAGCGCATGTACCAATAGTGCTGATCGGGTGGAATTTGCAACTGCCTCGGAATGCGGAATTGTTTCAGGAAGTAAACGTCTTGCCTTTGCAGTTGCAACTGAATGTGTTGGAATAAAAGCTAAAACCTTAATTCGAGGATCAACGCTAAGAGCAACTGCACGAGCCATTACATGGCCATGTCGATCTTCCTGCCAAGCAATAGTTGCACCACCGTAAAGTGCAGCTGCAACATTATCTGGGTGACCTTCCATCTTTGAAGCGATATTTAATAATTCTTCATCGACCATACGTTCGTCACCCGACAAAACCAAAGCGCGCGAGAGAACTAATCCGCCAACAATTGCTCCCGCGGATGAACCCAAACCTCGACCGTGAGGAATAACGTTTAGAGCACGCACAGACAAACCTCGAGGTTTCCCTCCCATGAAATCAAATCCTGCATACATCGCCTTGATAAGTAAATTCTTTTCATCACGTCGCAATGAATCTGCACCTTCTCCAGCGATATCCATATCTAGTTTTGCTTCGTCAGTAATTTGTGCGATGTAGCGATCGTGTAAACCTAAAGCTAAACCCAGAGAATCAAAGCCGGGGCCTAAATTGGCACTTGTTGCTGGCACGTGAATTTGAATTGGGTTTGCACGAAAAGTTGGCTTAGCCATTGCGCGCTCCTAATTCAATCCGAGTGCTTGCGCTGCAACTTTTGCATCTACAGGAACTATCACTGGAGCTGGCGCACTTTCGAGCGCCCAAGCAACATCCTTTAATCCGTGGCCAGTCACTGTAATAACAATCTGCTTTCCTTGAGGTAATTTCCCCATCTGCTGATATTTAATCAACCCTGCAAGTCCTGCAGCACTGGATGGTTCAACAAAGACACCTTCCTTATGTGCGATCAAGTGATACGCGCTCAGAATTTCTTCATCAGTTACCGAATCAATTAATCCACCTGATTCATTACGAGCAGCAATGGCCTGCTCCCATGATGCTGGATTACCAATTCGAATAGCAGTAGCAATAGTTTCAGGATTTGTGACAATCTTTCCTAAAACGATTGGCGCAGATCCTGCTGCCTGGAATCCCCACATCTTTGGACGCCGTGATGTGATCGAGTCATTGCGATACTCGTTATAGCCTTTCCAATACGCCGTAATGTTTCCGGCATTTCCTACTGGAAGTGCGTGAATATCTGGCGCTTCACCTAAGAAATCAACTACTTCAAATGCCGCAGTTTTCTGACCTTCAATTCGATATGGATTTACTGAATTAACTAACGCGACTGGATAGTTTTCGGACAACTCGCGTGCCAAATTAAGGCAATCATCAAAATTGCCATCAACTTGCAAAATAGTTGAACCATGAATAACTGCTTGCGACAATTTGCCCATAGCAATTTTACCTTGAGGTATAAGAACTGCAGAAACCATTCCAGCTTTAGAAGCATACGCAGCAGCACTTGCGCTCGTGTTTCCGGTGGACGCACAAATTACTGCTTTAGCTCCATCTTCGGCTGCTTTCGAAATTGCCATAGTCATTCCACGATCTTTGAAAGATCCTGTTGGGTTGGCACCTTCAAATTTGAGCCACACATCATTATTGAGTTGAGCTGAAAGATGTGATGCTTGAATGAGTGGAGTTCCACCTTCACGCAATGTGATTAATGGAGTTTTGGAAGAAACTGGTAGGCGATCGCGATATTCCTCAATTACTCCACGCCACTGATGTGCGCCGGAACCTTTTTTACCAAAGAGACTTTTCATTATTGAGAAATCCCTTCAACGCGAATCACGCTTTCGACACTTCTAACCATTTCCATCTGGGTTAACCGTTTAACAGTGGAGGAAAGTGATGCTTCAGTTGCATTGTGAGTGACGATAATGAGTTCTGCTTCTGCTCCACGACCAGTTTGTCTGACAGTTTGAATCGAAACTTTCTCAGTAGCAAAAGCTTGAGCAATTGCAGCCAATACGCCTGACTTGTCGGCAACATTGAGCCGAATTAAATACTTCGTCTTTGTTTGCCCAATAGGAACAATCGCCCGGTCTGCATAGTCACTTTCACGTGGGCCAAGTGCTCCAACAGTGCGGTGCCTTGCAACAGCTACAACATCACCAAGAATTGCACTTGCAGTTGGGGCCCCACCTGCACCACGTCCATAAAACATTAACTCTCCGGCAGATTCCGCTTCAACAAATACTGCATTGAAAGCGTCACGAACGGCAGCTAATGGATGTGTCCTAGGAATCAGTGCAGGATGAACGCGAACAGAAATTTGATCATCGGGAGTTAATTCTGCGATTGCTAAAAGCTTAATGACATGATCCATTGACTTCGCTACTGAAACATCTGTTGCCGTAATTGAAGAAATTCCTTCGCGATGGACATCCTCTGCAGTTACGCGAGTATGAAAGGCGAGTCCTGCCAAGATTGCCGCTTTTGCAGCAGCATCAAAACCTTCTATGTCGGCTGTCGGATCTGATTCGGCGTATCCAAGTGACTGAGCTTCTGCCAACACATCATTGAATGCGCGACCTTCTTCATCCATCTTGGTCAAAATATA
>WLOF01000066.1 GCA_009699375.1 Actinomycetota bacterium
CAGGGCGTGTGAGCAGATCTGCGTCTTGCTCTGGCTCCCGGCTAAAAATTCCCATGCCTTAAACAATACTTGCCTGGGTAAGATATGCAGATGAAGGACCTACTTCGCACCGCTGACTTGTCGCGTGCCGACGTCGATCTCCTGCTTGCCACCGCAAGTGATTTTGCTAAGGACCCACTAAAGGCAAGCACCGCTCTAGCAAATCGAACTGTTGCGATTTACATGACAAAGCCGTCGACTAGAACTCGCCTTGCTTCAGAAACTGCGGTTGCGCATCTTGGTGGAACTCCAATTTTTCTTCGTGGTGATGATTTGCAATTGGGGCGCGGTGAAACTATCGAAGATACCGCTCGCATTATTAGCGGCTATGCAAGCGCATTAATCGTAAGAACTTTTGCGCAGTCTGATGTGAATGAATTAGGTCGAGCTGCATCTGTTCCTGTCATCAATGCACTTACAGACGACGACCATCCAACTCAATTACTTGCTGACTGGATAACTATTCAAGAGAAGTTTGGGAAAGATACATCCGGTAGAAAATTTGTCTATCTGGGAGATGGAAATAACATGTCCCATGCTTGGTTAACCATGGGTGCAATCATGGGTGCGCATGTAGTTGCCGCTACTCCAGCTGGAAAATGGGCACCAGATCCAAAAATCGTCGCACAAGCGCAAGATATTGCGAAATCAACAGGCGCGACAATTGAAATTACTAACGATCCAATCTCTGCGGCAAAAGATGCCAGCGTTCTCTACACAGATGTGTGGATGTCCATGGGGGATCCAGAATCTGATCGCTTAGAGAAAATGAAAATTTTAAAACCATTTGCTGTTACTTCCGAATTGATGAAACTTACAGTTAAGGATTCAATCTTTATGCACTGCCTGCCAGCTCACAGAGGAGAAGAAGTGAGTGCAGATGTTATTGATGGTCCATCTTCAGTTGTGTGGCGCGAAGCACTACATCGTCGGACAACTATTCAATCTCTTCTGTATCATCTTGTACGAGGAGAAATTAAAGGGCGCTAACCCTCTAATTCCTGTGCAAATAGTACCAAATTTTAAATATTCCACTACGGTTGCCCCATGCGCGTAGCAGTTCCTACAGAAACTAAAAGTGGCGAGAAGCGTGTAGCTCTCGTTCCCGACATCATCAATAAGTTAGTGCGTCTTGGATTGGATGTAACAATTCAATCAGGTGCAGGTTTACATGCTCAAGCCTCCGACGCAGAATATGAAAGCGCTGGCGCCCGTGTTGTTTCCGGTGACGTACTTAAAGAAGCAGATATTGTTCTTTCAGTTCAACCACTCACTCCCGCACAGATGGCGACGTTAAAAAAGGGCGCAATCACAATTTCTTTCTTGTCGTTAACTACTTCACAAGATTCGATAGAAGCAGCGCAAAAAGCAGGAGTAACTGCTTTCTCACTGGAGCTAGTTCCACGAATCTCTAGAGCTCAATCAATGGATGCGCTCACTTCTCAAGCACTTTGTGCTGGATACAGAGCAGTACTTGTAGGCGCAGAACTTTCTCCACGTTTCTTCCCACTTTTAATGACAGCTGCCGGAACGGTTACTCCAGCACAAGTAGTTGTGCTCGGTGCAGGTGTTGCCGGATTGCAAGCAATTGCAACTGCTCGCCGACTTGGAGCAGTTGTTTCTGCATACGACGTCCGCCCATCGTCTGCAGATGAAGTTAAATCAATGGGTGCAACATTTATTAATCTAGAACTTGAGTCACTCGAAGGTGCTGGCGGTTATGCACGCGAGATGACAGAAGAACGTGCAGCTAAGCAGCGCGAACTTTTGACACCCTATATTGCAAAGTCACATGTGCTAATTACTACGGCAGCGGTGCCAGGTCGTACTGCACCAAGACTTGTCACTAAAGCTATGGTCGATTCAATGGCACCTGGTGCAGTAATTGTTGACTTAGCGGCTGAGACCGGCGGAAACGTTGAAGGATCTGTTGCTGGCGAGATCGTCATAACTGCAGGCGGAGTGAAGATTTGGGGCGGAAAAGACGTCCCTAGCCAACTTCCGTTCCACGCATCAATGTTGTATTCACGCAACGTAGTAAATATTTTGGCTCTCATGACCAAAGAAGGTGTCGTGACGCCTGATTTTGAAGATGAAATTATCTCTGGATCTGTCGTTACACATAATGGCGAGCTTAAGAAAGAGGTCATCAAAAAATGATGAGTAACGGCATGGCTCTTCTTGCAATCTTTACTCTTGCAGTCTTTGTTGGTTTTGAAGTTGTTTCTAAAGTTAGCTCCACACTTCATACCCCTTTAATGAGTGGTGCAAACGCAATTCACGGCGTCATCTTGGTGGGTGCAATCGTTGTTGCTGATCACTCTTCAAATAATCTAGAGCTGGTTTTAGCCCTTGTTGCAATCGTGTTAGCAACGATCAATATGGTGGGTGGGTTCGTAGTTACCGACAGAATGCTCGAAATGTTCAAAGGTAAAAAGAAATGAACCGTAATCTTTACGACCTCATAGGCTTAGCTGCCGCAGTTTGTTTCATTCTGGCGCTCAAAGGACTCTCACATCCAAAGACAGCACGTCGTGGAAATATTATTGGCGCAATCGGTGCAACAGTTGCCACTTTGCTCGTTTTCTTCTTTACAGGAAATAAAGAAGACGGCAACTATCACCCACTGCCACTTAACCATTTGCCTTTGATCCTCGCCGCAATTGGGCTTGGTTTAATTGTTGGTGTTCCTGCAGCTCGCAGAGTTCAAATGACTGCAATGCCACAACTCGTTGCACTATTTAATGGTGTCGGTGGTGGAGCAGCTGCACTCGTAGCGATTGTCGAATACTTAAAACTTGGATCAGATGCCACTACAGCAGAAGTAATTGCAACCATCTTTACTGTGATTGTTGGAAGCGTTTCATTCTCTGGTTCCTGCATAACATTTGCCAAACTTCAAGAATTAATGACTACTCGGCCAGTGGTCTTTCCTGGTGGCCGCCTCGTAATTGCTGCAAACGTCGTAGGAGTTTTCGCTGCTGCCGGTTGGGTAATCAATTCAGGTGGAAATACTTCACTGGCTGTACTTGGCGGGCTTTCCTTACTATTTGGAATCTTGTTCGTGCTACCAGTAGGTGGCGCAGATGTACCGATCGTTATTTCACTCTTGAATGCATTTACTGGACTTACAGTTGCTGCAAGTGGTTATGTATTACAAACAACTTTGCTCATCGTTGCCGGTACATTGGTTGGTGCAAGTGGAACAATCCTCACTCGCTTAATGGCCGAAGCAATGGGCCGTTCACTATTTAAAACTCTCTTCGGAGCATTCACTGCAAAGCCACAAGCAGATACTGGAGCTCAAGAAGTTCGTCCTGTTAAGTCTGGCTCCCCTGAAGATGTTGCAATTTTGCTTAACTACGCACGTCGCGTTGTGATTGTTCCTGGTTTCGGACTTGCTGTTGCTCAGGCACAACACACAGTTCGCGAAATGGCAGATGTTCTTGCCGCTAAAGGAATTGATGTTGCATACGGTATCCACGCAGTTGCTGGCCGCATGCCGGGCCACATGAACGTTTTACTAGCTGAAGCAAATGTCCCATACGAGCAACTAGTTGAAATGGATGAAGTAAATCCAACTTTTGCGCAAACAGATGTTGCATTGGTAATTGGTGCAAACGACGTTGTAAATCCTGCAGCTAAAAACTCTCCAGGATGCCCAATCTATGGAATGCCAATTCTTGAAGTTGCTGATGCAGCGAATGTTATTTTCCTCAAGCGATCCATGCGTCCAGGTTTTGCTGGTATCGAGAATGAACTTCTCTACGATCCAAAAACTACCCTCCTCTTTGGTGACGCTAAAGAAACCCTGACAAAAGTTGTGAGCGCGCTTAAAAGCCTTTAACTCTTAATCACCACACTCTTTTGTCAGTGACTCTCCGAAACCTTACTTCCATGAGAGATGCCTACATCTTCTAGTACTCGCGCTGCA
>WLOF01000067.1 GCA_009699375.1 Actinomycetota bacterium
ACACGAATAAGCACTTCATCTTTGGTGATTTCAGGAACAGGAACTTCCACAATCTCCCACTTTTGTGGAGCGGTGATAAATAATGCCTTCATCGTTTCTGCTTTCTTAGTATTTGTCATTAAGCCGCTTCACTCCCACTTTGAGTAGAAGATGTTGCACGCTTAAGAAGCCACATACGCAAAGTCTCACGTTGTGAGTCCAAGAAAACGGCGAACAAAATAATAAATCCTCTAATTGGTTCGACCCAGAATGGGTCAATGGCGGTGAGGTTGAGAGCATTTGCAATCATTGATAATAAGAGAACTCCGCCTAACACATCGAAGTAGGAACCACGACCACCAGTAAGACTTACTCCACCGATAACAGTTGCAGCAAATACTTCAAAAATTACGCCTTGCCCGACATTTGCTGGCGCAGAACCAAGTTCTCCAATAATTAACAGCCCAGCAACACCTGCAACTCCTCCAGCAACCATAAACATACGGCGTTTTACTGCACCTGGATCAATGCCTGCAGCGCGAGCTGCTACAGCGTTACTTCCCACCGCATACAGTCGTCGCCCACCACTTGTAAAGCGAGAAATGACTACAGCAATTCCAAAGGCAAATGCGGTAAGAATTACTGAGTTAGGAACTCCAAATGATTTTTCTCCTCCTAAAACCAAGAGAACTGGATTAATTCCGTTCAAAGTTCTGGCTTGATTTATCACATAGGTGAGTCCACCCAAAACAATAAGTGTTCCAAGAGTTACAAGAAAACTATTCATTTTAAGTCGAGTCACTAGCGACCCGTTGACCCAACCAATTCCAACACCAACGGCAACGCCAATAAATCCTGCAAGAATGGGGTTGAGATTCCAACCACTTCCAACATCTCCTTTTCCTAAAGATATCCAGGCAACCAGATAGCCAACAAAACCCATATTCACACCGAGCGAGAGATCCATCTCTCCTCCGATAAGAGCCATTGCGGCAGCAATAGATAAAAGGCCAAGAACTGTGCCATGAAGTAGCACATTAGAAAGATTATTGAACTGGAAGAAGCCATCAATTGTCAGCGCAACCACAACAATTGTCAGGGTTAAGACAATCCAAATAAGATGATCAACCAATCGGTTAATCCATATTGTTTTTTTCATGCTTCGATCCCTTCGATGGCTCGGATAAGTGTTTCACCGTCTAAATCTTCGGTGTCAAATTCAGCTATTTGTGCGCCCTTATAAAGGACAATAACTCGATCTGTTACTTGTAGAAGAGTTTCTATTTCGTCAGAAACCAAAAGAACTCCAGCCCCACGCTCGCAGGCTTCTGCGACGATCGTGGTAATACTAGCTTTTGCTGCGATATCAACTCCTTGAGTTGGCTCTTCTAGCAAGAGCAAAGATGGTCCTGACTCAAGCATCTTGCCAAGAGCAACTTTTTGCTGATTGCCGCCACTCAATGTGCCAACGTTTTGCTCTGGTCCTGTGCAAATAATGCCGTAAGTATTAATGGCATTTTTAGCCACCGTTTCGGCTTTACTGGGAAATTGAAATCCCCATTTATTTTGCAATCTATCAAGTACCGTCATCGTAAGATTATCGGCGACGTTAAATTGTTCAAATACGCTCTCACCACGACGATCTTGGGAAAGATAGCCCATACCTCTAGAAATTGACTCTCGTGGACGCTGTGCGACTTTGCTTGATCCGCCAAAGGTAGCCGTACCTGATGAAGCTCCTTGCAAACCGAAAAGAGTTTGAACTAGCTCATGCTTTCCGCATCCTTCGAGCCCTGTTAGCCCAACTATCTCACCAGAGTGAATAGTGAGTGAGATTTTGCTGAAGGCATTTTCCTTACTTAAATCTTTTACTTCAAGTAAAACGTTATCTTTATGAAAATCCATACTTGAATGATGAGTTTGTGATTTTCGAGCTCTCTTGGTTAATGCAGAGCTTGCACCCATTTCACGAATCAAGTCATCGGATGAAATTTCTGACGTTTGAAAAGTGCCACGAGATAAACCATCGCGCAATACAGTAACTCGGTCTGTAATCGAGAAAACTTCTTGGAGGTGGTGTGAAATATAAATAATTGCAACGCCAGCGTCAGCTAAATTCCTCATGAGTTTAAAGAGTCTGCTAATTTCAGGTTTTGCTAAGGCTGCAGTGGGCTCATCAAGAATGATGAGTTTTGCGGACCGTGATAATGCCTGTGCGATTGCAATCATCTGTCGGGATGCAACACCGAGACTTGCCATAGGAACTCTTGGATTTACATCAAGACCAACTAATTTCAAAGATGTTTCGGCCAACTCCCACACTTGAGTCCAATTGACCAAACCATGCTTGCCCATTGGTAGCCGGCCAACTAATAAATTTTCTCCTACCGACAGAGTAGGGAATGAACTCATTTGTTGAGGAACAAGTGCGATGCCGGCGTTGAGTGCAAATTCAGGATCGCCTGGTTCAAGTTTTACTCCATCAAGAATGACTTGACCGTGGTCTAGCGTTACAAGCCCGGTTATGCCACCTACTAATGTGGATTTACCAGCGCCGTTGCGACCAACAAGTCCATGAATCTCTCCCCTAAAAACATTCATAGATACGTTTTGCAAAACCGTTGTCTTGCCATAGATCTTGGTAGCACCTGTGGCTTCCAAACACATTTCATTCTTCAAGACGAATCCTTTTCCAAGCAATTAATAACCGAAAGAGTACGCCACCCACCCATACGAAAATGTTAATTCTCTTCGGAGAGATCAGGGATGATCTCTCCGAAGAGAATATGTAACTTAACTACTAGGCATTACCCCACAAGGCTGTGTTGTCGACATTTTCCGGTGTAACTGGAATCGTCTTCAACGCCAATGTTGGGCCAGCTGCGCTGTTTTTGATCTTTCCTGCGATTGGTCCTGAAGACCCAGTGGCCGAGAAAGCACCTTCTGTGATCTTGCCACCGTCAAGAACGATCTTGACTAGATTTGTTACTGACCCGAAATCAGGCAGTGCCTGACTTGAGGTTGCATCAAAATAGCCATCGCGGAAGACCTTCATTGTGGCTGCGCATCCATCTACTCCAGCAAGGAATATATGTTTGGCATTTCCACGCTTGAAGAGCTTATTAATTGACTTCAGCGCCGTTGTAACTACAACTGAACCTACGCAGTCGGAGTGCATGTAGATGCCATCAACGTTTTTAGCTGATGCAACGTCACGTGTGGCTTTGGAGAATTCTGCTTCAGTCCACTTAGTTGGCTTCTTAATCAGTGTGATCTTCTTATACTTCTTAATCACATCATCGAATCCGTTACCACGGTCTTGGGCAGTGATGCTTGACATGTCGCCTTGAATCTCAAGGACAATACCCTTGGCAGATCCATACTTCTTAGTAAGAAGCTTAACCATGGCTTTAGCAGAGTCTTGGCCAGCGAGATAATTATCTGCCAACACAGTTGCAGCTACTGCGCAACCATCTGGCAATCTATCGATTGCGAAGATAGGAATTCCAGCTTCTCCGGCCTTAGCTATAGGTGCACAAATTGCTGCTGCATCTGCTGGAACCATGATGATAGCGCTAACCTTTTGCTCAATCAGGGCTTCAATTTGTGTTGCCTGATCTTTGGCAACACCGTTTGCGTTCTTCGCAATTAATGTCCAGCCCTGCTTCTCCACCCAAGTTTTAACACCAGCTGCAATAACTTGCTGACCAGCATCTGCTAGAGATGGTGAACTCATTCCGATTACTACTCCAGCGCCTTGTGCGCTAGTGCTGTTCAATCCCAAAGCAAGCAGTGAGGCCACGGCAAGCAGTGAGACTTTCTTAGTGAAACTCTTCATCTTTCCCCCTTGATTATAGAATCGTTTCCATAGGAAACTACGAGTATTCAAAACCTTAATCGCCTAAAGGTCAATAGGCTTTATCAAAATGTTATA
>WLOF01000068.1 GCA_009699375.1 Actinomycetota bacterium
GGTGCAGTGAGTACTTGTGTCAGTGTTGCCCGCATTGCGGCAAGGCTCATCGAATTTCCAGCCAATGTAGAACCAATTCCGCCTGTATCAATAATTTCCCGGGACGTTCTTTCCATAATTCGCTTGGCAACACCTTCTGTCATGCCAAATGTCCCGGTTGGAATTCCACCTGCAATCGCCTTACCAATAGTAAGTATGTCCGGTTTCAATCCATAAAGTGCAGTCATACCGCCAGGGCCGACAGAGATTGTGTGTGTTTCATCAATAATCCAAATAGCGCCATATTTCTTTGCAAGCACACCAACGGCTTCTAGGTAACCCTCTTGCGGCAGAACAATTCCAATGTTGGTCATTGCAGGTTCCATCAAAATTGCTGCTACATCCCCATTTTTTAAGGCATCTTCCATCGCAACCAAATTATTGAATTCAACTACTCGAGTTGTTTGATCTAAATCTACTGGAGCTCCTAAATTACCTTCGCGCTTAACGGTATTTCCTGCGCTATCCAGAGTGGCAAACGTTTCATCAACGCTTCCGTGATAGCACTTATCAATAACAATTATTTTGGATTTGCCTGTAATCAATCGGCAGTACCGAATTGAATGCCGATTTGCATCAGTTGCTGTCACTGTAAATTGCCACAGAGGCAATCCAAAACGGCCTGCTAGCTCCTGAGAAACAATGACCGCATCTTCTGTTGGAAGCATCGACGTAAAACCATGTTTCATTTGCTCAGTTATTGCAGCAACGGTTGCGCTAGGTGAATGTCCTGTCATAGAGCCGGTATCGCCTAAACAAAAATCTACGTAGGTGTGGCCATCGACATCAGTAAATTTTGCACCGTTAGAAGTTGCAACAAAAACTGGGTAAGCCCCTGGCCATTTCGCCATCCATGACATCGGCACACCGCCCGGCATAACTTTCTTAGCGGCAGTGAAAAGTTCGCCACTCTTTGGATGTAAATCTAAAAAGCGCTTCTCTTCGAGCGCAGTCAGCTCTGCTAAACGTTGACGATTAATCATTTAGATATCTTGTGAGAAAACAAATAGGGCTTCCATGTAATGCTCGCCTGCAATACCAAGATTTGCTGCATCGGGTGGTGCAGTTTGTGGCTCGATACACACGCCTTCAGAATCTTCTGTGTAAACAACCCACCATGGCGTATCGCACTCGATATCAATGCGGGCAGCTCCATCCCAAACTACTGCGGGAGTGCCACGTATTTCGGTGAAAATATCATCCCATGGTTGTTTGCACGGTTCGATTCGCTTACCTGTTGGCATTCCATCACTTGCGCGCTCGAGCATGATGTTGGATGCAAACTCAACTTCTGCGCTGTCGCCACGTCCAAGATCGCGTGGAAACCAAGGGTGAAAACCAATCCATGCAGGTAGATCGCAATCACCTGGTTCGTATTCCAGGCTCCAACGAACTGCATCATCTAATACTTCAATTGTTTGTTCAACAGTTGCGCCGCCGTAGGGTTCTGGAAGTTCTAACAGTGAGCGACCTGGTCCGATCTCGCGCCATGATGATGTGTATCCAAAACCATGCATCGCATGAGGTGGGTCAAAATTTGTTGGCAACTGAAATTCTTTACCGGAAGGATTTTTAACTATTCCATTGCGAATACGTCCGGCCCATGGTGCCATTGCATACCAACCCCATGTAGGAACTTCTCCGCGAAACCCAACAGAGAATTCCATATCGCGCCATTTCAGTGAAGCAATACGTGCACCTTGATCTAAATCGATAGCAATCTGAAATTCCGCATCATCGATGAATTGCACGCTAGCCTACTTTCTAAGCGAATTACTTCAGTAATTCTTGAAGTAATCTACACACAATTTGTGGCGACTCAAAGCACACTAAATACTGTGTTTAGCCAACGTTTTCGTTCGAGTAAATTTTTTAAGCTTTGCTTTCGTGGGGGCCAACGCTCCATGCAATTTCGCCATGACGATCTATTACCCAAGCAGAATAAAGAGCTAACTCAGGTTGCGAAAACCAGATTGCACCATCTCGACCTTCGACCATTAACGCAGTGGCAAGTGCGTCGGCTAATGCGCCATCTGGGCCAATAACTGTTGCAGATTTCGCGCCAATTGCAATAAGACCGGTGTGAGGATCCACAATGTGAGCACCGCGTTCGTAACTTCCACTCGTTGCAATTGCACCGTCAGTAATTTCAAAAACTTGCACGTGCTCTTTTCTGTTCTCTGGATTAACAACACCAATAGACCAAGGCTTTATTGGGTCATCTCCAGCAAAACCACCGCGTAAAGATAAATCCCCTGCTGCGTTCACTTGAATATTTTGCGCGCCAGACTGTTGCAAAATACGTGCGCACTTATCTGCTGCCCATCCTTTTACAAGCCCCGATGGGTCAAATCCCCCCACTACTGCCCAAGGGTCAAATGCTCCGTCGGTCAGGTATCTGGCAACTGCGCATCTTTCCCACACATCAACAACTTCATCACTACATGATTCGATACCAATTTTATTATTTCGAAGTTGAGTGATGACTGAACTCTCTTTATATGTTGAGAAAACTTCATCAACGTGGATTGCGAAATCGCGAACTCGATTGATTCCTTCTTGGAGTTGGGATTCATCGGCTGTGTCTGAAGCAACGTCAAGAAATAAAGTGGTGCCCCAAACTTCAATCTCAGATTTTAAATGAGCCACCCAAAATCACATGCCAGCTTTTACAAGTGCTGCTTGTAGGGATGTGTACCAGCCCCACGAAGTGTATGAAGCACCCGATGCTCCTTGAATTTTTGAAGACTGCGCATTAAGGGTTTGTTGGCGTAAAACTGGAATTGCGTATTGAGAGAAGCGATCGCTACGTCCATTTGGCGCTTGTAGCGCGCGAGCATCTGTAATTTTGCCATTTTCAACAGTGAGTTCTACTTGAACATATCCGTATTGAACAAAAACGCTTGTACCGACAAATTTTCCCGAATTTCCTTTGG
This sequence comes from Actinomycetota bacterium, assembly GCA_009699375.1. Classification (GTDB taxonomy): domain Bacteria; phylum Actinomycetota; class Actinomycetes; order Nanopelagicales; family Nanopelagicaceae; genus QYPT01. The sequence goes on from WLOF01000068.1 coordinate 2,976, forward strand.
GAGTCGACTTAACTGCAGCTGCCGCAGGGGTTTGAGATTGCGTTGGTGCTGCCGCAGGAGTTTGAGATTGCGTTGGTGCTGCCGCAGGAGTTTGAGATTGCGTTGGTGCAGTCGAAGGCGTTTGTGTTTGTACTTGCGCAGAAGTTCCAGTGCTTTGTGCTTTGCGTGCCGTGACCTTATGTTTTTTAGTTGTTGTCGTAACGCTTGCAGCTGTTGTATTCGATGGAGTACTCGCAGGGGATGAAGCAGACGTTGCAGATACAGGTGCAACGTGAGTTGCTGATGTACTTGAACCGGTCCCCGAAATTGTCATCGCTCCGCTTTGCAATCCAGATAATCCGGAATTTCCTCCGGAACTTATCTGTGGTGGAGTGATCGACAAAACCGCGCCAAGGCCACCTACTGTGCCTCCTGCGATGAGCAACGCCCGCTTCATGCTGACCTCCTGGATGATTGCCAACTTTCGCTAGCAACTGCAATCTCCCCTATCAACCTGTGAGAGTCCTTAAATCGTGCCGAGCATGCGGTGCGACTATTGCCGCGTATGGCTTCACGAGCACCGTGTGGGGCGTCTGCGAAAGTCATGTTGGTTGCACCATCACTCGGAATGGAAAGCGAACGCTTCATCATGAAAGCGATTTTTAGGAACACCGCAATCCTTGGCAGCTTCACGCACTGCCTCTACAAGTGGGCCGGGGCCGCAGATATAGATATCAGAATCGGCAAAGCGAGGAACTAATTTGCGCAGACTCTTGGCATCCATCGGATGGTTCTTACGTGGCCCCACTAAATAATGGACGCGAATAAGACCTTCTGATTTCTCTGCAAGATAATCGAGCTCTTGTCGCAATACTAAATCTTCTTCACGAGATGCACGATAAATAACATCCATGTTCACGCCGTCGCGAAACTCTTCCA
>WLOF01000069.1 GCA_009699375.1 Actinomycetota bacterium
AGTCGTGCGGGTTCTCCGTCACTAGTAACGGCAGTAATTATCGGGGTCTGCATAGGCTTTTTGCCCCACAACTATTTCCCAGCAAAGATATTTATGGGCGACTCTGGCTCGATGTTTCTAGGCTTATTACTTGCAGCGTCAGCAATAACTCTAACTGGCCAAGTAGATGCAAATGCAATTTCTGCAGAGAACAGCGGACCAACACTTTTGCCATTGCTCCTGCCATTTGCAGTACTAGCTATTCCGTTGGCAGATCTATCCCTTGCAGTGATACGTAGACTTCGTTCAGGTAGATCTCCATTTACTCCTGATAAGGAGCATCTGCACCATCGCTTATTAACTGCAGGTAATTCTCATCAGCGGACAGTATTGATCATGTATTTGTGGACTGCAACAGTTGCAGTTCCTGTCACTGTTGCTGCCTTTGCGCCATTATGGATTGCTGGGATTATTGCAATTTTTCTTGCAATTCTTTCACTTACACTTGTGAAAACGAGAAGGAGTCTTGTGTGAGTAATTCAGTGGAGTTAGATATGGGCAAAGGTGCATTAATTCCATCACTTGTTGTCGGTATTATTGGACTCATTACATCAGGATTTTTGCGAGGTTCTTCCGGAATTCTAGGTGCGTTGCTGGCTCATGTTGTAGTAATAATTTTTTTCATTGTTCACTTATTTGTTTCGAAAATTTCCCGCAAGCTTGATCCAATGATGACTATGATTCTCGCCCTTATTTCATATTTTTCAAAAATGATTATCTTGGGAGCATTCATGTTAGTTCTCATGAGTGCTACTAATCCAAAAACTCTAGATCGCCCAAGTTTTGGAGTAGTTGCAGTAGCAATTACCCTTGCCTGGCTCGGTGGGGAAATTCGGGCTTTCTTAAAATTACGTTTGCACCTACCCTTACCTGGGAGCCAAAGCTCTGGAAAAGTTTCTGGAACATTTGACTATGATCGTAAGACAGATGAGGGGAAGTAAAATGGCCAAGCAAGATGACAGTGCATTTTGGACGATTTTTGCCTATCTTGTTTCAGGTTTAGTTTTTTGGGGTGGGATGGGAGCATTGGCAGACCACTTCTTCCACCTTCATTTCCTCATTTTCATTGGGCTGGCCGTTGGACTAGCCGCTGGACTTTCTCTAATTTGGCTTCGATTTATTCGCCAATAAGGCCTAGAAGGAGACGGATTTAACTCGAAACTAGAGTTTTGTCGGTTTGGCAGATGGCGACCCAAGGCTCTAAGTTAAGCCCCGAAAGCCCGCATTCCACAAAGGGAGTTTGATTTTGTCAGTTTCACTGCGTATGGCCGAGGATGGATTTGTCCCACCCAGTGCTTCCGACTTCTTTTTCAATCCGGTTTTTGGAAACAGCATTCTATTTACTAAGCCAGTTTTGCTTGTTGGGTTATCTGTAGTCCTAATTTCAGTCTTCTTTATTGCATCCTCTCGCAAGGCAGCCATCGTTCCTTCCAAACTTCAGTTTGCTGGGGAGGGGATTTATTCCTTTGTACGAAACAGTCTTGGCCAAGAAGTTATTGGTCCTGAATTCATGCGTTTCGTACCATTTTTGTTCACTCTCTTCACATTCGTTTTATGCAATAACATTTTTGGAGTTATTCCACTACTTCAGTTCCCGACGATGTCGCACATCGGATTCCCAATCGCATTAGCCATATTTACGTATTTTGTTTATCACGCTGTCGGAATTCGTAAGCACGGAATAGTCAAGTATATAAAAGACATCTGTTTTATGCCAGGTGTCCCTAAGTATATTTACGTAATCCTTACTCCAGTTGAATTTGCTACATATTTCATTATTCGTCCAGCGACCTTGTCCTTGCGCCTTTTTGCAAATATGTTTGCGGGCCATCTTCTTTTACTCGTATTCACTGTGGGTGGTGAGTACTTACTAACAAGCACGATCTTGATGAAAGTGTTGAGTATTTTCTCATTCGGTTTTGCTGTTGGCCTGTCATTCTTCGAGCTTGGTATCGAATGTCTACAGGCCTATATTTTCACTCTGCTTACTGCGTTATATATTGCTGGCGCATTGGCGGACGAACACTAAAAATAGATTTGGCTAGAGGAACCTCTAGCCATTACGTGAAAGGGAAGTTACATGACAGGTACAATGGCAATTGTAGGTTTCGGCCTCTCAACGATCGGTCCCGGTGTCGCAACTGGTCTGGTTTTCGCCGCATATATCAACGGAGTAGCTCGTCAGCCTGAGGCACGTGCCCTTCTACAACCAATCGCATTCCTTGGATTCGCGTTGGCAGAAGCGCTTGCTCTTATCGGCCTCGTGCTTGCTTTCGTTCTCAAATAAAAGCGCGACGAACGTACTAGGAAGTTAGGAGTGATACATGAGCAGTAACCTTTGGATATTTGCGGCTAGTGAAGCGGGACCAAGTCCTGTCATCCCCCACCCAGCCGAAATTATTGTTGGGTTAGTTGCCTTTTCGATTCTGTTCCTTTTGCTTCGCTCTAAAGCGGTGCCAAAGTTTGAGCAGGCATACCGCGATCGCACAAATGCGATTCAAGGTGGGCTTGAACGAGCAGAAAAAGCACAACGAGAAGCTGAGTCTAATCTTCAAAAATATCAAGCTCAGTTAGCGGATGCACGTGGTGAGGCAGCCAAGATGCGCGAAGAAGCGCGCACTGAAGGTGCGGTCATCATTGAGCAGATGCGTACAACTGCTCAAGAAGAAGCAGCTCGCATAACTTCAGCAGCTCGATCTGCAATTGAAGCTGAACGAAAGCAAGCTTTGAATTCTCTCATGAATGAGGTCGGATCCATTGCCACAGCCCTTGCTTCAAAAATTGTTGGAGAAGCACTTGATGATCAAGCAAGACAGTCTCGAGTTGTTGAGAGATTCCTTGCTGATATGGAGGAGTCGAAGTAACCATGACACTTTCCATGAAAGGAACAAGCAGACTCTCGCTAGTTTCAACGCGCTCTATTCTCGAAAAGCAATTGTCGAGTTTAGATTCTGCAGGGATTGCGCGATTGTCAGCCGACCTCTTTTCCATGGTGAATGCTTTAGATTCTTCGATGGCTCTTCGACGAGCACTGACTGACACCGCGCGTAGCGTGGAAGACAAGTCAGTGCTGGCAAATCAATTGTTCAAAAAATCTGTTGCAGATGGTTCGCTTGCACTCTTTACGCAAATGATTGCTCTTCGGTGGTCGTCGCCAAAGGATTTAGCTGATGTTGCCGAGCGTTTGGCAGTTGAAGCACAGGCCGCTTGCGCAGAAAAAGATGGCGAATTGGACGCGCTAGAAGCAGAGATTTTTATTTTCGCCCAGAGCGTAGTTTCTAATCCAGAGCTACGAGCACTTTTTGCAGATCGTTCAATTGTTGCCGGCCAACCCCCAAAGAGCGTTCTTGTCACTTCGCTGCTTAAGGGCAAGGCAACCAAGTCAGCGATTGCACTTATTTGTGCTCTAGTTGATCATCCTCGTGGAAGAAATATTGAAAACGGCCTTGAAGAATTATCAGAAGTAGTTTCAGCTCGTCGCAATCGTCTGATTGCACACGTAACGACTGCGACCCAATTAACTTCGGCTCAATTAGATCGATTAGTTAAATCACTTTCACAAAAAGTTGGAAATCAAGTAAGAGTTAATGTTGTTGTCGATAAGTCAGTTGTGGGCGGGCTTGAAGTTCGCTTTGCTGACGAACTTATTGATGGAACGCTAGCTACTCGTTTGATTCAAGTTGACCGCGATCTTGCCAGCAAGAGCGCGTAAGAAATTTCACAAGAGATAAGGGAGAATAAAATGGCGGAACTCACGATCCGGCCCGAAGAGATCCGTGATGCCTTAGCGAATTTCGTTAAGTCATACGATCCAGGAGTCGCGACTCGAGACGAGGTTGG
>WLOF01000007.1 GCA_009699375.1 Actinomycetota bacterium
AAGACAATCCATCCGATAGCAAGAGTGATAGTTGTTATACCCAAGGCATATCGTGGTGAATATTGATTAGAAATCCAACCACCAATTGCTGCACCCAGCGCCATAAATGTTCCTTCTGCAGTCCACAACCATCCCAAAGATGAAGTTGCTGTGCCTCGTGGCCTTACAGCTTCCATTACTTCCCAATAAAAAACTTGAAGTGAACCACCTGTGAGTCCTAAAAATGCTGCAGCCAAAGCCAAACTCCATCCAGGATAAGTAAAAGCAAGTGGGATTGAGGCGGCGAACCATAAGACGTATGTTCGTGACATAGTGACCAACGGAGTGACGCGTTTGGAAATGAGTCCACCAATAAGCCCTCCAGCAATATTGCAAATTCCCATCGTCCCCAGAATCCATGCAGTACGACTTGCGACATTTTCTATCGTTGCAAACGCCGGAACCGCCACATCAAAAGCGCCCCATCCGAAACCAATTATGCAACCCTCAAGCATGAGAAGTTGCATGGCTCGGCTTCTGAAAGTGCCTGTTTCTGAGGCATCTTTTTTCTCTGGTCGCCAATTACGAGAAACTTTAGTAAAGCCCAATGATGTTCCGCCAATGAAGATCAAGAGAGCACATGCTGTGAGCGCAGTTGAAGGATGTGATGAAAGCGCAAGTGAAGTAGCAATTACTGGTCCTAAAACCATGGCGGCGCTAATCACTGCAGTATCAAGTGCGTAGGCAGTTCTTAATAGATCGGGTGGTACAACTGTTTGCCACAACGGGCGAATGGAAAGATTGATGGGTGGTGCGGATAGCCCCAATACAAATGCAAAGAAGAGAATTGAACTTCGACTTTGAGAAAAGTTAAGAGCAAGAATGAGGATGGAATAACCTGGTACGAAAATGCGCAGTGGCCATTTCTGTCCCCAACGATCCATGAGCGCACCACGTAAACCAGCTGTCAGGGCTGAAGAAAGTGATTCAAGTCCAATGGCCAATCCCGCAACCGCAATCGAACCCGTTGCCTGTTCTGCTTTAAAGAATGTTGCTAGCGCAATCATCCCGTAGGCAATGCGGGCAGGAAAGGCAACCAAGAGAAGGACTTTCGCATGTGGTCTGCGCAAAAGCTGGAGATATTGCTTCATAGGCCTTGAGTCTACTCACGCGAATTGACCTCGAGTAGGCGCGAACCCTACCCTTAGCAGCCCTGTCCCTACTACTCATCTATCCCTACGGAGCACCTTGAACATCTCACCAGTAATAGCAGTAAATGATGTTGGATCAGCAGAAGATTTTCTCGCCGCAATTGAAGGAACCATTAGAAATTTTAACGATGGCGACCTTGTTGAAGGCATAGTTGTACAAGTCGATCGCGATGAAGTACTTCTAGATATTGGATATAAAACTGAAGGTGTAATTCCTTCGCGCGAACTTTCAATTCGCCACGACGTTGACCCAAATGAAATCGTAAAGGTCGGCGAAAAAGTTGAAGCTTTAGTTTTGCAAAAAGAAGATAAAGAAGGTCGTTTAATCCTTTCCAAAAAGCGCGCACAATACGAGCGCGCATGGGGAGATATCGAAGGCAAGAAAGAGCGCGACGAAGTTGTCATTGGAACTGTTATCGAAGTTGTCAAAGGTGGCCTCATCGTTGATATCGGACTCCGCGGTTTCCTACCAGCATCTTTGGTCGAAATGCGTCGAGTGCGCGATCTCACTCCATACATTGGCAAGCAGGTTGAAGCTCGCATTATCGAACTCGATAAGAATCGCAACAACGTTGTACTTTCACGTCGCGCCTTCCTCGAGCAGACTCAATCTGAATCACGTACGACTTTCCTTAATCAGCTTCAAAAAGGTCAAGTTCGCACAGGAGTCGTTTCTTCCATTGTTAATTTTGGTGCGTTCGTAGATCTCGGCGGAGTGGACGGACTTGTTCACGTTTCTGAACTCTCATGGAAGCACATAGATCATCCAGGCGAAGTTGTTGAAGTTGGCGATGAAGTAACCGTCGAAGTTCTAGAAGTCGATTTCGAACGTGAGCGCGTCTCACTTTCTTTGAAAGCAACTCAAGAAGATCCATGGCAAGCATTTGCACGCACTCACACAATTAATCAAGTGGTGCCAGGACAAGTTACTAAGTTGGTTCCTTTCGGAGCATTTATTCGAGTTCATGAAGGAATCGAAGGTTTAGTTCACATTTCTGAGCTGGCCGAACGTCATGTTGAAATTCCTGAGCAAGTTGTTCAAGTAGATGATGAACTATTTGTAAAGATTATTGATATTGACTTAGAGCGTCGTCGAATTTCACTCTCTTTGAAGCAGGCGAATGAAGGCCAGGAAGTTGAAATCGAAGCATTCGATCCGACTCAATATGGAATGGCCGCACGTTATGACGCAGCTGGTAACTTCATCTATCCCGAAGGTTTTGACGCCGATACTCAAGAGTGGAAGCCAGGCTACGAAACTCAACGTGAAGAGTGGGAACGCCAATATGCTGAAGCTCAATCACGTTTTATAGCTCACAAGAAACAAAAAGCTGAGGCGCAAGCTGCTGATGCTGCTGCAGTTCCTGAAACAGTTGTCGAGGAAGCACCTGTTGCAGAATAATTGAGGAGTAAAACAGCCCATGAGAGCAATCTCGTGGGCTGTTTTCTTTTCACCCCCCACAAATATGGTTAAAGTTTGACTGTGCTTCTCGTTGCTCTCACCGGTGGAATCGGAGCCGGCAAATCTTTAGTGGCTGGATATTTTGCTGACTTGGGCGCCCGGGTTGTTGATGCAGATCAATTATCGCGAGTTGCCATTGAGCGAGGAAGTAAAGGATTTGATGCCGTTGTGGCCGAATTCGGCGATGGAATATTGCGTAACGGAGATATAGATAGACGGGCATTGGGGGAAAAGGTTTTCAATAATGCGAACGCACGCGCAAAATTAGAAGCAATAATTCACCCCATTGTACGAACACAGTTTGATGATCTCGTTTCTTCTTTGCGCGAGCATGAAATCATGATTTATGAGATTCCATTATTGGTGGAAACGCGTGCCCAAGATCGATTCAACGTCGTCATTACTGTTGAATCTGATTCCACCTTGCGTGAGTCGAGGTTACGAGAGCGAGGGTTGCTACAGTCTGAAATTGCTTCCCGTATGTCAGCGCAAGCTAGTTCTGCGGAAAGAATTGCAGTTGCTGATTATGTGATTGAAAATAACGCCTCAACAGACCAACTTCTCCGTCAAGTTGAGCATTTGTGGGAGATTGTGCTCCCATCATTGGAGCGCGAGAATTCTTGACCAAGGCTAGAGTTATTCAATGCGCCCGATAAATGATCTTCAACGTTCAGTTGAGCCATTTCGGGTTATCAGCGATTATGTTCCAGCTGGAGATCAACCTCAAGCTATTGAGGAGATAGTTTCCCGAATAGGCAAAGGTGAACAGGATATTGTTTTACTTGGCGCAACCGGCACAGGAAAGTCAGCAACAACTGCTTGGCTAATTGAACGATTACAGAGGCCAACTTTAGTTATCGCCCCTAATAAAACATTGGCTGCCCAGCTAGTGAATGAATTTCGAGAGTTAATGCCCAATAACGCCGTGGAATATTTTGTTTCCTATTATGACTATTACCAACCTGAGGCATACGTTCCGCAAACTGACACGTTTATTGAAAAAGATTCCAGCATTAACGATGAAGTGGAGCGCTTGCGCCATTCAGCGACAAATTCATTGCTCACCCGCCGCGATGTCATTGTGGTCGCAACCGTGTCATGTATTTATGGCTTAGGTACGCCTCAGGAATATATCGATCGGATGGTCCGCCTCAAGGTGGGGGACGAGATCGATCGCAATGCACTCTTAAGAAAATTTGTGGATATTCAGTACAGTCGAAATGACATTGCATTTGAAAGAGGAACTTTCCGCGTGCGTGGAGACACAATTGAAATCATCCCGATGTATGAGGAGTTGGCTCTTCGTATTGAAATGTTTGGAGATGAGATCGAAAAGATCACAACCTTGCACCCTTTAACGGGGGAAATCATTCGCGACGAAACAGAGATGTATATTTTTCCAGCAACCCATTATGCGGCCGGCCCAGAAACGATGAAGCGCGCAATTGTTGACATAGAAGCCGAATTAGCTGTCGCCCTTGAGAACTTTGAAAGGCAAGGCAAGTTGCTCGAAGCGCAGCGCCTGAGAATGCGGACGACATTTGATATCGAAATGATGCAGCAGTTGGGATTTTGCTCCGGAATTGAAAACTACTCTCGACATATCGATGGGCGGGATCCAGGCTCTGGCCCCAACTGTTTACTTGATTATTTCCCGGAAGATTTCCTACTTGTTATTGATGAGTCTCATGTCACCGTTCCCCAAATTGGTGCGATGTTTGAGGGAGATGCTTCCCGCAAAAGAACTCTGGTAGAGCACGGTTTTAGATTACCAAGCGCTATGGATAATCGTCCTTTGCGTTGGGATGAATTTCTACAAAGGGTTGGGCAAAAAGTATTCCTGTCGGCAACACCAGGTAAATATGAATTAGAAAAAGTAAATAATGATGTCGTAGAACAAGTGATTCGACCTACGGGTTTGATCGATCCAAAAATTGTTATTAAACCCATCAAGGGACAAATTGATGATTTGTTGGTAGAGATTAAGATACGCGCGGAGAGAAATGAACGTGTGCTTGTTACAACTCTGACCAAAAAAATGTCAGAAGATCTCACAGATTACCTTCAAGAAAAAGGGGTGCGAGTTCGATATTTACATTCAGAGGTAGATACTTTACGAAGAGTAGAGCTTCTGCGTGAACTACGATCCGGCGAGTACGACGTTTTGATCGGAATCAATTTATTGCGAGAGGGTCTAGATCTACCCGAAGTCTCCCTGGTTGCGATTTTGGATGCTGATAAGGAAGGTTTTCTTAGATCTGCAACTTCATTGATTCAGACTATTGGTAGAGCCGCCCGAAATGTTTCTGGCGAAGTACACATGTATGCGGATAACATGACAAAATCAATGGATAAAGCGATTGACGAAACTAATCGTCGACGCGCAAAGCAAGTGGCATACAACGCTGAACGGGGAGTGGATCCCCAACCATTGCGAAAAAGAATTGCGGATATCACTGATTTAATTAACCGAGAAAATGAAGATACGGAAGAGCTTCTCGCTTCGTCAGGGACTATCAAGGCCAAGGTATCTGGGCTGGCAGTAGGAGCATCGGTAGCGTCAACTTTGCCAAGACAAGAGTTGTTGGCATTGATAGAGTCGCTCACTGCGCAGATGCGCGGGGCTGCGCAAGATCTTCAGTTCGAATTGGCTGCGCGGTTTAGAGACGAAATTAGAGATTTGAAGAAAGAGTTACGAGCCATGGAAATCGGAGGGCTTTAGTTCAATGGCAGGCCATCTCGTTGTTCGTGGAGCCAGAGAGCACAACCTCAAGAATGTTTCTATTGAACTTCCGCGTAATTCACTGGTCGTGTTCACCGGATTGTCAGGATCTGGTAAATCGAGTTTAGCTTTTGACACAATTTTTGCTGAAGGTCAGCGTCGGTACGTTGAATCGCTCTCTGCCTACGCTCGTCAATTTCTTGGTCAAATGGATAAACCGGATGTTGATTTTATCGAAGGACTATCACCTGCCGTTTCTATTGATCAAAAATCTACAAATAGAAATCCACGATCTACTGTAGGAACCATCACAGAGGTGTATGACTATTTAAGGCTCCTCTTCGCTCGCGCTGGCAGACCGCATTGCCCGAAGTGTAAAAAAAGCGTGAGTCGACAGTCACCTCAGCAAATTGTTGACCAGATATTGACTATGCCTGCTACAACGAAATTCCAAGTTTTAGCTCCAGTTGTTCGAGCTCGGAAAGGTGAATTCGTTGATTTGTTTCAAGAATTGATTACTCAAGGCTATTCGCGTGCCCGTATTGATGGCACTGTCGTAGCTCTGTCAGAGGCGCCAAAATTGAAGAAGCAAGAAAAACATACAATTGAAGTGGTTATAGATCGTTTGAACGCCAAAGCCGAATCTAAAACTCGTTTAACTGATTCCATTGAAACCGCTTTGCGACTTGCTCAAGGAATTGTTATTTTGGATTTTGTTGACTCTAAAGAATCGACCAAGGAACGTACCTATAGCGAGCACTTAGCCTGTCACGAGTGTGAACTCTCTTTCGAAGAACTCGAACCGCGCTCTTTTTCTTTTAACTCACCTTTCGGTGCTTGCCCAGAGTGTTCGGGGATAGGTACCAAATTAGAGGTAGATGAGGAGTTGATCATCCCAGATGATTCTCTCTCCGTTAATGATGGAGCAATCGCTCCCTGGTCTTCTGGGCAAACGTCAGAGTATTTTTTGCGTCTGCTGCAAGCGCTTTCAGGTGAAATATCATTTTCTCTTGATGCACCATGGAAGAAGCTTTCTGCAAAGGCAAAGGATGCAATTTTGCATGGTTCAGACTATGAAGTGCATGTTAAATATAAGAATCGATATGGACGGGTACGCAACTATTCCACTGGATTTGAAGGAGTAATTCCCTTCATTCATCGCAGACATGGCGAAACTGATAGCGATTACAGCCGTGAAAAATATGAAGGTTATATGCGGCAGATTCCTTGTCCAACTTGCAAGGGATCTCGATTAAAACCTGAAGTTTTGGCTGTCACTTTAGGCGACAAGAACATCGCGCAGATTTGTGAACTATCTATTGCTGACTGCGCAACATTTCTTTCTGGTGTCTCGCTTAATGCGAGAGAAGCACAGATTGCGGAAAGAGTTCTGAAGGAAGTCCACGCCAGACTTGGTTTTCTGCTCGACGTTGGGCTTGATTACCTTTCTCTTGAAAGACCTGCTGCAACGCTTTCTGGTGGAGAAGCACAAAGAATTCGTTTAGCTACTCAAATAGGTTCAGGGTTAGTCGGAGTCCTTTACGTGCTCGATGAACCCAGCATTGGTTTACATCAGCGTGATAACCATCGACTCATCGAAACTCTGACTCGACTTCGAGATTTGGGAAATACCCTGATCGTCGTGGAACACGATGAGGAAACCATTCGCGCTGCGGACTGGATCGTAGATATTGGACCAGGAGCTGGTGAACATGGTGGCGAAGTTGTTGTATCAGGTGATTATCAAGCCCTGATTGATTCCAAAGAATCCATAACTGGAGCGTATCTATCAGGAAGAAAATCGATAGCAATTCCTTCAAAAAGGCGCCCGATAGACTCAAAGCGTCAATTGGTTGTAAAGGGAGCGAAGGAAAATAATTTAAAAGACATCGAAGTAGCGATTCCTCTTGGCGCATTTGTTGCTGTCACTGGGGTAAGCGGATCAGGAAAGTCAACGCTGGTCAATGACATTGTTTACGTGACTCTCGCCAATAAGCTCAATGGCGCGCGCATGGTGCCTGGAAGACATCGAACTGTTACAGGAATTGATTTACTCGACAAGGTTGTACATGTTGATCAATCACCTATCGGTAGAACTCCGCGTTCAAACCCCGCAACATATACGGGCGTATTCGACAAGATACGCGCGCTATTTGCTGAAACGTCTGAGGCTAAAGTTCGAGGTTATCTGCAGGGTCGGTTCTCTTTCAATGTTAAAGGTGGAAGGTGCGAGAACTGTGCTGGCGACGGAACAATCACCATCGAGATGAACTTCTTGCCAGATGTTTATGTGCCATGCGAAGTGTGCCACGGCGCTAGATATAACAGAGAAACGTTAGAAGTACATTACAAGGGCAAAACCATCTCAGAAGTTTTAGATATGCCTATCGAACAAGCGCGTGATTTCTTCGAGGCAGTCCCTACAATCGCACGCTTCCTCACAACTTTATGTGAAGTGGGATTGGGTTATGTCCGCTTAGGTCAATCAGCGCCCACTCTCTCCGGTGGCGAGGCGCAGAGAGTCAAACTTGCTACTGAATTACAGCGTCGCTCCACAGGTCGAACAATTTACGTTCTTGATGAGCCAACAACCGGATTGCACTTCGAAGATGTCAGCAAATTATTGGGCGTACTCAATCGGTTAGTTGACACGGGGAACACGGTTGTAGTGATTGAGCATAATTTGGATGTTATTAAATCCGCAGATTGGGTCATTGATATGGGACCAGAGGGAGGTTTTCGCGGTGGAACAGTTGTAGCGCAAGGAACCCCAGAGGATGTGGCCAAGAATAAAGATAGTTATACCGGTTTCTATTTAGCTTCGATGTTGGCTACCAATCGAAAGAAGATCGCGAGCTCGAAGTAATGGCAGAGCCAAGTTGCTATCGACCAAGGGATGTTCCGCCTCTTCCTGGGGTGTACAGATTTTTCAATTCGAAAGATGAAGTGATTTATGTTGGGAAAGCCCTCAGCCTTAAATCGCGTTTGAGCAACTATTTCCAAAATAATTTGCCAGAACGTACGAATCGTATGGTTCACGAAGCAGTTCGAGTTGATTGGACGATTGTTGACACAGAAATTGAAGCGCTGCAGTTGGAGTTTTCTTGGATTAAGCAATACAGCCCTGATTACAACGTGCAATTCCGTGACGATAAGTCTTATCCCTATTTAGCTATCACGCTCAATGATCGATTTCCCAGACTCTTGATCACTCGCAATCAGAAAAAAGCTGGGGTGAAATATTTTGGTCCTTTTACTCAAGCATGGGCACTTCGAAATACGTTCGAAGTAGTGCTCAAAGTATTTCGAATTCGCTCATGTACGGATGCGAATTTTGAAAAAGCCCAACGTGCTAAGCGCCAGTGCTTGCTAGGAGATATCGGCAAATGTGCAGCCCCTTGTGTTGGATGGGTGTCAGAAGAAGAACACCGAGGAATTGCAGATCGAATAGTTTCTTTTATGGATGCTGGGCAAGCAGAGATCATTCCCACCCTTGAAAAAGAGATGGCGCTGGCTTCGGATTCTCAAGAATACGAAAGAGCGGGAAAGATTCGAGACCAAATCGCTGCGCTGAAACATGCCCAAGAATCCACCGAGGGCGCACTTCCTGAATCTCTTTTTGCTGATGTCATCGCACTCCATAGAGATGGTGCATTCGTCGCAGCTTCAGTTTTTGTTATTAGGGGAGGAGCAATTAAGGGATCTAGGTCCTGGCTCGTTGATCAGAAACTCGTCCTTGAGGGACAAGATGAAATTACGGCGCTCTTTGCTTCGATGTATTCACATGTTGAGGAAAGCGAAATTCCTGCCGAAATATTGATTAACGAAGAATCGGCGGAGATCCCTACTTTGGCGCTATGGCTGTCAGAGCGCAAGGGATCGAAAGTCGAAATAAAAGTTCCAGTCCGTGGAGATAAAGCTGACCTCATAGATACGGTTCGCAGAAACGCACAATATGCGTTGATTCAACATGTTAATAAAAGATCTGCGGATGTGGGTATTAGTGGTCAAGCCCTTGTTGAGGTTCAGCAAGCGCTAGCTTTGCCCGAACTTCCCCTTCGCATTGAATGCTATGACATTTCGAATATTTCCGGCACCACTGTTGTTGCATCAATGGTTGTGTTCGAAGATGGCGTACCAAAGAAGAGTGAATATCGTCGATTTATAATAGACACCACAACAGCATGGGATGACACGCGTGCCATGCATCAAGTTCTGACTCGAAGACTCAAACGTCTCGCAGATGAGCAGGCAGTAGACCCTGTCGAGCTGCATCAAAGTGGGGGAAAGCGCGCAAAATTTTCTTATCAACCACACCTTATCATCGTGGATGGTGGAGTACCTCAAGTAAATTCTGCCGTGAAAGCTTTATCTGAAACTGGATTTTCACACATTCCATTATGTGGATTGGCAAAGAGATTAGAAGAGGTGTGGCTTCCTGGTAACCCGGTGCCAGTAATGCTGGGTAGATCAAGCGAAGGTCTTTATTTGCTGCAGCGTATTCGAGATGAAGCACATCGATTTGCCATTACTTTCCACCGCTCTCGTCGATCGCGCGCAATGTTGGAATCCCTACTTGACGGCGTGCCTCAGCTGGGTGATGTACGGCGGAAAGCCCTACTTGATCATTTCGGTTCTGTTTCTGCCCTGCGTAAAGCAAGCACAGATCAAATAGCTCTCATTCCGGGGATCGGAAGCAAGATCGCCGAAATAATTGCGGAAAGCATCTCTAGGGAAAAACATGAAGGTTTCGATGCTCAAACAGGCGAAGTTCTAAAGGGTTCTTGACAGGTATAGCAGGATAAAGAGGCTATGAAAAACAATCGCGAAGTTTTAGTTTTAACCGGCATGTCTGGTGCGGGACGGTCGACTGTTGCCCATGCACTTGAGGATTTGGGTTGGTACGTCGTTGATAACGTGCCCGCTGCTTTGTTACCGGCGCTGGTCGAACAAGCAAATGCTTCAGACATTTCCTCGATGGCAGTAGTCGTTGATGTGCGAAGCGGAAGATTCTTCGATGACCTCACAACCTCATTAAAGAATTTGGCTCTCAGTTCTACTACTCATCGTTTGCTCTTTCTCGATGCAACCGATCAGGCGCTAGTACAGCGATTTGAATCCACCAGGCGCCCGCATCCTCTGCAAGGGACGGACAGGATTGTTGATGGCATCGAGAGAGAACGCACGAAACTTGAAGAGCTACGTTCTAGTGCCGATATTGTCATCGACACGACAAACCTCAATGTCCACCAATTAGAAAAACGCGTAGGAGAAATTTTTGCCGCGGGGCACAAAGTTGGAGTCCGAGTCAATGTCCTTTCATTTGGATATAAATATGGCATCCCCGTTGATGCAGATTTAGTCGTGGATTGTAGATTCATTCCTAACCCACATTGGATTCCTGAATTAAGACCCCTTAACGGAACATCGTCGCAAGTGAGCCAGAAAGTACTTACAAGTGAAGGTGTTGAAGATTTTGTCAAAACTTATGTTTCGTTGATTGAGCAGATTGTTCCCGGTTATATCCGTGAGGGTAAGAAATTTGTCACGTTGGCAGTCGGATGCACTGGTGGAAAACATCGAAGTGTTGCGGTAGCAGAAGAAATTGCAAAGCGATTGAATTTGATTTCAGATCCAACACCAGTTGATGCGCAAGCTGTGCATCGTGATATGGGGCGCGAATAGTGCAAGCACGTGTAGTCGCGCTCGGCGGAGGTCATGGATTGGCAGCAACGCTCGGGGCGCTGCGGCGAGTTACGAGTGAAATTACAGCCATTGTGACTGTTGCCGATAACGGCGGATCTAGCGGGCGACTGAGAAATGAATTGCCCATTCTCCCTCCAGGTGATTTGCGTATGGCATTAGCAGCTCTGTGTTCTGATGATGAGTGGGGCAGGAGTTGGGCGGAAATAATGCAATATCGCTTTACTTCCGGTCAATGGTTAGAAGGACATCCTGTTGGGAATTTATTACTTGCAGCGTTATGGGATCGAGATGAAGATCCTGTAGCAGGCTTAGATCGAGTAGCTTCTTTATTGAAAGTTGTCGGTCGAGTTCTACCGATGGCATCGGCACCGCTCGATATTGAAGGTACTTTTCTTTCTTCAGTGGGGAGAGTAGTTGTTCGAGGGCAAGAACAAGTAGCCACAACAAAAGGTAAATTGGAATCGCTGAAAATTCTTCCGGCAGATGCAACGGCGCGACCTGAAGCAATAGAAGCTATTGGAAAAGCAGAGTGGATCACCATGGGACCAGGGTCTTGGTTTTCGAGTGTTCTGCCACATCTGCTTGTCACAGAACAGAGAGAAGCTTTAACTCATGCACGCGCGAAAAGAATAATTTTGCTCAATCTTGATGCGCACCCAAATTCCACTGGGGATGAATTGGCTGGCCGCGAACCCGAAGAACATTTGAACCTGATACACCATTACGCGCCAGAAATGTCCTGTGATTATGTGATTGCAGACACGGGAGTTGTCAGAAATAGGGTCTCACTTTCGGAAAAAGTTGCCGAAATGGGTGGGAAATTAATAGTTGCTGACTTAAGTAGGGGACCCGGAAGTGTCCATCATGATCAAGAAAAATTAGTTTCCGTATTTGGCCACATCTTCGCGCAGACCCTGATTGGATAAGCACATGGCTATGACTTCATCAGTAAAAGACGAACTCAGTCGATTGTCGGTAACAAAGCCTTGTTGCCGCAAAGCTGAGGTTTCCGCACTACTTCGATTCGCGGGCGGGCTTCATATCTCCTCTGGGAAAATCGTCATAGAAGTGGAACTTGATGCTGCTCAGAGCGCACGACGACTACGCAAAGACATTGCCGATATTTATGGACACGAAAGTGATTTGGCAGTTTTGTCTTCGAGTGGCTTGAGAAAAGGTTCTCGATATGTTGTCCGCGTTAGCGAACAGGGAGATGCGCTTGCTCGCCAAACAGGACTTGTAGATGGAAATGGCAGACCGGTTCGAGGATTGCCACCTCAAGTTGTTTCCGCCGCAATTTGCGATGCAGAGGCAGCATGGCGTGGCGCATTCATTGCACATGGCTCTCTCACTGAACCAGGACGTTCCTCCTCTTTGGAAATAACATGTCCTGGGCCTGAAGCCGCGCTTGCACTTGTAGGCGCAGCTCGTCGTTTAGGAATTGTTGCAAAAGCGCGCGAAGTTCGTGGCGTTGATCGCGTTGTCATTCGCGATGGAGATGCAATCGGTGTTTTGCTGACACGTTTAGGTGCTCACGAAAGTGTTTTAGCATGGGAAGAACGTCGCATGAGACGCGAAGTGAGGGCAACAGCAAATAGATTAGCAAATTTTGATGATGCTAATTTGCGACGTTCCGCGCGTGCAGCTGTCGCTGCGGCCGCTCGAGTGCAACGAGCTATGGAGATTCTTGGACCAACAATTCCTGATCATTTAAAGGAAGCAGGAGAACTACGCATTAATCACGGACAAGCAAGTTTAGAAGAATTAGGTTCACTCGCGACGCCTCCGATGACCAAAGACGCAATTGCAGGACGCATACGTCGCTTATTGGCTATGGCTGATAAGAAAGCAGGGGACTTAGGCATTCCAGACACCGAAGCGGGCTTGTCACCAGAGTTACTTAACTAACTCATTGACACTAAATAATGTTAACTACAAAAGAATTTCCCCTGATAAGATTGGCAAACATTCAACGTTATGGGCAAAATCCTGTCGGTAACGCACATATTTAAGCGAGGTTGATTGTGACTGCAATAGGTATCAATGGATTTGGCCGTATTGGAAGAAATTTTTTCCGCGCGGCTCTTACCTCGCCGGAAGTTGAAATCGTTGGCATAAATGATTTGACCGACAATGCAACACTTGCTCATTTACTCAAGTATGACTCGATATTGGGCCGATTGGGAATGGATGTTACATACACCGATGACACCATTACCGTTGGCGGGAAGACCATTAAGGTTTTTGCAGAACGCGATCCATCCGCGCTTCCGTGGGGTGCAGTCGGAGCTGAAATTGTTGTTGAGTCGACTGGAATATTTACCAAAGCTGCTGACGCCAAGAAGCACATAACAGCTGGTGCAAAGAAAGTAATTATTTCTGCGCCTGCAACTGATGAAGACATCACCATTGTGATGGGTGTAAATCACCAAAAGTATGATCCTGCTAATCACCATGTCATTTCGAATGCATCGTGTACAACAAATTGCTTGGCACCAATGGCTAAAGTTCTCAATGATGAATTCGGTATTGTTCGCGGCCTTATGACCACTATCCATGCCTACACAAACGATCAGGTGATTTTGGATTTCCCACACAAGGATTTGCGGCGCGCAAGAGGCGCAGCTACAAACATTATTCCAACATCGACTGGCGCTGCGAAAGCTATTAGTTTGGTTCTACCTGAACTCAAGGGAAAACTTGATGGATATGCCCTTCGCGTACCGGTTCCTACTGGCTCAGTCACTGATTTAACGGTCGAACTTACCAAGGAAGTCAGTGCAAGCGATATCAATGCGGCAATGAAAGAAGCTTCCGCAGGATATTTGAAGGGCTTTTTGTCATACACATCAGATCCCATCGTTTCCTCTGACATTGTTACGGATCCGTCATCCTGCATTTTTGATTCAGGGCTAACTAAAACTATCGGTACGACCGCGAAAGTTGTGGGTTGGTATGACAATGAGTGGGGATATTCCAATCGTCTTGTTGATCTCATTAAACTGGTAGGTCGCTCTCTCTAATGTCATCGCTCCAATCGCTTGAGATTTCTAACAAGCGAGTTTTCCTTCGATGCGATCTCAATGTTCCAATCAAAGACGGTGAAATTGTTGATGATGGTCGTATAAGGGCGTCGTTACCTACAATAAAATTCTTATTAGAAAGCGGAGCATCTCTTGTCATCGGCGCCCACTTGGGACGACCAAAGGGTGAAATATCATCTGAGTTGTCGTTGGCACCTGTAGCAGAACGGTTACGAGTCTTGCTCAACCGTGAGGTCGATTTTGTCGCAGGAAAGCGGGCTCACGTAATCCCACATGTAGGTAAAGGTCATGTTCAACTACTCGAGAATTTGCGATTTTCGGCAGCTGAAACTAGCAAAGTACAAAGCGAACGAGAAAGTTTTGCTCGCGAAATTGCTGATTCTGTTGATTGTTACGTGGGCGATGGGTTCGGTGCTGTGCATCGCTCGCACGCTTCTGTTTATGATTTACCGTTGATGTTGCCTCATGCGCCAGGGTTCTTGGTGTCAGCAGAAGTTGAAATTCTTGAGAAGTTAACGCGGAACCCTGAGAGGCCTTATGCAGTTATTCTTGGAGGATCCAAGGTTTCTGACAAAATTGCGGTGATCTCTAACTTGTTGGACAAAGTTAATGTGTTGGCGATTGGCGGTGGAATGGTTTTTACATTCCTGGCTGCGCAAGGGAAGGTAATCGGGAAATCATTGGTAGAGAAAGAGCTGATCCCCACAGTTAAAGAATTAATATCGAGGGCAGCGGGGCTCGGCGTTGATTTACTGCTACCCACCGACATCGTTGTAGCACCAGCTTTTTCAGCAGATGCGCCAGCAACCGTAGTAAGTGTCGATGGAATTGGCGAAGAAATGATGGGGTTGGACATAGGACCCGCATCTGCGAAAAATTTCGCTGCAGCGATAGCACCATGCAAAACTGTTTTCTGGAATGGACCAATGGGTGTTTTCGAATTCCCAGCCTTCGCGCACGGAACTCGGGTGGTAGCGCAGGCCCTTAAGGAGATTTCTGGAATGTCAGTTGTTGGTGGAGGAGATAGTGCTGCCGCAGTTCGGTCATTTGGCTTTGCAGATTCAGATTTCGGATACATTTCCACCGGTGGCGGTGCGTCGCTGGAGTATTTGGAAGGCAAGCAATTGCCTGGACTTCAAGCGCTGGATCTTTAAATGACTGTGTGGAAAGGATGATCATGCGCAAACCGCTCATGGCTGGAAATTGGAAAATGAACCTCAATCACCTCGAGGCGATTGCAGTTGTTCAAAAGCTTGTTTATAGCATTAACGATAAGGATTACGATGCAGTCGATGTAGCTGTGCTGCCACCATTCACAGATATACGGTCAATCCAAACGCTAGTTGATGGTGACCGCTTGAGACTTCTTTACGGTGCTCAAGATGTTTCAGCTCATACCAATGGCGCATTTACTGGTGATATTTCTGCAGCAATGCTCGCAAAACTTGGTTGTACTTTTGTTGTCGTCGGACACAGCGAAAGGCGTTCTATTCACAAAGAGGACGACGTTCTCGTTAACAAGAAAATCAAAGCAATATTAAGCCAGGAGATGACACCAATCTTTTGCGTAGGCGAGGATTCCTCAGTGAGAGATTCGGGCGCGCATGTTTCGCATGTTATTCGCCAAATGCGAGCTGGTCTTGCAAATCTTTCGAAGCCAGAACTCAAGAAAATTGTGATTGCTTACGAACCAATTTGGGCAATCGGCACTGGCAAAACTGCAACCCCGGCAGATGCGCAGGAAGTATGTGCTGCCATCAGGAATGAAATGGAAGAGATTGGATCTCACGAAATCTCTCAAAATGCACGTATTCTTTATGGCGGTTCAGTAAAATCTGCCAACATAGCCGAAATCATGAAGGAACCCGATGTCGACGGCGCTCTCATTGGGGGAGCCAGTCTTGACCCTGAAGAACTCGCTAAAATCGTCAAGTTTCATCAATCAACCTGATTTACAGTACTCTTTGCCCCTACAAGATCTATAAGGAGTTCCCATGAAATTAGCGCTTTCAATTCTGCTTATCGTGACAAGCGTTTTAATGATTCTCTTAGTCCTTTTACATAAGGGCAAAGGAAGCGGACTTTCTGACCTTTTTGGTGGCGGAGTCTCCTCGAATTACGGTGGCTCATCTGTGGTTGAAAAGAATCTTGATCGAATTACCATTGTTGTAGGAGGACTCTGGTTTGCAAGTGTTGTGGCTTTAAGTTTGGTACTTAAGTAAATCGAGTTCATCATCTTGTTGTAATTAGTGAGGAGTTCCAATGGCAGGCGGAAGTGCAATCCGAGGTAGTCGAGTCGGCGCAGGTCCTATGGGCGAAGCTGAACGCGGCGAATCCATTGGTCGCTTTCAGGTTTCTTATTGGTGCTCTAATAAACATGAAACAAAACCTTCATTTGCTGAAGACGGAACTGTGGTCATTCCCGATGAATGGGATTGCCCACGTTGCGGATTTCCAGCAGGTCGTGATAAGAACAATCCACCTAGCCCAGTAAAAAATGAGCCGTATAAAACTCACTTGGCATATGTGAAAGAAAGACGTACTGACGCTGAGGGTGCCAAATTGCTGGAAGAAGCCCTTCGCAAACTACGCGGAGACGACGACTAAGAAATCGATCGTGCTGCCGAGAGAATCTGACTTATACCCTTTTCTCGGTTCTTCAGGTGTAAACGAATGACTTTACGATTGGTTCCCAAAAGTATTTCCGCGTCCCCTAAGGCTTGAGCCATCATTAACGTTTGCAAAGTGAACGCTTGACCCGGAATTTTTATATCTTCTTCGGGATCTGCAGTTATTTGTAAGAAGGCACCCATATCTGGACCGCCTTTGTGGAATTGACCTGTCGAATGCAGAAATCGTGGTCCCCATCCGAATGCAACGGGGGATGAGCACCTCTGTGCAAGTATATTTCTCAGTTCGCCAATCTGGAAATCCATTTCGCTGTCGAGAAAAGCCATGATGTACAAGTAATCATCAAGGTGAATTGAGGAAAGTAATTCAGAAAGAGTAGTGACTACTTTTTGGTTACTTCCAAATACTTCAACGTCACCATCCACGTAATTGCTGGGCACCGATGGTGAAGAACCAGCCCATTGTGAGAGCAAAGACGTTGTTTTAGTTTTCGAAAGTGCCACGTGTGGTTCGTTAAAAGGATCTACATTTATCGCGTAACACAACAGTGCTGTGACCCATTCCCAGAATATGAATTGTGAACCCAAATCGCCTTCGACAATGAGGTCGGCGTTCCCCTCAAAAGCAATCGATAACGTAGATCCAGAAACTGGCGAACTCAGGTTCTCTACAACAACCGGCAAGATTCCTTTCCCGCCTTTGCCAGTAGATTCGGCAAGAAGTTGTTCGATCCAATCTGATAAGCCAGGCATTTCTGAACCGGCATCGGTAATCGAAATAAAATGTCCTGATTGCTTTGCTAGCAAATATGCAACTGCAACAGCTGGTGAATGAAGCCCTTCGAAATTCTTTTCAGCTTCTTGAGCTTGATCGAGAAGGACAGAAATATCTAAACCAAGTAGCGCCGATGGGGCTAATCCGTATGCGCTTAAAGCGCTATAACGTCCACCTACATTTGGCTCTGCGTGAATGGTTTTTATTGACTTTCTTTTGGCATATTCGTCTAAGGGGGAGTGAGCATCAGTGATAATCACAATGTGATCTTTTGGGGTGGCGCCAGCAGATAGAAGAGCTTGCTCAAAAATAGCCAAGTGCGACAAAACTTCAATGGTTGTTCCAGATTTTGAACTAACAATGACAAGTGTAGAAAGTAAATCGCCATCAAGTGCTCGTCTCACCACATTCGGATCTGTGCTGTCGAGAACAATGAGCGATTTGTTATTACTCGCTGCGATGACTTGTGGGGCGAGTGAGGAGCCACCCATTGCGGAAAGGATTACTCGATTGTAGGAATTGAATTGTGACCAAAGGGAATCAAGTACCGGCAGCAGTTTTCTTGATTCAGTAGGGAAATCAACCCAAGCCAGGCGAGTGCGTGCTTCAGTTTCGGAAGCCTTTCCCCATAATGAAACATCTTTTCCGCGAAGGCGAGTACTTGCTTCCACAAGTGAAAGATAGAGCGAATCGACTTTATCGATAGCTGAAACTGCGTCTCCGTGAATTCGTATCATGACTGCATAACTTGGGCAACATTGTTTAAGAGTTCTTCCCACGAAGCGATGAACTTGTTGACGCCATCAATTTCTAAATATGTCGTGATTTCAGCGAGTTCGATACCAAGTGTTGACAAACTTTTGACCACTTCATGTGATTGCGAGTACAAGCTCTGTAAGGTTTCTCCACGATATTTTCCATGATCGAGTAGTGCATCAAGGGTTGCCTGCGGCATTGTGTTGACCGTGTGAGGTGCCACTAAGTTGATCACATAACGTGTGTCGTCGTAGACCGGATCTTTCACTCCAGTCGATGCCCAGAGCGGTCGCTGCATTCTGGCGCCTTTGTCAGCTAGTGCTTTCCATCGTGGCGAGGTCATCGCTGACTCGAATGCTTCGTATGCAATTGCGGCATTAGCAATCGCTGCTTTTCCTAAAAGGGCTCTCGCGCCATCTGTGTTTAAAGATTTAAGGCGTTCGTCAATCGCGGTATCAATGCGACTAATGAAAAAAGATGCAACGGAAGATACGGAAGCAATTTCCGATCCGGCTTTGACTCGTTTTTCAAGTCCAGTCATGAAGGCATCGATAACTTGGACGTATCGTTCTACGGAAAAAATCAACGTAACATTTACACTGATTCCAAGAGAAACGAGTTCAGTAACTGCTGGTAATCCATCAAGCGTGGCGGGAACTTTGATCATGGCATTCGGGCGATTAACAATTTTCCACAAGGCGACACCTTCATCAATGGTTTGTTGAGTTTGATGCGCTTTCCTTGGATCCACTTCAATACTGACACGGCCGTCTAAAGAATTTTGTGCAATATGAGCAAAAAGGTCACAGGCACCGCGAACATCATCAGTCGTCAATTTTTGAACAACAGACTCAACGCTAGATTTATTCAAACTTTGAATATCTGTCGCATACTCAACACCCTTGGAGATTGCAGAATTGAAAATACTTGGATTAGTCGTAACGCCAACTACGCCCGCATCACGAATTCTTGCTGGGAGGGCGTGTGGTTGGTTTCCCGAAATTTTAGAGCGCGAGAGATCATCTAACCAGATCGATGTCCCTGCGGAGGAAATTTCCTCATAAATCATGACAAGCTCCGCAGGACGCTCTCTACGATTTTTTCAGGGGTGAATCCGAATTCAGCAAAGAGTTTTGATGCCGAAGCTGATGCACCAAAACGTTCTAATGAAATAGATACTCCATGATCGCCGACGTATTCACGCCATCCTTGCTTGACTCCAGCTTCAATGCTGACTCGTGCTTTCACTGCTGGAGGAAGCACTTGGTTTCTATAAGTTTGAGGTTGCTCCTCGAACCATTCAAGGCAAGGAGCGCTAACAACTCGAGTCGAAACTCCTTGAGTCTCCAGCAATGCTTGTGCTTGCAACGCTAAATAAACTTCAGAACCAGTGGCTATAAGAATGGCTTGAGGTTCTTTATTACTTGCATCTTTAAGAATATATGCACCTTTCGCAACATTCTCTGCCGATGCGCATTCTTTTCTGTCAAACACGGGCAAATTTTGTCGGGACAGGAGAAGCGCGCATGCTTGATCTCTTTGCAAAATCGTTGCCCAAGCTTGAGCAGTTTCATTTGCATCTGCTGGACGAACGACAGAAAACCCGGGTATAGCGCGCAGCGACGCAATGTGCTCGACGGGTTGATGAGTTGGACCATCTTCACCAAGGCCTATGGAGTCATGGCTCCAAACAAAAGTAACACCAAGGTTCATCAATGATGCCAATCGAGCAGCTGGTCTCATGTAATCGCTGAAAACTAGAAAGGTTCCGGCAAAGGTACGAGTTAAACCATGCAAGGTGATTCCGTTAAGAATTGAGCCCATTGCATGTTCGCGTATACCAAAGTGCACAATGCGGCCGTAAGGATTGGCACCTTTCATCAGACTGCTTGCTGGCAAGAATGATCCGCCGCCTTCTATGGTGGTGTTGTTGCTCTCGGCTAAATCGGCTGAACCTCCCCAAAATTCTGGGAGTACTTTTGCTAGCTCTTGAATGACATCCCCAGAAGCTTTGCGCGTAGAAATTTCCTTCTCCGAAGAGAAAGTCGGAATTGATTTTTCCCATCCGCTGGGAAGAGAGCGACTCTGCAAGCGTTTGAGTAACTGAGCTTTTTCAGAATTATTCTTTGCCCAGGATGCAAACTTGATATCCCATTCTTTTCTAAGAACATTGCCCCTAACTTTGACTTGGCGAACATGGTCCAAAATGTTGGCAGGAATTGCAAAGTGCTCTTCGGGGTTTAAACCAAGAATCTTTTTAGTTTCTGCAATTTCGGGAGCCCCAAGCGCCGAGCCATGTGATTTAGATGTGCCTTGTGCATTAGGTGCCGGCCAAGCGATTACTGTTTTTAGGCGGATAAGTGTCGGTTTTGTTGTTTCAGCAATAGCTTGCACCATTGCATCTTCAAGTGCGGGGCGGTTAACGTCGCCATTACTCAATGTTGGAACTTCGAGCACGTGCCATCCGTAAGCTTTGAAACGCGCAGAAACATCTTCCGTGAAGGAAACATGTGTGTCACCTTCGATTGAAATTCGATTGTCATCGTAAATTACATTCAAATTCCCAAGCTCCTGCGTGCCAGCCAAGGAAGAAGCTTCAGCGCTTACGCCTTCTTGCAAATCTCCATCGGAGCAAAGAACCCAAATATGATGATCAAAAATGCTAGAACCTTTTGGTGCATCCGGATCGAGCAGACCTCGCTCGTATCGAGCAGCCATAGCCATACCAACGCCATTAGCAACACCTTGTCCTAATGGCCCAGTTGTCGTTTCAACACCGGCGGTATGTTTATATTCAGGATGTCCGGGAGTGAGCGCACCCCATGTTCTAAATTCCTGCAGATCTTTTATTTCGACTCCGTAGCCACTAAAAAAGAGTTGTGTGTACAAAGTCATCGATGAATGACCACAAGACAAGATAAATCTATCTCGCCCTACCCATTGTGGATCAGATGGGTCATGACGCAAGAAACGTTGAAAAAGCGTGTAAGCAACAGGTGCCAGTGCCATAGCAGTACCTGGGTGGCCGTTTCCAACTTTTTGTACAGCATCCATGGCGAGTGCTCGCGCGTAGGCAACGGCGAGATCATCTTGTGTGGTCCATTGATTTTGCATCTACGCGGTTATCCGTTCCCTATTTTCGGTTAACTGAAAGGTGCATGCGCCACGCACCAATCCAAACTAGCGTTACGCCAAGAAGGTGAGTTCCGACGAGCAACTCTGGGAAGCCTTGGTAGAACTGAGTGAATCCGATTGCTCCTTGAGCCATCGCAACTACAAAGAAAATCACAGTTCGTTTTCTTATTTCATGATTTTCACGAAGTCGAAAGATAATCGCAAGTGTAAGAAGAACTAGAGCTATCACGCAGTAAGCGTGGATCCAGGCAATTGTTTGAATGTTTATATGAAATCGTGGGGCTGCGCTATCACCTGCATGTGGCCCGCTACCGGTGACAACAGTTCCAACGGCTATAACAATCGCAGTGAGCACTAGGTGCGCTTTCATAATGGGAATGCTTCGTTTTGCTTCTTGTATCGGGCCAGGAGGTGTACCAAGTTTTCGGCGCTCAAAGAGGGATGTACCCGCTGCGATCAGTATCATCGATAAAAGGAAATGACTGGCTACGGAAATAGGATTCAGATGAGTGAGAACGGTAATCCCACCTAATGGAATTTGCGCCAGAATTCCTACAAGTTGTCCAATAGCAAGTGCACGAATATCTCGCCTCTTTAAATAGAGAACGCTAATCAGAACAACCAGTGAAGCCAGGATGAGTGCGAACGTGAGTAATCGATTTCCGAATTCAATCCACGCATGGACTTGTCCCTCCGCTTGATTGGGAACGGGTGTGAATGAATCACCAGTGCACTGTGGCCATGTCGGGCAACCTAAACCTGAGCGAGTAAGTCGCACGGCTCCGCCCGTGACTACGATCGCGGATTGGAAAAAAAGTAATAGGCCCAGAAGAGGAGAGAGCGCTTTCCCCACTCGATCTCTCATCATGGTTGAAGCCTAGGAGGTGATTGCTCCTTGTTGAGGTAGGTGGCTGGGCTGGCGTTGTGGCAAGGGACACCTCTGTTGGATTGGCTAAAGCTAGGGAATTAAGACACACTTCTGTTGTGAAAAAAACCCAAACTCTGATTCCCGAGGACACCCGAACTCGGGGCCTGGTTGCTCGGGCAATTTTGGAGAATGGGCCTATGACCGCAGTAGTTTTGGCGCAAAGGCTTTCACTGACGCCAGCCGGGATTCGCCGCCATCTTGATCATCTTGTGAGCGACGGAATCCTCGAGGCTCGGGAACCTCATTTGCAATCAAGTCGCGGTCGAGGACGTCCATCAAAAGTGTTTGTTATGACAGATAGCGGACGTGAAAAATTCGAACATTCCTATGACGATCTTGCGGTGTCAGCGCTTAAATTTATGGCGGCACAAACAAGTGACGCATCGTTGGTTGCATTCGCGCAGTCGCGTGCTCTGGACATGGAGAGAAAAGTCAATGCTTCAATAAAGAGTGGAAAGAAGAGCGTTCCACTTCCACTTGCAGTGACGAAAGCATTAACGGCCCAAGGATATGCAGCAACCCTGTTGCAACGCGACCAAGGTGAAGAAATTTGTCAGCACCATTGTCCAATTGCGCATGTAGCCGCAGAATTTCCCCAGTTGTGTGAAGCTGAAACAGAAGCGCTATCGCGTTTACTTGGAACTCATGTGCAACGGCTAGCAACTATTGCGCACGGTGATGGCGTTTGCACTACCTACATACCGAAAAATTCTTTAACCAACCAAGCAGCTACGAGAGGAAACCGATGACAATCGCACACCCAGAACTTGAAGGAATTGGTAAATATGAGTTCGGCTGGTCGGATGTAGACACTGCTGGAGCTAATTCACGTCGTGGGTTGAATGAGGATGTCGTCCGTGACATTTCAATGAAGAAGTCAGAACCACAGTGGATGTTGGATATGAGATTAAAAGGTCTAGCACTTTTCGATAAGAAGCCTATGCCTACGTGGGGTTCAGATCTCACGGGCATTTTCTTCGACACCATCAAATATTTCGTACGCTCAACCGAGAAGCAAGCGACAACATGGGATGACTTGCCGGATGAAATTAAGAATACCTACGACCGTTTAGGTATTCCTGAAGCAGAAAAACAAAGATTGGTTTCTGGCGTAGCTGCCCAATACGAATCCGAAGTTGTTTACCATTCGATTCGCGAAGACCTTGAAAAACAAGGTGTAATTTTCCTAGATACCGACTCTGGACTGAAGCAACACCCTGAATTGTTTAAGGAATATTTCGCAAGCGTAATTCCTGTTGGGGACAATAAATTTGCAGCATTGAATACATCTGTTTGGTCAGGTGGTTCATTTATTTATGTTCCTAAAGGTGTTCACGTTGATATTCCACTTCAAGCTTATTTCCGAATCAATACCGAAAACATGGGTCAATTCGAGCGTACGTTGATCATTGCAGACGAGGATTCATACATTCATTATGTTGAAGGATGCACTGCACCAATTTATAAATCCGATTCGCTCCATTCAGCAGTGGTGGAAATCATTGTTAAAAAGGGAGCTCGCGTTCGTTATACAACGATTCAAAATTGGTCCAATAACGTATATAACTTGGTAACTAAGAGAGCCACCTGCGCCGAGGGCGCAACGATGGAGTGGATTGACGGAAATATTGGTTCGAAAGTAACCATGAAATATCCGGCAGTTTTTCTCATGGGCCCACACGCTAAAGGCGAAACACTTTCTATTGCGTTTGCTGGCGAAGGCCAACACCAAGATGCAGGAGCGAAGATGGTTCACGCAGCTCCGTACACATCGTCAACAATTATTTCTAAATCAGTTGCTCGCGGGGGAGGACGCACCTCTTATCGTGGCCTCGTGCAAATCCAGGAAGGCGCGCATCATTCGAAAAGCACAGTGAAATGTGACGCTCTTCTCGTAGACACAATTTCTCGATCTGATACGTATCCGTATGTTGATGTCCGCGAAGATGACGTGTCGATGGGTCATGAAGCCACTGTTTCAAAAATTAGTGACGATCAACTTTTCTATTTGATGTCGCGTGGTCTTTCCGAAGATGAAGCAATGGCCATGATTGTTCGTGGTTTCATTGAGCCTATCGCCAGGGAACTTCCTATGGAGTACGCACTAGAGCTCAACCGACTTATCGAGCTTCAAATGGAAGGCGCCGTTGGATAATGGCTTTATTAACAACAAATTACTTAACTCCAACCGGCAGAGAAGAAGCTTGGCGCTTTACACCACTTAAGCGATTAGGTGGATTGCATGACAGTTCATCTGCAATTCTTGATCGCAAATCATTGGTGGTCAAGGGACCGTCATTAAGGGGCGTCAACTTCAGTCGAGTGAGTAGGGAATTGCTCTCTCCTCAATCGAACAGTGATGACGTGGTTGTTCAACGTGTTCATGCTGAAAGTTCTGATGTTGCATTCCTCGAAGTCAGCCCAAATACAAAAGTTGAAGAAATAATCCACCTCAAACGATTTCTCGAGGGGCCGCTTGGTGCAGAACTATCTCGTGTGAAAATCTCTATTGGAGAGAATTCTCAAGCGACGGTGTTAGTTGAAAATAGCGGCCTTGTCACCTTGGGCGAAGACATCGAGATACATGTGGGCGTTGGGGCTGAGTTAACTTTTATTTCGCTGCAAGAATGGGAAACCGGCAGCATTTATGCTGCACGACATCACGCGATGGTTGATAAGGATGCGCAGTTCACGTCAATTACGGTAACGATTGGTGGCTCTTTGGTTCGCATTCTTCCAACCGTTGAGTTTTTAGCCCCCAATTCGAGTGCTGAATTGTTGGGCGTTTACTTTGCTACAGAGGGCCAACATTTTGAACATCGAATACATGTTGATCATGGCGTCCCTCGTGCTAAATCTCGGGTGAATTTCAAAGGCGCACTAGCTGGCGACGGTGCTCATACTGTTTGGATCGGTGATGTTTTCATTCGCAGCGCGGCAGAAGGTACCGACACCTATGAACTCAATCGAAACTTATTGCTGAGCGATGGCGCTAGAGCCGACTCAGTTCCAAACTTAGAAATTGAAACAGGCGAGATTGTTGGTGCAGGGCACGCAAGCACAACGGGTCGCTTCGACGATGAACAACTTTTCTATTTGATGTCTCGTGGAATCAAGGTTGAGGATGCAAGGCGCCTCGTGGTGCGTGGTTTCTTTGCAGAAATCATTTCAAAAATTTCGGATGAAGTTGTTCAGGAAAGACTTATGACTCGTATAGACGACGAACTCACAAAGGCAGGAGCTTAGGGATGTCAGACTTCAAATTCTCACAAATGACTGAGAACAAACCATTCAAATTGGAAAAGAACGGTAAGGCAGCATGCGTGACGCGCATTGGTGATCAAGTGTTTGCAGTAGCTGATACTTGTACGCATTCTGAGGCGTCATTGTCAGAAGGCGATATTCTCGATTACAAAATTGAATGTTGGTTGCACGGTGCGGAATTCGATGTGAGAACTGGGGAAGCAGTAACCCCTCCAGCCACAGAAAAGTTGGAAGTTTATGCAGTTGCCATTGACGGAGATTCCGTCACGGTTGAGATCTAAGAGAACCCGAGCGAAGGAATATATTTTATGAGCACTTTAGAGATTCGTGGCCTTGAGGTTTCAGTCATCACCGAAAAAGGTAATATAGAAATTTTGCGCGGAGTAGACCTCACGATTAAATCGGGAGAAACACACGCCATCATGGGCCCCAATGGTTCGGGCAAATCAACACTTGCGTATTCAATAGCTGGTCATCCCAAATACACGATTACTGGCGGATCTGTCACTTTAGACGGCGCCAATGTATTGGATATGACAGTTGATGAAAGAGCTAAAGCAGGGCTGTTCTTGGCAATGCAATATCCGGTTGAGGTGCCGGGTGTATCTGTGTCGAACTTTTTGAGAACCGCAGCTACAGCCTTGCGCGGAGAAGCTCCAAAGCTTCGTACATGGGTGGGGGAAGTAAAAGAAGCGATGAACGCATTGAATATGGATCCTTCTTTTTCGGAACGAAACGTCAACGAAGGCTTTTCAGGTGGCGAAAAAAAGCGTCATGAAATTATGCAGTTAGAGCTATTGAAGCCAAAGATGGCTATTTTGGATGAAACGGATTCTGGTCTCGATGTTGACGCATTACGAATTGTTTCAGAGGGAGTAAACAGAGCAAAAGCTGCTAACAATCTTGGCGTATTGCTCATTACTCACTACACACGTATTTTGCGTTACATCCAACCTGATTTCGTGCATGTCTTTGCAAATGGTCGCATCGTCGAAGAAGGCGGTCCAGAACTTGCAGACAAACTTGAAGAGAAGGGTTATGCCGAATACGTAGGTAGCTAACCTACCTTTGGCTAGTTAATGTCATTAGATGTAGGGCTAATCCGCAAGGATTTTCCAATCCTCGGACGAACAGTGAGGGATGGCAAACGCCTTATTTATTTGGATAATGGAGCAACGAGCCAGAAGCCGCAGCAAGTTCTTGATGCAGAGATGAATTTTTACCTAATGCACAACGCAGCTGCTCACAGGGGAGCGCATCAACTAGCTGAGGAAGCCACGGAAGCCTTTGAAAACGCTAGAGCTACTGTTGCACGCTTTCTAGGTGCCGCTGATGAAGAAATAGTCATCACTAAAAGTGCGACCGAGAGTTTAAATTTACTTGCGTATTCGATGGGCAACGCCCCATCCAATAATCGCTTCCACATTGCTCCTGGAGATCGCATTGTTGTTACCGAAATGGAACACCACGCAAATCTCATTCCTTGGCAGGAGTTGGCCAAACGCACCGGTGCAGAGCTCGTTTGGTTGTCAATTGATTCGGAAGGACGTTTAGATTTATCTAAGCTGGACACAGTCATCAACGGAAAAACAAGAGTTGTTTCGCTGACTCATCAATCTAATGTTTTAGGAACAATTAATCCGTTAGACAAAATTGTTGCGCGGGCACATGAAGTTGGGTCCGTTGTCATTCTTGACGCATGTCAGTCTGCGCCACATATGCGAATAAATGTAAAAGAATTAGGAATTGATTTCTTAACTTTTTCAGGACACAAGGCCTTAGGGCCAACGGGTGTTGGGGTTTTATGGGGCAAGTCGGATCTACTTGAAGAACTCCCACCCTTTCTTTTCGGTGGCTCGATGATTGATACAGTCACAATGCTGGATTCCACGTGGGCCCCTGCGCCTCGCAAATTTGAAGCTGGAGTGCCAAATATGGCGCAAGCAGTGGGTTTACAAGCAGGTCTTGAATATTTAGAAAAGGTTGGCATGGAAAAAATTCATGCGCATGAATTAAATCTGACCCAGCAGTTCATTCAAGGGTTGTCGAAAATCGAAGGTATTGAAATATTTGGACCAACCACTACGGAGTCGCGTGGGGGAGTTGTGTCGTTTGCAGTGCCTGATATTCATCCTCATGATTTAGGTCAATTTCTCGATAATCAAGGAATCGCGGTAAGAACGGGTCATCATTGCGCTTGGCCACTCAACAAAGCTCTCGGTGTTCAATCCACAACTCGAGCATCTTTTTATTTGTATAACGAAGCACATGAAATTGATTCGCTCCTAGATGGAATTCAACAAGCCCAGGAGTATTTCGGGAGGTCACGATGAACCTCGATAATCTTTATCAAGAAGTTATTTTGGATCACTATAAGAATCCTGAAAACAAGAAGCTTTCAGTTGAAAAGGATGTTCAGGTACATCACCTCAATCCAAGTTGCGGAGACGAAGTGACGCTAAATCTCACTCTTGAATCTGGTCGTATCAGCAATATTTCCTGGGAGGGCAACGGTTGTTCAATCTCGATGGCGAGTACTTCAATTATGTCGACCTTGCTTCTGGGAAAATCTCCAGACGATGCAAAGAAGATACTCGACTCTTTTATGGAACTCATGCAAAGTAAAGGTAGCGCCAAAGGCGACGAACTCCTCCTTGAAGACGCGGTAGCTTTCGCCGGCGTTTCCAAGTATCCCGCCCGAATTAAGTGCGCATTACTTGGATGGATGGCCTATAAGGATGCATCTTTACAAGTTGAAGCGAAAAGTAAGTAGGCTTCTCAATGATCAACCCAAAGGAAAGAAGGTAAAAAGATGCAAGCAAAGATTGATGACATTACAGAAGCCATGAAAGATGTGGTAGATCCTGAGTTGGGAATCAATGTTGTTGACCTTGGGTTGATTTACGACGTGATGGTTGATGAGAGCAATATTGCAGTATTGAATATGACGCTCACTTCAGCGGCATGCCCATTGCAGGACGTGATTGAAGATCAAACTCGACAAGCGCTTGCACCATTGACTGCAGATGTGAGAATTAATTGGGTATGGATGCCACCTTGGGGTCCAGACAAAATTTCTGACGATGGTAGAGACCAGCTAAGAGCGTTGGGATTCACGGTTTAAACATTGTCTCAACACGCAGCATGGATGACCTTTCGCTCTATAACCGCAGACCCGTCAGTTAAAGATCAAAAGCTCAAACCGGGCACTATCGGAAGAATTGCTAATTTTGCCAAACCATATAAATGGCCCTTAGTTTTCTTTTTAATAACGGTCGTCATTGATGCTTTCCTGATTGTCGCAACCCCGTTGATTTTACGAAAATTAATTGATCAAGGGGTAATCCCGCATAACGGGCCGTTGGTTACAAAACTAGCGATAATTGTCGGCGTCCTTGCAGTTGCGGATTCGCTCATGAGCATTGTTGGACGTTGGTTCTCATCTCGGATTGGCGAAGGGCTCATATTCGATCTTCGCTCTTTGGTTTTTTCTCATGTGCAAAAACAATCAATTGCATTTTTCACAAGAACTCAAACCGGAGCCCTTATATCGCGAATCAATTCCGATGTGATTGGCGCACAGCAAGCGTTCACATCCACCCTTTCTGGACTCATAAGCAATGTAGTCAGCTTGATTCTGGTAGCAGTAACTATGTTGATTCTCTCGTGGCAGATCACAATAGTTTCCCTCGTCTTATTGCCACTTTTCCTCTTACCTACAAAGTGGGTAGGAAGAAAACTCCAGTCCCTGACTCGGGCTTCTTTTCAAATGAACGCTGAAATGTCGAGCACTATGACAGAGCGGTTTAATGTTTCCGGTGCCATGCTTGTTGCGTTATATGGCAGACCGGAAACGGAGCACCAGTATTTTTCGTCTAGAGCCCGCAAAGTTGCAGACATCGGAATCACTATTGCGCTTCTCAACAGGATTTTCTTTGTCGCGTTAACAAGTGTGGCTGCAGTTGCAACTGCTTTTGCCTATGGAATTGGTGGTCATTTAGCTATATCTGGAACAGTAACGGTGGGAACTTTGTTGGCTATTACTGCACTCTTATCTCGCCTCTACGGCCCTCTGACAGCTCTATCGAACGTACGTATAGATGTGATGACAGCTTTGGTTTCATTTGAACGTGTGTTCGAAGTTCTAGATTTAGAACCCATGGTTTCGAATTCACCACATGCAGTAGAACTGCGAAATAGTCAACCAGGGATCGAATTTAAGAATGTGACTTTCGCATACCCTCGTGCCGAAGAGATTTCACTTGCTTCGTTGGAGTCTGTATCAAAACCTGAAACTGCTCCAAGTGGTGAAGTGCTTCGCAACTTATCGTTTATTTGTCAGCCCGGCACGATGACTGCTGTAGTTGGTCCATCGGGTGCAGGTAAAACAACAATAAGCGCACTCATACCCCGACTTTACGATGTTACATCGGGCGAGATTCTAGTTGGTGATGTTGACATTCGAAATTTGACGATTGAAAGCTTGAGAAATTCAATTGGAGTCGTCATGCAAGATGCACATCTATTCCACGACACGATTGCTGCAAACCTGAGATATGCCAAACCTGACGCAACATTTGAAGAGATGCGAAGCGCATGTGAATCTGCCCGAATTTGGACGCTCATTGATTCGCTACCAAATGGCTTAGAAACGATGGTTGGCGAGAGAGGGCATCGACTTTCCGGAGGAGAGAAACAACGAATCGCAATCGCGCGTTTACTGCTAAAGGAACCGTCAGTCGTGATCTTGGATGAGGCTACAGCGCATCTGGATTCTGAAAATGAGGCTCTTGTTCACGAAGCTTTAAGCATCGCTTTGCAAGGTCGCACAAGTCTTGTAATCGCCCATCGATTAAGTACCGTAATGGAAGCTGATCAAATCCTCGTTCTTGATCAAGGAGTTCTTGTTGAACGAGGTACACACGAAGACTTAGTTGCTAAGAAAGGCTTGTATGCCGAGCTTTATACGCGGCAAGATTTATCTACTTCGACGTAACAGAATACGTCCGTAAACCACCATTCCTGCGAAGAAAAGCCACTGTAGGGCGTAAGCCATGTGTGGACCATCAGATAGCTCAGGTAATTCAACAGGGGACCCGGGTTTAAGTTGCGGGTCATTTGAATCCAGTAAGTCAACATAATATTTTTCTGTACCATTTACATATTGTGCTTGCGCATTCCATCGTGAAATAAGATTGTCTTTGTTGTTCGTTGGGATTGCAAAAAAAGATCCTCGCGGAAGTGAGTGGTCTAATCGAACTCTCCCCAAAATACTCACTTGGGTTTTTGGCGTGATCGGCAACCTGGGAGTAGATGTGGCATCAGCGCCCGGAGCAATCCACCCTCGATCAACCCAGAAGGATTGACCGCTTGTGGCTGTAAATAGCGTTAGCAAATCAAAACCATATTTACCTTCTGAATAACGGTTTCGCAAAAGAATTTGATGCGAACTATCGAATGTACCTTCGATCGAAATTTTTCGCCATTCAGCATCATCGATATTAAGCGCAGTTTTCTCTAAAGAAGTAGGCCCTTGTGAGATATGACTTGCAATTCTTGAATTCAGCTCATGGCGTGCAGTCCCACGATTGAACTGCCAAACGCTAGCCCACAAACACAGTACAACAAGAAGAATGGCTAGGAGGCTTGCAACAAGCGGGTGATCTTCCTTGTTGCGCGACTC
The DNA here is from genome assembly GCA_009699375.1 of Actinomycetota bacterium. Lineage (GTDB taxonomy): Bacteria > Actinomycetota > Actinomycetes > Nanopelagicales > Nanopelagicaceae > QYPT01. The sequence continues at coordinate 31,296 of WLOF01000007.1, forward strand.
AATTGATACTTTTACGCCGCTCATGAATAACAGAATTTCCAGGCTTGATTGTTTCGCGACCTGCGTTTGCAATAATGACGGCGAAATACGGGAGAACCACAGCACCAAACAAGAAGAACCATCGAATTGGACTTGGAGTCAGTAAAGTTGCAATAAAGCATCCTGTACGAATCATCATAGAAATAAAATAACGGCGTTTTCTTCCAGGTAAATCATCACTCAAACCTGGTTGCGCAGATGTGATGTCATGTAATTCCTCAGCCATGGCTTCAGCCTAGGTCCTACCTGACTATGTCGCACCTCCATAATCGTGAATGTTTCGCATGAAGCTGATTGCGGCGGCGTGGAAATTGTTACTTACGCTCGAGTAGCAGGTACCTTTTACCTATGACACAACCGATAGCTCTTGTCACGGGTGGAAACCGAGGCATTGGTTTAGCGATTGCACAAGAACTCAAGACACAAGGTTTCCTCGTGGTGGTTTCTCATCGAACTGGTAGTGCGCCCGCAGGTTTTGATTCAATCATCATGGACGTCACATCTACTCAAAGCGTTGAAGATGGGTTCATTGCAATAGAAGAGAAATTTGGCACCCCCGAAGTGATCGTTGCTAATGCCGGAATCACTCGTGATGGTCTTGCTATGCGCATGAGTGATGAGGATTTCCTTGATGTGATAGATACGAATTTGAACGGTGCTTTTCGTGTCGCGCGTCGAGCAACGCGAGGTTTATTGAAATTAAAACGAGGGCGTCTAATTTTTGTTGGTTCAGTGGTCGGATCTGTTGGGGCCGCTGGGCAAATCAATTACTCCGCAAGCAAATCTGGATTAGTAGGCATGGCTAGATCTTTTGCAAAAGAGCTTGGAACACGGGGGATCACCTCGAATGTCATTGCCCCCGGTTTTGTAGAAACGGATATGACCGCGGAACTTGATGAAAAGCGACGCACGGAAATCGAAAACGCTGTGCCTCTCGCAAGATTTTGTAGCGCAGAAGAAGTTGCTGGAGTCGTTGCTTTTATCGCCAGTGATAAAGCTGCATACATTACGGGTGCCGTGATACCCGTTGATGGCGGATTAGGAATGGGGCATTAACGTGGGACTACTTCAAGGTAAAAACATTCTCGTAACAGGCGTACTGACTGATGCGTCGATAGCATTTCATATCGCTCGTTTGGCTCAAGAAGAAGGAGCCACTGTAATCCTGAGTTCCTACGGAAGAGTCTTACGTTTGACAGAGAGAATTTCTGGACGTTTGCCACAAACCGCCCCTGTTATTGAATTAGATGTCACAAACGATGACGATCTTGCAGCTCTCGTGGAGCGAGTTCGTGCTCATGTTCCTACTTTGCACGGAGTTGTTCACTCAATTGGCTTTGCGCCAGAAGCTGCGCTGGGTGGTAATTTTCTTAATACAACATGGCCAGATGTCGCAACCGCTCTGCAGGTATCAGCTTTTTCTCTGAAATCTCTGACGATGGCTGCACGTCCGTTGTTCAATGGCGGTGCTTCTGTTGTGGGATTAGATTTTGACGCAAGCGTTGCGTGGCCTAAATACGATTGGATGGGTGTTGCTAAGGCAGCTCTCGAATCTACCTCACGTTATTTAGCCAGAGATTTGGGTCCAGAAAATATTCGAGTAAATTTGGTCGCTGCTGGTCCCATTAAAACTATGGCTGCGAAATCCATACCTGGTTTTGAAGACTTTGAGCATGTATGGAACGAACGATCAGCGCTGGAATGGGATGTGAATGATCCTGTACCTGCTGCTCAAGCGACGATTGTTCTTCTTTCTGATTGGTTGCCTAAAACAACCGGCGAAATCCTTCATGTAGATGGCGGCGTTCACGCTATGGGCGCTTGATCTACGCTCGATTTCACTCTTTTCGCACTCTCTAGTACCCTTTCGCACAGACCAGTGGCTTTTTCACTGCAAGAGGAGTTAGCGCTCCCACCTTCATCGCCCCGGCGAGTTGGTAAGTCGAAGCTCTTTTAGAGCTCTTCGCGTTGCGCTCCCTTGCAGAGATTTACTACTGACAAGCACACGACCGTGAAGGAGTTTTTATCACAACTGAAGCCCGCATCAATGATCGAATTCGCGTCCCCGAAGTTCGTCTCATCGGACATACCGCTGAGCAAATCGGAGTTGTAGATATCGATACCGCGTTGCGAATGGCAGACGAAGTAGGTCTTGACCTTGTTGAGATCGCTCCAGATGCTGTTCCGCCCGTTTGCAAGATCATGGATTTTGGAAAATACAAATACGAGATCGCGCAAAAAGCACGGGAAGCACGGCAGAACCAGACTCACATTGTGATTAAAGAGGTTCGGATGCGACCAAAGATTGAAGCTCACGATTATGAGACCAAACGGAATCATATTGAGAAGTTTCTTCGAGGTGGCGACAAAGTGAAAATAACGATGCAGTTTCGCGGACGCGAACAAACGAGGCCAGAGCTTGGTTACAAACTCCTGCAGCGTTTGGCAGAAGACATTGCTGAATTTGGTTTCATCGAATTTGCTCCCAAGCAAGAGGGACGCAATATGACGATGGTGCTAGGTCCAACAAAGAAGAAAACAGAAGCTGTTGCAGAGCAGAAGGCGGCCCGAAAAGCTAAAGCTGAATCTGAAGCAGCCGAATAAACAGAACTTAACGATCGAGAGGATGTACGCAGCATGCCAAAGATGAAAACGCACAGTGGCGCGAAGAAGACTTTCCGCGTTACCGGATCTGGAAAGATCATGCACGAGCGAGCTGGCAAGCGCCACCTTCTTGAGCGCAAATCATCACGTCACACACGTCGTTTGACTAATGATGCAACCGCGAAACCAACAACAGCATTTACAGCCAAGCGCATGCTTGGCCTGAAGTAAGGAGCGCCCTAAATGGCAAGAGTTAAACGCGGTGTTCACGCCGCCAAGAAGCGTCGCACAGTTCTCGAACGTGCCAGTGGCTACAGAGGTCAACGTTCACGTCTTTACGCTAAAGCGAAAGAGCAACTTACTCACTCCATGGTCTACGCATTCAACGACCGTAAAGATAAAAAAGGTGATTTTCGCCAGCTATGGATCCAACGCATTAATGCTGCAAGTCGTGAAAACGGATTGACATATAACCGTTTCATTCAGGGACTTAAAGCTGCAGGCGTAGAAGTGGATCGTCGCGTGTTATCAGAGCTAGCAACCAATGAACCAGAAACCTTTAAGACATTGGTTGAAGTAGCGCGCAAAAACTTAACTTCAAAATAACTCGATACCTCAATGATTGAGAGCCTTCATTCGCCGCATATTGCGCGAGTGAAGGCTCTTCTTGGTTCTCGTGGAAAAAAGGAGCGACGAGAAGGCGGAGTATTTATTGCAGAAGGTTTGCAATTTTTGCGTGAAGCAGCCAAAGAAAATGCTAGTCCCCGAATTCAGACGTTGTATTTAACTGCAGCAGGTCGACTCAAAATCGCTTCCGAAAAAATCGATATCACTGCTTTCGAAGCTGTTGATGTCAGCGATACGGTGATGGCAGGCATGGGTGAAACTGTTACCCCGCAGGGAATTTTGGCTATATGTGAAATGCCGTTGTGGGAGATTGAAGACATAGTCATTGCAGAGAATTCGAAATATGTATACCTGCATGAAATACAAGATCCCGGAAATGCCGGAACAATTTTGCGTAGTGCAGATGCGATGGGATTCAGCGGCTTAATTACTTCAGCGAATAGTGTCGATATTTATTCGCCTAAAGTAGTACGGGCAAGTGCAGGTTCTTTATGGCACCTGCCAGTTTACGAACGAGTGGAACTGACTGAATTAATTTCGAAATGGCCCAATGATTCGATTTACGCACTTACCGCGGATGGAGATAAATCCTTAGTGGATATCAATCCACAAGCTCCTTCGTTATGGATATTTGGCAATGAAGCAAGAGGGATAGAGGGTCTTGCATCTCTAAGGAATGTCACTACTGTCCACATTCCTATGACGGGCAATGCTGAAAGCCTTAATCTCGCTTCGGCAGTTGCCATCACTTTGTTTCGTGTTAGTTCCGCATCAAAGTAACCTGTCACAGTAGACTGCGACCATGACCGCGCAGGCCGACCTACAACGTTTTGTTGCAGAAGCAGTGGCCGATATCTCTCAAGCGCAAGACCTTGATCAATTGAAAATTGCCAGACTGGCACACGCAGGTGATAAGTCACCTATTGCTGGTCAAAGTCGTCTCTTAGGCTCGTTACCGGCAGATCAAAAAGCATCTATGGGCAAAATTATCGGTGAAGCACGGGCAACAGTTGCGCTTGCTATCGAAACAAAAACACAGGAATTAGAAACTTTAAGAGACGCTAAAGTTTTGTCAACGGAAACTGTAGATGTTTCACTTCCAGTACAACGTGGGCATAAAGGCGGTCTACATCCGCTAACGATTTTGAAGAATGAGATAAACGATTTTTTTATTGCGCAAGGATATGCTGTTGCAGAAGGTCCTGAGCTGGAATCAGAATGGTTGAACTTTGATGCCCTCAATATTGCGCCAGATCATCCGGCGCGCACCATGCAAGATACATTTTTTATAGAACCTCGTGATGCTCATCTTGTTCTTCGAACACATACGTCGCCT
>WLOF01000070.1 GCA_009699375.1 Actinomycetota bacterium
CCGTGAGTAAAGGAAATACCTTTAAGTTGTGGGAATGTTTTCAAGAAATTCGAGGCAAGAGTTGCATAAGTTTCCGGGCTGAATTCGTATTCCAAGCGCACTTTGCCACGGAAATTATAAATAGCTTCATAACCACCCCAAAGAATGCATCCATCATTTGTTAAGCGGTAATAGTGGAATTGATTACCGGCATCAGAGATACCTTCTCTATTTGCCCAGCCAATACTTTCTCGTTGTTCTGGCGTTAAAGGCTCTGTAACCAACTGATAGTCATAAACTGGGATGACATATTTGCGTGCACTTCGGACAAGTGATTTAAAGACATTTGTAGCAAGTGCTACTTTTTTAGCAGTAATACTTCCGTATGGACTATGTGCAATGACATTCTCGCCTTGGTATTGCAACCATTCCACTTTTGAATTCTCATAAATCTTCACACCCAATGAGAGACAGGCCTTCTCTAGCCCCCAAACCAATCGTGCGGGATCAACAAGTGCTGTTCCGTCATGATCGAAAAGTGCACCTTCATAAATAGGAGATTTCACTCTTCTTTGAATTTCATCTTTTTCTAGAAACTCGACATGATCACCATAACGATTACGAAGTTCGGCTTCTTCTTTCATGCCTTCAAGTTGCCAAGGAGCAACTGCTACCCGCAGTTCGCCTGTTCTCTCCCAGTCACAATCAATGTTGTAGCGTTTAATAGTTTCTTCAATTGCATCTAAGTTCTCACGGCCAAGGCGCTCAATTGTTTCCATCTCATCGCGAAATCTGCTGTATCCATTAACAAAACCATGCGTGAGAGAGGTACTACAAAATCCTCCATTACGGCCAGAAGCGCCGGCACCAGTTTCTCGTTGTTCAATAATCACAACTTCGCGATTGGGATCACGTTCTTTTGCAAGTAGCGCAGTCCATAAACCTGTGTAACCAGCGCCGACGATACATAAATCTGCAGTGACATCACCAATAAGTGCAGAGTGTGACTGTGGTTCTAAGGGGTCAGCATCCAGCCAATAAAGAAGTGGTTGAAGATGAGCTAAATGGGTAAGGACAGTAGGGTCGATGGTGGCCATCGCGTAGCCGGCGTATCGCCGGACTCACCCCTTACATCTATGAATAGCGGGCCCGGGTCCTCCGGAGTCCTACCCAAAAGTGTTAAACCCTTCGATTTAATTTTGCACTTTCGTTGTTGCCAATATAGCGACTAAAGGCGATTCTTTCTACTGGACACGAACTGACTCGTTAAAACAATGCCTAACGCAAGTAAAAACATGAGCGAACCGATTACGTTGGCTTGGGCAGGAATACCTCGTGCGGAAGAAATATAGACAAACTTTGGGAATGTAGTCAGCGTCCCGGAGTTGAAGTTGGTAATAATGAAATCATCAAATGAAAGTGAAAACGCCAAAAGCGCTGCTCCAAAAATTCCCGGCATAACGAGTGGCAGTGTAATTTTTCTAAAGGTTTCCACTTCGCTCGCATAAAGATCCATAGCAGCTTCCTCTAACTTAGGATCCAAGCTTGCAATGCGTGCCTTAACTGTTACTACAACGAAAGAAATACAGAACATGACATGCGCAATAACAGTTGGCCAAAAACCAGGATTAATACCCAAATTAAGGAACATGGCCAAGAGTGATGCACCCAAAACAATTTCTGGGGTTGCCATTGGCAGGAAAATTAAAATGTTAACTGTAGAGCGGCCTCTAAAACGATGACGACCAAGCGCGAAAGCAATCATGGTCCCGAGAATTGTTGCCAAGAGTGTGGCAATGAAACCAATCTTGAGTGAGTTTCCTAGGGCGGTACAAACATCTGGTGCGCCACATGGGTTCTTCCAATTGTTCAGCGTGAAGCCCCGCCAGGTTAAATTACTTTTGCCTGCATCGTTAAATGAAAACGCCATCGTGTATGCGATGGGAATGAATAAATAAACAAATGCCAAAAAGGCGTAGATCTTGATGAGGTTCTTTGATAGCCAACGTTTCATACGAGCTCGTCCGTACCTGCTCGGCGCACATACACCACAACAAGAATCAAAATCGCTGCCATCAGGAGGAATGAAAGAGCGGCAGCTGTTGGGTAATCAACTATTTCAAAGAAGCGAGATTCGATGACATTACCGATCATTTTCGTTTTAGGATTTCCAAGCAACGTTGCGTTGATGTAATCACCTGCTGCTGGAATGAATGTCAGGAGTGTTCCCGCCACAACCCCAGGAAGGGATAGAGGGAATGTCACTTTTCGAAAGGTTGTAATTGCATTGGCATAGAGATCCCCGGCAGCTTCCAGAGTGCGAGGGTCAATGCGCTCAAGGCTTGCATAAAGCGGCAACGTCATAAAAGGCAAGAAGTTATATGTCATACCTGTCACCACAGCAAAAGCGCTTGCCGTTAAACCTGATTGTGGGGAAAGAATGTGGAGCCAACGCAACACCGTAACTATTGGGCCTTCATTACCAAGAATCTGTTTCCAAGCGATAGTGCGTAATAAGAAAGAAGTAAAAAATGGTGCGACAACCAGCACAAGAAGCAGATTCTTCCATTTGCCTGATTTAAATGCGATTGCATAAGCAAGTGGGTATGAAATTGCCAAAGCCAAAAGGGTTGCAATGAGTGCATAGACAATGGAGCGAGCAAACTGATCGCGCGCACCAGAAATTGCATCAATGTAATTGGCAAATCTAAATGTTTGAACGTAAGAACCAATTTCCCCAGTATCAGTTGGGGTTTGAGTACTAGTACTGGCTAAGTTAATAAGCGGGTAAATAAAGAAAAAAGCTAACCAAGCAAGGCCAGGTAGTAGAAGCAAATAAGGAGTGCTCGGGCGTTTAATCCCGCGGACAATACTCGACCTCTTGGCAGCCGATGCTACAAATGCCATTACAACTCGTCTGGATTTACGGACGTACCAGCGTCAACATCGGATCTTCCATCAAGTGCAAATGTAAAACTAGGTTTCCATGAAAGTGTGACCGTGTCACCCTTCTGTAAATGCGAAGCGCCACCATCGTTTTGTTCAAATACTGAAAGTTCTTGACCCCAAGGCATTTGAATTTGAAACTGCGTACTTACTCCAACAAATGATATATCCGTGATGACTCCACCACCGAATGAATTCGCCTCTGCATGTTCTATAGAAATCTTCTCTGGTCGAATTCCAATCAACACACTTTTTTCAGAATTATCCTTGGCGAAGTTTCGTGAAGCTGGAACGCTAATTTTATTTCCGTGCACGGAGACCTGAAGGTCACTTCCGTCGCTCCCGACTACTGTTCCCATTACTAAATTAGATTGACCGAGAAAGTTCGCAACAAAAACCGTGCGAGGAGACTCGTAAAGTTCTACAGGAGTCCCCATTTGTTCAATACGTCCTTCATTCATAACGGCAATGGTGTCTGCCATTGTCATGGCTTCTTCTTGATCGTGGGTAACGTGAACGAAAGTCAGACCAACCTCAGTTTGAATCCATTTGAGTTCAATTTGCATTTGACGACGCAATTTGAGATCAAGTGCTCCTAGTGGCTCATCGAGCAGTAATAACGCCGGGCGATTAACAATGGCACGGGCCACTGCAATTCGCTGCTGCTGTCCACCAGAGAGTTGCACTGGTTTTCTTTGAGCTAAGTGCCCCAACTCAACAAGTGCCAAAACTTTAGTGACCGCCTCTGTGACATCTTTAATTCCACGGCGACGAAGGCCAAATGCCACGTTCTCGAAAATTGTTAAATGTGGAAAGAGTGCGTAATTTTGAAA
>WLOF01000071.1 GCA_009699375.1 Actinomycetota bacterium
AGATGGGCCAAAGGCAGAAGCTGCTCGTGCTCAAATCAACGCCATTGCAAATCCACAAATGCCAGAAGTTGGAGAGCGTTACTTAGGTACCGTTGTAAAACTTGCTGCATTTGGTGCATTTATTTCACTCCTTCCAGGAAAAGATGGCTTGCTTCACGTCTCGCAAATTCGCAAAATGCATGGTGGAAAGCGCATTGAAAATCTTGAAGAGGTAATGAAAGTGGGAGATAAGATCCAAGTAGAGATCGGCGAAATCGATCCAAAGGGCAAACTTTCTCTCGTTCCCGTTCTTGAAGACGCACCGGCTTCTGAGTAAGTAACAGACGTTGAGCGTTCGACGCACAGTTCTATCTAGTGGCCTGCGTATCGTTACGGAGGAAGTTTCCTCGGTACGTAGCGCCGCGGTAGGAATTTGGGTCAATGTTGGTTCTCGTGATGAAACCCCGGCAGTTGCTGGGGCTTCTCACTTTCTAGAGCATTTACTTTTTAAAGGAACAACGAGCAGAACTGCGTTAGAAATTTCTTCATCCATCGAATCTGTTGGTGGAGAAATGAATGCCTTTACTAGCAAGGAATACACCTGCTTCTACGCTCGCGTAATTGATACAGATCTACCGATGGCTGTAGACGTTGTCTGCGATCTCATTACTTCATCTCTAGTGACAGCGTCCGATGTTGATGCAGAGCGTAAAGTTGTATTGGAAGAAATCGCTATGCGCGATGATGATCCGAGCGACTTAGTGCATGACCTATTTTCTGACACTTTCTACGGTGATATTCCGATCGGACGCTCCATATTAGGAAGTGTTCAATCCATTAATGACATGTCACGAAGCGCTGTATTTAACTACTATAAAAAGCGCTACCTGCCACAGGATTTAGTTGTTGCTGTAGCTGGCAACATCAAGCATAAGAAAGTTGTCGAGATGGTTGAAAGAGCCCTTTCTCGAGATGGTTTCTTGAACGTTGCCGGTACGCCTCAAGTGCGACCAAACACGGTTGTAAAAACGAAATCTCAACAATCAGTGGGATTGATTCATCGCAAGACCGAGCAAGCGCATATGTTTTATGGTCTAGAAGGTGTTGCCCGTAATGATGATCGTCGTTTCACAATGGGCATTTTATCTGCAGCACTTGGTGGCGGAATGTCATCACGACTCTTTCAAGAGATTCGTGAAAAGCGCGGCCTTGCATATTCGGTCTACTCATTTGCTCAGCAATTTGCTGGTACTGGAGTTCTTGGATTTTATGCAGGCTCTCATCCATCAAAAGCGGTGGAAGTTGTTCAAATCATTCGTGAAGTATTGGCTGACGTCGCTGAAAACGGCATGACGAACGAAGAAATTACTCGAGCGAAAGGCGCAGTAAGAGGATCACTCGTATTGAGCCAAGAGGATTCTGGTTCTCGCATGAGCCGCATTGGGAAAAGCGAGATCGTCTATGGCGAGATTATGGGCTTTGACGAGATTCTCAACGAAATTTCCCGCGTAACGCCAGAGGCTGTCCGTAAAGTCGCTAGCGAGTTTTTGCTCCAAAGACCTACGCTTGCACTGGTGGGTCCATTTACTCAAACTAAAAAGTTCGAGAAAGTGCTGGAGGCATAGATGAGCATTAACGTAGGAGTTCTTGGTTCAAAAGGACGCATGGGCGCAGAAGTAGTCAAGGCAATTTCGCAATCCAAAGATTTAACTCTAAGTGCTCAACTTGATTTAGGTGACTCTCTGGATTCACTTATTTCTTCAAAGACTTCCGTTGTCGTGGACTTCACTACCCCTGATTCGGTGATGAACAACCTCGTATTTTTAATCGAAAATGGAATTCATGCTGTTGTTGGAACTACTGGCTTCGATGATGCACGAGTTGCAAAGGTAAAAGATTTATTGGCTAAGCACCCAGCTGTTGGAGTTCTCATCGCTCCTAATTTTGCACTTGGCGCAGTTCTCATGATGGAATTTTCAAAGCAAGCTGCGCGCTACTTTGAGTCAGCTGAAATAATCGAACTTCACCATCCAGATAAAGTAGATGCTCCAAGCGGCACTGCTTCCAGAACCGCAGAATTAATGTCCCAATCCCGCAAAGATGCCAACCGGGCGACAATGCCAGACGCCACAAAGAAATCACTTGATGGGGCGCGTGGGGCAAATGTTGGCGATATTCCTATTCATTCGATTCGTTTACGTGGGCTCGTTGCACACCAGGAAGTTTTGTTTGGTGGACCAGGAGAGACTCTTACTATTCGCCACGATTCACTTGATCGTGTTGGATTCATGCCAGGAGTTTTGCTTGGCGTGCGTGAAGTTGCAACTCATCCGGGCCTTACTTTTGGTCTAGAAAATTTCCTCAACCTCTAAGGAGTAAGAAAATGTCTCAAGAAATAGTTATGTACGCAGCTGATTGGTGCGGAGATTGTCGTCGCTCAAAAAGACTCTTAGATTCATTAGAAGTTAAATACACTGTCATCGATGTCGAGGCAGATGTAACCGCTTCAGATAAGGTGATTGAGATTAACGGGGGAGTTCGTTCGATCCCTGTGATTATGTTCCCTGATGGAACGCACATGACTGAACCTTCAGATATTGACCTAAAAGCAAAGCTAGAAGCGCTAAAGATTATTTAGCACTTCTAGCTCTGACTTCACATCGATGGTAAGTATGTAACGCGAGGTTCCTTACGCTTGATTAGAAAAGGTTTACTTCTTTTCTGTCATGCGTGAATTAATACGATATTTCTTGATGTAATCCTGGTCTAACTCCCACCCAAGTCCTGGGCGATCGTTGAGTTGGATACGACCATCTTTGAGTTTTGGTCGGTTGGCAATGATGTTATGCCAAATTGGATCGCGCTTTGGATGGAAATATTCAAGGTATGTTCCGTGAGGAATTGAGGCGAGTAAATGTGCTGCAACTTGTGCCTCTTCATGGTGCGCCATCTTCACGTCGTAAACAGTTGCCATACCAGCGACTTTGCGCCATTCCGTTGGCCCACCTGACCATGATGAATCAAAGTTACAAAAATCAATAGAACCTTGCTCCATCAAGTCACGGCATCCTGCAGCTGAAAATTCACTTTGTCCGGCGCACACAGCAACTCCGCCAGCAAATCGAACATCGCGCATACCGCGTCGATCATTTTGCCATTGACAAGGCTCTTCGAACCAAAGCAAATTATCATCCGCTACAAGGTGCGAGAAACGAATTGCTTCAGCTGGCGTGTAACCCTGGTTTGCATCGACTGCGATACGGAAATTATCCCCGCCTACTTTGCGAGCTTCTTTGAACCGTTTCGCATCTTCATCAGGAGTCATGCCACCGATTTTGAATTTCATTCCTGCAAATTCTTCTTTAACAAGGTATTCAACTTCTTCTTTAATGGTGAGGTCGCTTCCGTAGTAACCACCAATTGTTATAACGGGAACGCTAGAGCGGTATCCGCCCCATAATTTCCATAGTGGCACCTC
>WLOF01000072.1 GCA_009699375.1 Actinomycetota bacterium
ATTCCTGTTGATTCAACAATAATGTCAAAGGGAAGTTCGGCAACAAATTTTGTCGTTGTTGTACCGGCAGGCTTTCCATCTAAAAGCGCTTTCGTTAGGACCGCAACGTCATCACTGATGACTACATCTGTTGCCCCAATATCGTCATAGAGGCTTCTAATGCGGGACTCATCAATATCAATGACTAAGGAAAGTGACATTCCTGGAATTCGATTTACTTGGCACCCAAAGCCATGGCCCATTTGGCCTGCTCCAACAATTGCCACGCGGATATCTCGACCTTGTGCTTTGGAGTGAGCAATGAGTCGCTGCGTAAATGCCATCGGGCCCATCCATTTCATCTATTGCTTACTCTGATGCGAAGGTGTGAGTCTATCTAAGGCGTTTGAAAACCTCTAGGTGTAATTCAATCTATGAAAATTTAGGCCTACAAAGATGGCAATTGGTGCACCTCAATCTATGAGAAACTGACCTTCATGATTGCTACACAGAGCCTTGAACTACGTGCTGGGGCTCGACTCTTGGTCTCTGGAGTAACAGTGCGCATTAATCATGGAGATCGCATCGGATTTGTTGGTCGAAATGGCGCAGGTAAGAGCACCCTTGCAAAAGTACTTGCGGGCGAAACAATGCCAGCGGGTGGGCAAGTGCTACGAAGCGGAGCCATTGGTTATTTGCCACAAGATCCTCGCACCGGTGATGAAGAAGGAAGCGTTGTCGATCGCATTCTTTCCGTGCGCGGCTTAGATTTAATTGTTGACCGAATGCGCCAAGCAGAGGAGGCCATGGCAACAGCCCAAGGTGAAGACCTTGAAGCGGTAATGAATCGCTATAGCCGAGCAGAGAGTGAATTCAGCGCAGCAGGTGGATACAGCGCAACTTCTGAAGCTGAAGCTATTGCAACAAGTTTAGGAATTCCAGAGCGCTTACTTGATGAGCCCATTAATTCACTGAGCGGTGGACAAAGGCGCAGAGTAGAACTTGCTCGTATTTTATTTAGCGGAGCGCAAACTCTTTTACTTGATGAGCCCACGAACCACTTGGACGCCGACTCGATTACCTGGCTTCGCGATTACTTGAGTAAGTATCCCGGCGGATTAGTTGTTATTAGCCACGATGTGAATTTAATTGAGACTGTAGTAAATAAGGTTTTCTACCTCGATGCGAACCGTAACGTTATTGACGTTTACAACATGGGGTGGAAGAAGTATTTGCAGCAACGTGAGGCAGATGAACATCGCCGAAAGATTGACCGCGCAAACGCCGAAAAGAAAGCCGCCATCTTAGAAAAGCAAGCGGAAAAACTTCGGGCAAAGGCTACAAAGGCGAAAGCTGCACAGGGAATGTTCCGTCGTGCAGAGAAATTACTTTCTGGCTTAGAAGAAGTCCGTAAGTCCGATCGAGTAGCCAAACTGCGTTTCCCAACACCAGCACCTTGTGGCAAAACTCCGCTCACTGCAACTGGATTAAGTAAGTCCTACGGTTCTCTTGAAGTCTTTACTGATGTGGATCTTGCAATCGATAAGGGATCTCGCGTAGTAATCCTTGGCCTTAACGGTGCTGGTAAGACAACACTTTTGCGCATGTTGGCTGGTGAATTAGAGCCAGATACTGGTGAAGTGCTTCCGGGCCACGGATTAAAAATTGGGTACTACGCACAGGAACACGAATCCTTAGATTTCGAACGAACAGTGCTTGAAAATATGCAGAGCTCATCGCCCGACATCCGCGAACCAGAGGCACGAAATGTTTTAGGTTCATTCCTCTTCACAGGAGATGACGTACACAAGCCGGTAAAGGTGCTCAGTGGCGGAGAACGAACTCGTTTAGCACTTGCAGTCCTGGTTGTTGGCGCAGCCAATGTGCTCTTACTTGATGAGCCTACAAATAACTTAGACCCAGCATCCCGTGATGAAATTCTTGGAGCACTCGGCGAATATCAAGGGAGCGTTATTTTGGTATCTCACGATGAAGGCGCTGTACAAGCGTTACGCCCTGATCGTGTTTTGCTCTTGCCTGATGGCGATGAAGATTTGTGGAACGAAAGTTATCTCGACCTGATTGAAATTGAGTAATTAACTCTTCGCAGCTAAACGCGCTTCACGACGCAAACGCTGTTCTGCAGGATCTGGAACAGGCACCGCTGCAAGCAAACGTTGAGTATAAGGATCCTTTGGATGTTGCAAAATCTGATCACGGTCTCCGATTTCAACCAAACGGCCATCCTGCATCACAGCAATTCTGTGTGACAAAATATCTACAACCGCTAAGTCATGGCTAATGAAGAGACAGGCAAACTTTAACTTCTCTTGCAACTCTTGTAGAAGTTCTAAGAAGCGTGCTTGAACTGAAACATCGAGCGCTGAAGTTGGTTCATCAGCAATCAATAAATCAGGGGTGAGTGCAAGTGCGCGAGCAATACCAACGCGCTGGCGTTGTCCACCGGAGAGTTCGTGCGGATATCTATTGCGATAACTTCTTGGCAACTCTACTTGATCCAATAAATCTTCAACTTTATGCGCAAGGTCAGCGCCCTTGGCTAGTCCCGCCAAGTAAATTGGCTCTCCAATACTTTCTCCAATTGGCAAGCGTGGATTAAGTGAGCTTGCAGGGTCTTGGAAAACAATTCCTGTATGACGACGAATAGCGAATAATTCCTTTTGAGTTGCGTGGCTAATATCTGTACCCACGATTTCAATTGCGCCGCTCTTGATTGGCAAAAGGCCAATTGCTGCACGGCCAACAGTTGTTTTTCCAGAACCAGATTCGCCCACAAGGCCCACGATTTCACCTGGGTAGATCTCTAAATCAAAATCTTTTACGGCAACAAATGCTGGAATACGCCCGCGCTTTGGATACTCAATAGTGACATTGCTCAGTTTCAATACTGGAGCAGGATTTGATTCAGATCCACTTGGTAGCGAGCGCCGAGGACTGTGTCCCAACTTAGGAACTGCAGCAAGGAGTTCTTGTGTATAAGGATGTGCTGGGCGATTAAAGATTTGATCGGCGCTGCCGTGTTCAACCGTGAGGCCATCTTTCATCACCAAGATTTCATCGGCAATATCTGCAACTACTCCCATATCGTGTGTAATCAACACAATTGCAGAGTTGAGTTTGGTACGAAGTCCGCGCATCAGATCAAGAATTTCCGCTTGTACTGTTACATCAAGGGCCGTTGTTGGCTCATCTGCAACCAATAGGCCGGGGTCGCAAGCCAGTGCCTGAGCAATCATGGCGCGTTGGCGTTGTCCGCCGGAGAGTTGGTGCGGATACTTATTAAATGATTTCTCTGGATCGGGAATGTCGACCATAGTGAGAAGTTCGATAGCGCGCACTCGTGCCTC
>WLOF01000073.1 GCA_009699375.1 Actinomycetota bacterium
CGCGTGATTGGAATTGTTAAGGCATATACAACTCGCGTTGGCTCTGGCCCATTTCCAACTGAGTTGCTAGATGAAGATGGCGAGAAGTTGCGCAAGATCGGTGGCGAAATTGGAGTCACAACTGGCCGAGCTCGTCGATGCGGTTGGTATGACGCACCCATTGCGCGTTATGCCGTGCGAGTAAACGGACTTACAGATTTCTTCTTAACAAAACTTGATGTTCTCACTGGCTGGGAGAAAATTCCGGTCTGCGTTGCATATGACATTGATGGCAAGCGGGTAGAAGAACTTCCTGCTTCGCAATCAGATTTCCATCATGCAACACCAATTTATGAATACTTACCAGGATGGACCGAAGATATTTCAGGTGCAAAAACTTTGTCAGATCTCCCAAAGAATGCTCAAGAATATGTGAAGTTCTTAGAACAGATTTCGGGTGCTCCTATGAGCGCAATTGGCGTTGGTCCCGGCAGAACTCAAACTATTGTCGTTAAGGATTTTATCTAACGATGAGAATCCTCCTAGTTGGCGGCGGCGGTAGAGAACACGCACTCGCACTAGGGTTAAAAGCAGATCCAGAAGTTACAGAGATCCATTGCGCTCCTGGTAATGCTGGGATTGCAGAATTTGCCACGCTGCACGACGTAGATATTTTAGATAACGGTGCAGTAGTCGCACTTGCTCAAGAGTTAGATGTGGATTTAGTTGTTATAGGTCCAGAAGCACCACTAGTTAATGGAATATGTGATCAGTTACGTGCAGCAGGTTTTGCCACATTCGGACCATCAAAAGCTGCAGCACAGTTGGAAGGTTCTAAGAATTTTGCGAAAGAAGTCATGCATGATGCAGGTGTCGCAACTGCAAAAAGTTTTACGTGTGAGAACAGAATGGAAATCGAGAAAGCACTTGATTATTTTTCACCCCCTTACGTTGTTAAAGATGATGGCTTAGCTGGCGGTAAAGGAGTTGTTGTTACTGATGACCGCCAAGCTGCACTCGATCATGCTCTTTCATGCAAACGAGTGGTGATTGAAGAATTTCTTGAGGGCCCAGAGATTTCACTATTTGGTATCTCTGATGGCAAAACAATTTTGGCACTTGAGCCTGCACAAGATTTCAAACGTGCTTTCGATGGAGATCAAGGACCTAATACTGGTGGCATGGGTGCGTACTCACCATTGCCATGGGCACCAAGTGACATCGTCGAACAAACACATCGCGAAGTTCTTGCTCCAATGGTTGCCGAGATGGCTGCTCGCGGAACTCCTTTTGTTGGACTTTTATATGCAGGACTTTCTTTAACTGATCATGGAATTCGAGTTATTGAATTCAATGCACGCTTTGGTGATCCAGAAACTCAAGTTTTAATTCCAAGGTTAAAAACCCCTCTTGCATCTTTGCTATACAAAGCGGCAACTCGAAATTTAAAAGGTGAAAAGATTGAGTGGCTTCCAGTCTCTGCCGTAACTGTCGTATTAGCTGCAGAGGGATATCCATCGGCCCCTAAGAAATACAGCCCAGTAAGTGCGATCCGTTCCATTGCAGAGACATATATTTTCCATGCTGGCGGCGGTCGAATACTGAGTGCCACTGGGGTGGGTAGTGATTTAACAGAAGCACGCGACCGCGCCTACCGCGCGATCAGCCAAATAGAGCTCGAAGGCAGCTTTTATCGCACCGATATCGCATTCAATGCGTCGGTGGCAGAGAAGGGCAATTAAATGGGAGAGAATGCACCAGTGAGTGTTCTGGCTAATCGATATGCATCACACGAGATGCGAGAAATTTTTGCGCCAGAAGCCAAAATCATTGCAGAGCGAAAATTGTGGTTAGCGGTTGCTCGCGCACAATCTGCTTTAGGGCACCCGATAAAAGATTCAGTTATTGCTGACTACGAAAAAGTTCTTACAAAAGTTGATTTAGTCTCCATTGATAAGCGCGAGAAAATTACTCGCCATGATGTTAAAGCACGTATTGAGGAATTTAATGCGCTAGCGGGACACGAAGTCATTCATGCGGGTATGACAAGTCGCGATTTAACGGAAAATATCGAAGCACTACAAATTCGAAATGGGCTTCTCTTGGTTGAGAGCAAAACAATTGCCCTGCTTGCCCGTATTGGCGAACGTGCAGTCCAATATGCAGATCAACCGATTGCAGGACGCTCACATAATGTTCCAGCTCAAGTAACAACACTTGGTAAGCGCTTTGCTAGCTCGGCAGAGGAAATCCTTTTTGCATACGAAAGACTCAGCTCGCTGCTCGAGCGTTATCCGATTCGTGGGATAAAGGGACCAGTCGGTACTGCGCAAGATTCGATTGATTTATTGGGATCAACCGACGCACATCAGAAATTAGAAAGCGCTGTTGCAAAGGAATTAGGTTTTGATCGCGTTCTAGATTCCACTGGTCAAATTTATCCTCGCTCATTGGATTACGACGTTGTCACTACGTTGGTACAACTTGCATCAGGTCCATCATCGCTTGCTACTTCGATTCGCCTCATGGCAGGTGCTGAGCTTGTAACTGAAGGATTTAAAGCTGGACAAGTTGGATCTTCTGCGATGCCACATAAAATGAATACTCGCTCTTGCGAACGCATCAACGGCCTTGCAGTTGTTTTGCGTGGGTATGCATCAATGGTGAGTGAACTTGCAGGCGACCAATGGAATGAAGGCGATGTTTCTTGCAGCGTAGTTCGTCGCGTTGCGATTGCAGATGCGTTTTATGCAATTGATGGACTTTTAGAAACAACGCTCACAGTTCTTGCAGAGTTTGGTGCATTCCCTGAAGTCATTGCAGCTGAGCTTGAAAAGTATTTACCATTCTTAGCGTCAACAAAAATTCTTATGGCAAGTATTAAGGCTGGAGTTGGGCGAGAAGTTGCGCATGAAGTCATCAAAGAGCACTCAACAAAAGCTGCCCTTGATATGCGCGCTGGTAAATCACATTCACTTTTGAAAGCGTTAGCCGACGATTCGCGCATTCCGCTGGATCGCTCGGCTTTAGATGCGCTCATAAAAAACCCACTTGAATTTACTGGCGATGCTCGCCAACAAATTGCTCGAGTTGTTAATCGCATTGAGGCGATTACTTCCGCGCACCCTGCCTCTGCGCAGTACAAACCCGGCTCTATCCGGTGAGCGGCTTCGGCCCAGCCGGTCCACCGCCGGCGCCTTCGATACCCGGGTGGAAACACTTGCGTACCGGAAAAG
>WLOF01000008.1 GCA_009699375.1 Actinomycetota bacterium
CAGAGCGGACGACGGGACTCGAACCCGCGACATCCACCTTGGCAAGGTGGTGCGCTACCAACTGCGCTACGTCCGCACACAGATTTACCTTTGTGCTGGGGCGAAATCTATCGTAGGCAGGTCGGATGCGCCAAAGCACGCCTTAGAACAGTAATCGCTCTACGGTTACTGCGTGGAATCTGCGCAATTTAATGCCAACGAACCCTTCTTCTGGATGGGCGGTCGTTTGGCATATGGATTAGTCGAGATCAGTACTGATCCTGCAGATTTAGATAAGCCAGGTTTCTGGGCAGTGACATCGACATTTGAAGGTGAATGGACTTGCGCCAGGTTTTCGAACGTTATTGATTCTGCGTTTCCAGATTTTGAAAATACATGGAAAACACCTGCTGGTAAGTGGAGCACTTCACAATCCGAAACGAAATACATAGATGTTGTGCAGCAGATACAAAAAAGGATTTCTTTAGGTTGGGTCTACCAAGTCAATGCGTGCAGAGAGCTTGCGATCCCAATCGGACTTGGTACATCGCTGGCACCGTTGATGCTCAAGCTTTTAGCAAAAAATCCAGCGCCCTACGCCAGTTATTTGCAACTACCGGGAATCTCCATCGCGTCAGCTTCACCGGAGTTATTGCTGAAAAGAAATGGCACACACGTTCTCTCTGCGCCTATCAAGGGAACGATGGCGCCAACTGCAACACCGGTTGAATTTAGTGTTAAGGACCAAGCGGAAAACGTGATGATCGTTGATCTGATTCGAAACGATTTAGGTCGAGTGTGTGTTCCAGGAAGTGTGGATGTACCTAGGCTCCTTGCCACAGAAGAACATCCTGGAGTGACGCATTTGGTTTCTGATGTTTCTGGGCAATTGTTGCCTGGTATTTCTTGGCTTCAGATAAGCGATGCGTTAATGCCACCGGGATCAGTGAGCGGTGCTCCTAAATCCTCTGCTGTAGAAACAATAGCGGCGCTAGAGAAAACAGAGCGTGGACCTTATTGCGGGGCACTGGGTTGGTCGCAAGGTACTGATGCTCTCTTTTCTGTTGCGATCAGAATTTTTTGGAGTAAGAACGATGGCGTACTGAGATTCGGAACAGGGGCTGGGATTACATGGGGAAGTGATGCGCAGTCTGAATGGGAAGAAACTCAGCTGAAAGCATCAAGGCTCGTGGGCATTGCTGGTGGTGATTTTGAACGATGAGTAGTTTTCCTGATGGTGAGGGATTTTTCGAAACAATTCAAACTCACAACCAACGGCCAGTAGCACTCAGCGCTCACCTTGGAAGAGCTCGCTCATCTGCGCAACGACTGGGTGTCATTCTTCCACCTGATGCAGAAATCAATGTTTTGGTATTGAAAGCGCTCGATTCTGGGCTACCAACAGAGTTTGGCCGTTTGCGCATTGTTTTTTCAATGCAAGGCCAAGTTGAAGTCACTCATGAAAAATATGAAATGTGGGGCACGCCGGCAAAAGTTTGCTTTGTTACCGATCCTATTGAGCAAAATCCACACACCATCGGTATTAAATCTTTGCCGTACACCGCGCACCTTTCCTTACTCGCAACAGCTCGTGACCGGGGATGCGAAGAAGTAATTCGAATCGATAGTGAGGGCCGTGTGAGTGAGGGCGCTGTATCTAATGTTGTATTTCGGATTAACGGCCAATGGATGACACCGTCACTGACGAGTGGTTGTTTACCTGGAATTGTGCGCGAAGTCTGCATTGCAGAGCTGGGTGTTCTGGAGGCAGTGTTACTCAAAGAAGATATTGAGCGGGCGGATGCGGGATTTTTATTGTCTAGTTTAAAATTTGCCCAGCCGATTTCTCATATAGGGGATCGAAAACTTGAAATTGTTAGGGACTTCGCAGAGCAAGTGAGCAAATGTATGGCAGCGCTTTAGGTAGGCTGAGCCCATGTCGCAGATATCCGTAACCGTAAACGGTACGAAAACAGCCGTCGAGGCAGATGCGCGCCCCACCCATATTTTTGCCGAATCCAAAGAAATTGTCGTTTGTAAAATCAATGGCGAACTACGAGACCTTTGGAGTGATTTAGCAGATGGTGATGTTGTTGAAAGTATCGCTATCTCTTCACCTGAAGGACTTTCTGTTTTGCGCCATTCATGTGCTCACGTCTTAGCCCAAGCGGTGCAACAAGTTTTCCCTGGCACACGCTTAGGAATTGGTCCACCTATCACAGACGGTTTTTACTACGACTTTGATCCTGAGAAACCATTTACTCCCGACGATTTAACCAAACTTGAATCTTCTATGAAAAAGATTATTAAAGATGGTCAACGATTCAAGCGACGTGTTGTTACTCAAAGTGAAGCACTTGCAGAACTTTCCAAAGAACCATACAAGTGCGAACTCGTTGGCCTCAAAGGCGATGCGGGGGATGAAAGTAGCGTTGAAGTTGGCGGCGCAGAACTCACTATTTATGACAATTTAGGACGCGACGGTCAGAGCGTTTGGGGAGATTTGTGCCGTGGTCCCCATTTGCCATCAACGAAAATGATTCCTGCATTTAAATTAATGCGAACTGCTGGCGCATACTGGCGTGGTTCTGAAAAGAATCCGATGTTGCAACGCATTTACGGCACTGCTTGGCCAAGCGCGCAAGAGCTTGATGCTTACCTTGCCTACTTAGTAGAAGCTGAAAAACGCGATCATAGAAAACTAGGCGCAGAGTTAGATCTTTTCTCATTTCCTGAAGAGATTGGTTCTGGCCTAGCGGTATTTCATCCCAAGGGCGGAATCATCAGGCGCGCAATGGAAGATTATTCGCGTAAGCGTCATGAAGAAGAAGGATACGAATTCGTTTATTCACCGCACATTACAAAAGCTGCGCTTTTTGAAAAATCTGGGCACTTAGAGTGGTATGCCGAGGGTATGTATCCTCCAATGATTTTGGATGAAGAACTGCATGCAGATGGAACTGTGCGACGTGCTGGTCAGCAGTACTACATGAAGCCTATGAACTGCCCATTCCATAATCTTATTTACAGTTCTCGAGGTCGTTCATACCGAGAATTACCTTTGCGCCTATTTGAATTCGGAACTGTGTACCGTTATGAGAAATCAGGCGTTTTGCACGGCATCACTAGAGCTCGTGGATTTACTCAAGATGATGCTCACATCTATTGCACGCCAGATCAAATGCTTGGCGAGCTCGATAGCTTGCTTACTTTTGTTCTCAACCTTTTGCGAGATTACGGTCTGACAGATTTCTATCTCGAACTTTCAACACGAAACGAATCTAAATTTGTTGGTGGAGACGCTGAATGGGAAGCGGCAACCACAGCTCTTCGTCAAGCTGCTGAGAAACAAAATCTCGAATTAGTTCTTGACCCAGGTGGCGCCGCTTTTTATGGTCCAAAAGTTTCGGTCCAAGCAAAAGATGCCATTGGTCGCACATGGCAAATGTCTACGATTCAAGTGGATTTCCAGTTACCTGCACGCTTTGATCTTGAATACGTAGGCAATGATGGCACGCGTCAACGCCCGGTAATGATTCATCGTGCGCTATTTGGATCTATAGAAAGATTCTTTGGTGTATTGACCGAGCACTATGCAGGCGCATTTCCACCATGGCTTTCACCCGTTCAAGCAATTGCAATTCCTGTGGCAGAAGCATTTACGCCTTACCTTGAAGAAGTTGTTGCCGAACTTAAACGTGCTGGAATCAGAGCAGAAATTGACGCCTCTGATGATCGCATGCAGAAAAAGGTACGTAACGCGCAAATGCAGAAGATTCCTTACATGATCATTGCAGGAGAAGAAGATCAAGCGGCAAAAGCGGTTTCTTTCCGTTATCGTAACGGTGACCAAAAAAATCAGATCCCAATCGCAGATGCGATTGCAGAAATTAAAAAGTGCGTGCAAGAACGCAGACAAATCTAGTTATGGACGCAGAAATAGATGGTGCAGGTATGTCGGATGGTTGGCAACGGCTATGGGCTCCACATCGTTTGGAATATCTGCGCGGAGAAAATCGACCACTAGCGGAGAACGATATTCAATGTCCATTTTGCCGCATCCCATCCTTGAGTGATGAAAAAGGTTTGGTTGTTGCACGAGGAGAGCTCACTTACGTGGTGATGAATTTGTATCCATACAATCCTGGGCATCTACTTGTGTGCGCTTATCGTCATGTTGCCGACCTCACGGATTTAACTGAAGCTGAAAGAAATGAGATTTCTACTCAAACGGCTCATGCAATGAAAACGCTTCGAAAAGTTTCTCAACCCGCTGGTTTTAATCTCGGGATGAATCAAGGCGAAGTGTCGGGTGCAGGTATTGCAGAGCACATTCACCAACACATCGTTCCGCGATGGGCGGGGGATGCGAACTTCATGCCCATCATTGGAAAGACGAAGGTACTGCCACAGCTACTTGATCAGACGCGAAAAGATTTAATCGCCGCTTGGTAGTTGTACTGAAATTTGCGTAAGTAAATTCTTTACGATTTCTACACCAATATTTTTCTCGATTGAAACTGGGATTGCTGGAAAAACGAGTCCAGCGCTAAAGGCATCTTCGCCCATCATCTCTTTATTATTCAAAAATTCTTCGCGAAATTCACTGACCAAAGTTTCATGTTCGGGCTCGCAATGACGTTTCATAGGAGGGGTCGTTGTGTAGTCGGTTATTTCGAGAGTTTCCAGTTCGATGAGAGCACAAGCGGTTCCAGTGTCATCGTGAAGAACGAGATATGGAGCAGAAGTTTGATCGAAAACTCTGTTTGCCAACAATATGGCATCATCGAAATCACCTTCACCGGAATCAAAGTGAGTGACAACGATTATTCGTGGTGTCATAAAATCATTGAGTGATTCCCATTGCGCAATAGTCGATGCGTCGATTCCGCTATTGGGATTGATAACAAAGATGGCGACATCGCAATGTGTTTCGGATTTGGCTGGGCATTGACCGGAAAACACTTGAGCAATCTCTGAAGGGTTAGCGCTGTCGTGGCCGAAAACGTGGATAGTAAGGGCGTTTTTCTCGTCCTGAGCCGCGTTCAAACTAGGCGTAACCATTGGCTCAGCCTACGATGTGACTGATGATTAGTTCATTTCTAAAGCCTTCGATCACGCGCGTCATAACCCCAGCGGCTCAAGGGGCTCTCAAGGTTGGCATTACACCCGACGCTGTAACGGTTATTGGGGCAGTGGGAGTTATTTCTTCCGCTCTTTATTTCTATCCTTCGGGTCGGTATTTCCTAGGAACAATAATAATTTGTGTCTTTGCACTCAGTGATCTTTTTGACGGAACTATGGCTCGCTTATCTCAAAAGGGCGCAAGCAAATGGGGAAGTTTTCTCGATTCGACAATAGACCGAATGGCTGATGCGTCCATTTTTATCGGGTTAACTCTTAGCTTAGCCAGAGAAAATGATTCGCTTTTGCCCGTAGTTCTACTTGCATTAGTAACGGGAATTTTAATTCCGTATATTCGCGCTAAGGCTGAATCTCTTAACATTGCATGTTCTGGTGGCATCGCAGAGCGTACTGAGCGCGTTGTTATTGCCCTTACCGCCATTGGACTCGAAGGCCTAGGTGTTCCTTTTGCTCTGCCTGTAGGCATGTGGATTTTATCTATCTTGGGAGTAGTGACCGTCGTTCAACGAGTAGTGATCGTAAGGAATGCAACGAAACGATGAGCGCTATGTTCTTAGAAAAAGTAGGCGCTAAAGCTTATTTTATTGCTTGGGCAATTGTCAGGTGGCTACCAGAACGTTTTGCATACTCCTTCTTCTATTTTGGTGCTCGCATCCTTGCCAGGAGAAAACCCAAAAGTGTTCGTAGGTTGGGCTCTAATCTGGCGAGGGTTGTTGGATTCAAAACAGAATCTGAAATGGATATTCTCCTACTTAAAGCGCTCAATTCATATATGCGTTATTGGTGTGACACATTTAGATTTCCCGATTGGTCAAAAGAGCGCATTCGCAAAACGGTAACAGTGCGCAATGAACACTTATTGATGGATGCAATTAAGGCAGGAACCGGAGTGATCGTTTCATTACCTCATGCGGGTAATTGGGATCATGCAGGTGCTTATTTTTGCGGAAAAGGTGTGCCACTTGTCACCGTGGCAGAGCGCTTGAAACCAGAGGCACTTTTTCTAAAATTTCTCGAATATCGCCAATCTATTGGAATGGAAGTACTAGCACTTGATGGACGCTCGTTAGCCACCTTGGCTCAAAGATTACGATCTGGGGCTCTTGTTGCTCTTGTGGCAGATAGAGATTTATCTCGCAATGGAATTACTGTGGATTTTTTTGGTGCACCTGCTCGTATGCCTGCAGGGCCAGCATTGCTTGCAATCAATACTGGCGCACCACTTATTACCGCATTTGTTTCTTACACAGATTCAGGAATTCATATTGATTTCAATCCAATTGCGGTGCCATCCGTTGGTAGCAAGGATGAAAAAATTGCGGCAATGGTGCAAGAGTGCGCTAATAATTTTGCTCAAGGAATTACTCGCGCTCCGCAAGATTGGCACATGTTGCAACGCATCTGGGTAGACGCAGATTTTGTGGAGAGAGAAAATGCCTAACCTAAAGAAGCTTAAAATTGGCCTTGTGTGTCCCTATGGTTGGGATGCACCGGGTGGGGTTCAAAATCATGTTCGTGATCTCGCCGAATATTTGATCGAGCATGGTCATAGTGTTTCGGTTCTAGCACCGACTGCCAATGAAGAGATTTTGCCCGATTATGTTGTGAGCGCAGGAAAACCCATAGCTATCCCTTACAACGGGGCTGTTGCACGCGTCCTCTTTGGGCCCATTGCATTTTCCCGAGTACGCCAGTGGATCGCACAAGGTGAATTCGATGTTCTCCACTTGCACGAACCCGCTATCCCTTCAATTTCACTTCTTGCTTGTTGGGCAGCAGAGGGGCCAATGGTCGGAACTTTTCACGCGGCAGCTAAAAGACAGAAAGTAATTTTTGCCATTGGCCCAATTCTCGAGCCAGTAATTGAAAAACTCTCCGTGCGTATCGCGGTTAGTGAAGCATCTCGGTTAACACTCACTGAACATTTAGATACCGATGCCATTGTGATTCCCAACGGCGTTTATGCCGAGCGATTTAGAAATGGTAGCGCACAAGAACAATGGAGTGGGGAGACAATCGGATTTATTGGTCGTTTCGAAGAGCCTAGGAAAGGACTTTCAGTTCTGCTCGAAGCCCTGCCTATCGTTGCTCGTTTTGTTCCCAATGTTCGCGTATTGGTTGCAGGACCTGGCGACACAGAAGAAATCTATAAAGATATTCATCCGCAACTTCGTAGTCGTATTTCGTTCCTTGGCAGGTTAACTGAAGAAGATAAGGCTGATTTTCTCAGTTCCGTTTCAGTTTATGTTGCACCTAATACCGGGGGAGAATCATTTGGAATTATTTTGGCAGAAGCAATGGCTGCAGGTGCTCCAGTGATTGCAAGTGATATCCCTGCATTTGTTTCTTTATTGGGTGAAGGCAGATACGGTTCGTTATTTGCAACTGAAGATAGCTCAGATTTAGCAAAGAAGATTATCGATTTACTGCGGGATGATCCGGCACGCAAGCGTTTATCACTTGCTGCGCAAGAGAGATCAAAGTTTTTTGATTGGGATACAGTTGCAGAGCAGATTTTCTCAGTATATGAAATGGCAATGGTTGGCAGTGCCACAGTTCGGTTGGCATCTGATTCGCGTTCGTGGGGCCGACTACTGGGAAGAGAAGGAGAGAATTCATGAAATCAGGATTAGTTTTTGGACTCACTATTTTGTTCTCACTGTGGTATCTGACATTTTCTGCAACCAGACTCGATCGTTTACATCATCGCGTTGAAACCAGTTGGGCTAATCTTGATAGCCTCTTGCAACGTAGAGCAGCCATTGCTTTAGAGTTAGCTCGAAGCCAAGCCGCAGATCCTGCGTCTGCGCTTTTGCTCACTGCGGCCGCTTATCAAGCACGCGAAGCTCGAATCGAAGAACGCTCTCAGGCGGAAAGTGGCTTATCGGGTGCGCTTGGTCTTTTGCAAAACGATCTTTCATCGGGCGTAGATTCGGCTGAGCAGTCATTACTGAGAGAACTCGAAAATTTGACCGAGAAAGTTCGAATTGCAATTGCAATTCATGTTGATGCAGTCAATAGCACAAGAGAAGTTCGAAAAAAATGGATTTTCAAAGTGTTCAGACTTGCAGGAACTGCTCCACTACCGGTGACTTACGAATTTGAACATGATGTGCTATAAAAAAATAGGCACTGCAGTAGTACTTTTAGCATTCTTCGCCCTTACGGGATGTGCATCCGTTAGTTCTCTTATTTCAACTTCAAAAAATGCTCCGGTGGCTATCAATCCAATAAGCGGACATGAAGGCGTGAGCGGTCCAATCTTGGTGGTCAAAATAGATGACACTCCTGAGGCACATCCACAAATTGGCCTTGAAGATGCAGATTGTGTTTACATAGAACAAGTTGAGGGTGGGCTCACACGACTGGCTGCGGTGTTTTCGTCTCGAATACCAGAGGAAATTGGCCCGGTGCGTAGCGCTCGTATTAGTGACATCGACTTACTCGCTCAATACGGAAAAGTTGCGTTTGCATATAGTGGGGCACAAAAGAAATTGTTACCTGTCATTTCTGCCAGTGGCGTTTTGGATTTAGGCGCACAACACGAATCGTCTCTCATTTACACTCGAGATCCAAATCGCGTATCGCCCGTAGATATGGTGTTGAGGGGCAAAGATTTGATGAAGAAGTTGGATACACAAGGTGTAACAATTGCGACAGCGAAAAAAATGGGATGGTCGTTTTCGTCAGAATTGACGGGCGGCAAAATAATCAAAAGCGTGAAAATGAATTGGCCGGCTAATTCATATTCGGCAGAATGGTCAGATACCCAGTCACGTTGGTTGTTGAGCCATCATGGCGCTTCTGATGTGAGTGCATCCGGTGAAATTTTAGGGCCTACGACATTGGTTATTCAGATAGTTTCAATTATTGATTCTACGTATCACGACAAAGTTGGAGGGATCACGCCTCTTTCTATTACGGTGGGATCAGGGCAGGGATTTATTCTTCGTAACGGCAAATCATTCGCAGCTAGATGGATACGCCCTAATGCTCAAGAGCAAACAACATGGACGTTAGAAGATGGCAATCCGTTGCCCTTTGCACCTGGACAAATATGGGTCGCCTTGGTGGCATCTGCGCCTGATTTCATCTACCCGGCTGAGTCTGCAAGTCCCGCTCCGACAAAGTAGGATGTGCTCTAGTGCAAGTACCTATCCCGAGTGGTGAAAGTTTGAGGAGTTGTGATGTCTGAGTCAAAGGGCACCGCCAGAGTTAAACGCGGAATGGCAGAGATGCTTAAAGGTGGCGTCATCATGGATGTCGTTAATGCCGAACAAGCAAAGATTGCTGAAGACGCAGGCGCTGTTGCTGTTATGGCTCTAGAGCGAGTTCCTGCAGACATCCGCGCGCAAGGTGGCGTTGCACGTATGTCTGATCCTGACATGATTGAAAAAATTAAAGCGGCGGTGTCAATTCCCGTTATGGCTAAGGCTCGCATCGGGCATTTCGTAGAAGCTCAAATCTTGCAAAGTTTGGGTGTTGATTACATTGATGAATCTGAAGTTTTAACTCCCGCTGACTACAAGAATCACATCGATAAATGGAATTTCACTGTTCCATTTGTATGCGGTGCAACGAATTTGGGAGAAGCACTTCGTCGCATCAATGAAGGTGCAGCAATGATTCGCTCTAAGGGCGAAGCCGGCACAGGAGACGTTTCTAATGCCGTAACACATATGAGAGAAATTGGCGGCGAGATTCGTCGCTTAACTTCCATGCGCGAAGACGAGCTTTATGTCGCCGCAAAGGAAATGCAAGCACCTTATGAATTAGTTAAAGAAGTTGCTCAAAATGGAAAATTGCCGGTTGTACTTTTCACTGCTGGTGGAATAGCCACACCTGCGGATGCAGCGATGATGATGCACATGGGCGCGGATGGAGTATTCATTGGCTCAGGCATTTTCAAATCTGGGGATCCTGCACGTCGCGCTGCGGCGTGCGTGAAGGCAACAACATTTTTTGATGATCCAAAGGTTATTGCAGATGCATCTCGCGGACTAGGCGATGCGATGGTGGGAATAAATGTTGCTGATATTCCAGTGCCACACCGTCTAGCTGAGCGCGGTTGGTAACGTACTTTCACAATGAAGGTCGGAGTTCTTGCCTTACAAGGTGATGTTCGTGAACATATAAAAGCGCTTGAAGAATGTGGCGTCAGTCCATTTTCTGTTAGACGCCCATCTGAAATTGAAAATATTGATGCACTTATCCTTCCAGGTGGAGAATCAACAACTATTGCTCTGCTTGCAGAGGAATTTGGAGTTTTTGATGTGATTCAAAATCGCATACAAAAGGGAATGCCAGTTTATGGTTCTTGCGCTGGAATGATTTTATTGGCGGATCGAGTTCTAGATGCAACGAAAGATCAAAAAACTTTCGGTGGAATGGATATCACCGTTAGGCGCAATGCATTTGGTAGACAAGTGGATTCGTTTGAAAGCGATCTGCATGTAGATGGTATTACTACGCCATTGATGAAAGCTGTCTTTATTCGAGCACCATGGGTTGAATCCGTTGGGTCCGGGGTGGAAGTTTTAGCTAGCGTGAAATCTCCAGATGGACGCGAGCATCCGGTAGCCGTTCGTCAAGGCACTCTGTTGGCCACCTCTTTTCATCCTGAATTAACGGGGGATAATCGCATTCATCGATATTTCGTTGAACAAGTGTGCAAGGTTGAGAAATCCATCAAGTAAAGTAAAGCAATGCATTTTGAGGGTCCTAGTAGAAGTTCTACCAGAGACGAGCGTTGGAGTTTGGAAACAAACTTCATTGAGGTGGAGTAAAAAATGTCAGGCCATTCCAAGTGGGCAACAACAAAGCATAAGAAAGCGATTATTGATTCTCGCAGAGCAAAATCTTTTGCTAAGTACATCAAAGCCATTGAAGTAGCTTCTAGAAATGGTGGGCCAGATATGGCCGGTAACCCAACACTTTTTGATGCCGTTGCAAAGGCGAAAAAGAATTCCATGCCCGCAGACAATATTGAACGAGCTATTAAGAGAGGCGCGGGGCTTGAATCCGGAGGGGCAGATTGGCAAACGATTATGTATGAAGGTTATGGTCCAGATGGTGTTGCCATTCTTATTGAATGTTTATCTGATAACCGCAATCGAGCAGCAGGTGAAGTTCGTTTAGCTGTCACTCGTAACGGCGGCCGAATGGGTGATCCTGGTTCTGTTGCTTATCTGTTTAATCGAAAAGGTGTTGTTTTGGTTTCCAAAACTTCTACTGTGACTGAAGAGAAGATTTTGGAAGCAGTGCTAGAAGCCGGAGCGGAAGAAGTGAACGATTTGGGTGATTCATTTGAAGTTGTGTGCGAATCAAGTGATTTGGTAGCGGTACGTACTTCATTACAGACTGCTGGCATTGACTATGACTCTGCTGAATCCTCATTCTTGCCCTCTATGTCAGTACCTCTCGATGCCCAAGGTGCCCAGAAAGTAATTGCATTAATCGAAGCTATAGAAGAGTTGGATGATGTGCAGAATGTTTATGGAAATTTTGATATCTCAGATGAGATCATGGCGAGCCTGGGTTGATTCAAACGAATCCAAACTAGGCTGGCTGTATGAAGGGTTGGCTGTGTAACTCATGCGCGTTCTAGGAGTAGATCCAGGTTTAACTCGTTGTGGTGTGGGAGTTATTGAGGGAACAGTGGGATCTGCAATTTCCTTAGTAGGCGTTGGAGTTATTCTCACATCATCGGAAAGCCCATTAGAACAACGTCTATTGTCACTCGAATCTCAATTACAAGTATGGATTGATGATTACAACCCAGATGTAATTGCGGTTGAACGCGTTTTTTCACAACATAACGTGCGCACTGTTATGGGTACAGCTCAAGCTGCCGGGATTGCTCTTTTGATTGCGGCTAAGTCATCTATTCCAGTTGTTATGCACACTCCGAGCGAAGTGAAGGCAGCTGTTTCTGGGATGGGGCGGGCTAATAAAAAACAGGTGGCCGAAATGGTGAGAAGAATCCTCAATCTTGATGAAATCCCAAAACCTGTTGATAGTACCGATGCTCTTGCTCTTGCCATTTGTCACTTGTGGCGCGGAAAAAGTTCTGATCGACTCAGTACAGCTGTTGCAAAAGAAAAATTGCGACTCAAGGAATTGAGAGCAAGATGATTGCATCGCTTACTGGGCGAGTCCGAGCCCTTTCAACTGAACGCGTTGTCATTGACGTCAACGGCGTTGGATATGCGGTAGTGGTAACTCCAATGACAAGCACATCTTTAAACATTGGCGCAGAAGCGAACTTGTTTACCACCATGGTTGTTCGCGAAGATTCTTTAACATTGTTTGGATTTCTCGATGAACAATCTCGTCTACTCTTTGAGCTAGTTCAAACAGTATCTGGCATAGGTCCAAAGGTTGCTATGTCTATACTTTCGGTCTTATCCCCGTCAGATCTTGCAACTGCTATTGCTCAAGAAAATGTTGCGGGCATAGAACGCGTCCCTGGAATAGGACGCAAAGGCGCTCAAAGATTAATTTTGGAGCTTAAAGGAAAACTCAACGATCTTTCTGCTTCAGGAGACAAGATTAAACATCAAGCTCCTTGGCGTGAAGATCTTGTATCAGCGTTAGTTGGTTTGGGTTATTCGTCTAAAGAAGCAGATGGTGCGATTTCGCGAGTTGTTTCTGACATCAGTGCTTCGGGTGCTGATCCTGCGGGAATCGAGTTAAGTGAACTTCTGCGTCGGGCTTTGCAAAGTGGAGGGCGCTGATGGCAACTGACAACGAGCGATTAGTAGCTCCATCGGGTCATAGCGACGAATCAGCTGCAGAATTGGCGCTTCGACCTAAGGCGCTTTCTGAATTTATCGGCCAACATCGCGTACGCGAACAGATCGATGTTTTGTTATCCGCTGCACGAGCAAGAAATTCTTCTGCAGACCACATGCTTCTTTCTGGCCCCCCAGGACTTGGTAAAACGACCCTTGCCCTTATTTTAGCCAGTGAAATGCAAGCACCGATTCGCATTTCAAGCGGTCCTGCAATTACACATGCAGGTGATTTGGCTGCGATTCTTTCATCGCTGGTCGAGGGCGAAATATTATTCCTTGACGAAATTCATCGCCTTCCACGACCTGCTGAAGAGCTGTTGTATTTAGCAATGGAAGATTTTCGCGTTGATGTTGTCGTGGGTAAAGGACCGGGTGCAACAGCAATTCCTTTGACGCTCCCACACTTCACGTTAGTGGGGGCAACAACTCGTGCAGGTTTGTTACCCGGACCGTTACGCGATCGTTTTGGTTTTACTGCACATTTAGATTTTTATGACGTTGATGAAATTGCGCAAGTATTGGAAAGAAGTGCGGCGTTACTCAAATTAGAGATAGAAGGGAAAGCGATTGCAGAAATTGCTGGACGCTCGCGCGGAACACCACGAATTGCCAACCGCCTTCTACGCCGCGTGAGAGATTACGCGCAGGTACGCGGGGGCTCGACGCTAACCCATGGCGATGCAATGGCAGCGTTAACAATGTATGAAGTAGATGAAAAGGGTCTTGATCGATTGGATCGAAGCGTCTTATTGGCACTGGTTGAGCGATTTAATGGGGGACCCGTTGGTCTTTCCACATTGGCTATTGCTGTCGGGGAAGAAGTGGAAACTGTAGAAGCGGTCGCAGAGCCATTCCTCGTAAGAAATGGATTTATGGTGCGCACACCCAGAGGCCGAATGGCCACGTCGCAAGGATTTCTCCACGTTGGTCACGCTGCTCCGGCCGGCGTAAATTCAACTCTTTTCGACACATCAGCCGAAGATGCCTAGACTCTCTACCCATGTCTACCTCTTCCTCGACTCGTTCACCTAAAAGCGCCTCAAAGTCCGGTCGCAATCTTGCGATTGTGGCTGTGGTGTTCCTAGCCCTTTTAGCTGCTGTATTTATTCAAGGTGCAACTGCGGTTCGATTAGGTCTCGACCTTCGCGGCGGTACGAGCGTGACGTTGCAACCACGAATCACACAAGGTGAAACTGGCAAAGTTACGAACGCTGCTATCGATCAAGCAGTTTCAATTATTCGCCAACGCGTTAACTCTTTGGGTGTTGCTGAAAGTGAAGTAACGGCACAAGGCAGCGGCGTTAATCGTCAAATTGTTATTTCAGTTCCGGGAGATACAGGACGTCGGGTTGTTGATCTCGTTGGTCAAACTGCAGAGCTTCGCTTCCGTCAAGTTTTAGTTTCAGGTGCTCCAACTCCGGTAAGCGCAACAGATACAGCAACTGCTGCCGCGATAACTGCTTCCGGATTATCACCTGCTGTTGGGAAGAAATTTGCTTCTTTAGATTGTACGCAACCTGTTAATCGCCAAGGCACTGGTTCCGATGTGGCAACCGAGCCTATTGTCGCTTGCGATCGTGGTGGTAATGGAAAATATATTCTTGCAGGTGCAGAAGTATTGGGACGACAAGTTTCCAAAGCCAGCGCTGCAATCAATCAATCATCTGGTAGCGGTTGGTATGTTCTTCTGAACTTCAACAACGACGGAACGAAAGCTTTTGCTGACCTTACAACTCGTGTCACAAAATTGACTCCTCCGCTTAACGAAGTAGCAATTGTCTTGGATGGTTTAGTTGTATCCGCACCGCGAATTAATGAACCAATTACTGCAGGAAATGCACAAATTACTGGAAGCTTTGGACAAGTTGAAGCGGAAGATTTGGCAAATGTTTTGAAATACGGCGCTCTACCTTTAGCCTTTGATCGCGGAGAAGTTCAGCAAATTTCTCCAACTCTTGGCGCTGATCAACTACGGGCAGGATTACTGGCTGGCTTCTTAGGTCTTGGTTTAGTACTTCTCTACTCTCTGCTCTACTACCGTGGTCTAGGCCTTGTTTCTGTTGGGTCCTTGATTGTTGCGGGATCTCTTACATATCTTTTAATTCTTTTGCTTGGCAAGTGGATTGGATTCACACTCACACTAGCTGGAATTGCAGGCGCAATCGTGGCAATTGGTATTACGGCCGACTCGTTCATTGTTTATTTTGAACGTGTACGCGATGAAGTGCGCGAAGGTAGATCCCTGCGTTCAGCTGTTGAAACCGGCTGGGTGCGCGCTCGTCGCACAATTATCGTTGCAGACTTTGTATCGATCATCGCTTCAGCTTTGTTGTATCTACTAGCTGTTGGTGGTGTCCGAGGATTTGCGTTCACACTTGGTCTCACCACGCTCATCGATCTTTTCGTGGTGTTCTTATTTACCAAACCAATTGTTGTTGTATTGGCAAAACTGAATTTCTATAGCTCGGGACATACGCTTTCGGGTGTTTCTTCTAAAAGCTTGGGTGTTATTACAACGCCGCTTACATCTGAGAAAGGGGCATAACCATGAGCAAACTTTCAGGTTTGGGTGGTCGCCTTTATCGCGGGGATACATCGATTGATTTCATCGGCAAGCGCCGTCGTTGGTATGCGCTTTCAGGTTTGCTGATTATCGCTTCAGCTTTTGCTTTATCACTGCAAGGTTTACATCTTGGACTCGAGTTCAAAGGTGGATCGTCTTATACCGTTACTAAAACCGGAATTTCTATTGAGGATGCGCGCAGTGCCGTTGCAACCACATCTATTCCTGGCGAGGTAATTATCCAGAAAGTTGGCACTGATAAAGTGCGTGTGCAAACGGGATCTTTATCCGTTTTGCAATCAAATGCGGTTCAAGATGCATTGGCCGCAAAATTTGGCATTACAACTGATGTAATCGATACTCAAATTGTCGGACCTTCGTGGGGCAAGGAAATTACTCGAAAAGCCCTTTATGGACTCTTCGCATTCTTAATAGTGGTGCTGTTGTACCTTGCTATGGCGTTTGAACCTAAGATGGCGGCGGCCGCGATTTTGGCAGTCATCCACGACGTATTCATCACTGTTGGAATTTACGCACTTGTAGGTTTCGATGTTACGCCGGCGACTGTGATTGGATTCTTAACGATCTTGGGATATTCGCTGTATGACACGGTCGTGGTTTTCGATAAAGTCCGAGAGAACACTCGCACCATCACGAGCACTTCGAAAATGACCTATTCTCAAGCCGCGAACTTGGCCGTCAATCAAACCCTCGTTCGATCTTTCAACACATCTCTCATAGCGCTGATGCCTGTTGGTTCGATTCTTTTTGTAGGTGCGGGGCTACTAGGTGCAGGAACGCTCAAAGATCTTTCACTCGCCCTCTTCATCGGACTTGCAACAGGTACATATTCTTCGATTTTTATTGCTACGCCGATACTTGCAGTCTTGCGTGAACGCGAACCCGCTATGAAAGCACTGGCTAAGCGTGTGAATTCGCGATCTGTAGGCGCATCTGTTACTTCAGGAGCGTCAACTGATACCCAAACTCAAGTAGTGGATGCTGGCAAGCGAGGCCCTCGCAATCAACCTAAGCGCAAGCGTCGTCGCTAAAAGGTTACTTTGCAACTGAAGTAGGCTTACTAGGGTGAACGCATTAATCGAACCCGTTGCGTCAGCGCTTCGAGAACACCATCCAAACGCAAATCTTGATTCACTCGAATTAGCTTTTGACGTAGCTAAAACAGCGCATGCGGGTCAAATGCGTAAATCCGGGGATGAATATATTACGCACCCTGTTGCAGTTGCCGAGATTCTGGCGAAGTTAGGACTCAATTCCGAAGCCCTTGTTGCCGCCCTTTTGCACGACACAGTTGAAGATACGAATTATTCACTTGCCAAGTTACGCAAGGATTTCGGAGATGAAGTAGCAAACCTTGTAGACGGTGTAACAAAATTAGACAAGCTCTCGTACGGACCCACTGCCGAAGCGGAAACTGTACGGAAAATGATTGTTGCCATGTCCAGAGATATCAGAGTATTGGTAATTAAATTAGCGGATCGTTTACATAATGCGCGTACATGGCAATTTGTTGAACCAGAGAGCGCAGAGCGTAAAGCGCGAGAAACCTTAGATATTTACGCGCCGCTAGCGCATCGCCTAGGAATGAATGCCTTGAAATGGGAGCTAGAAGATCTTTCTTTTGCCGTTCTAGAACCTAAGAAATTCGAAGAGATTGCACGTTTAGTAGCCGAACGATCTCCATCGAGAGAAGCGTTGAGTGAACAAGTAATTGCGGCCGTACAAACAGATTTAAAGATAGATGGCATTGAAGCAACCGTTACTGGGCGACAGAAACATTTTTATAGCGTGTATCAAAAGATGGTTGTCCGAGGTCGTGATTTCAATGATATTTACGATTTAGTTGGGATCCGAGTTCTCGTACAAGATGTCCGAGACTGTTATGCAGTGCTGGGTGCGATACATGCCAGATGGAGTCCCGTGCCCGGTCGATTTAAGGATTACATCGCGATGCCTAAGTTCAATCTTTATCAGTCGTTGCACACGACTGTTATTGGACCCACTGGGAAAGCAATCGAGATTCAAATCAGAACTTTTGAGATGCACTCGCGCGCTGAGTTTGGTATTGCTGCCCATTGGAAATACAAAGAAGGGAGTGAGAGCCAAAGCGCACCCGAAATGTTATGGCTGCGCCAATTGCATGAATGGCAGAAGGAAACTGAAGATCCTTCGGAATTCCTCGAAGCGCTTCGCTTTGACTTAGGCACACCAGAGGTATTTGTATTTACTCCTAAAGGGAACGTTATTGCCCTACCTGGTGGTTCCACGCCTGTTGATTTCGCTTACGCAGTGCACACAGAGGTGGGCAATAGATGCGTTGGTGCAAAAGTAAATGGACGATTGATTCCACTGGAGTCGGCGCTCAGCAATGGTGATGTTGTAGATGTAGTCACAAACAAATCGGATTCGGCTAGCCCAAGTAGGGATTGGCTTAATTTCGTTAAAAGCCCGCGTGCACGATCCAAAATTAAAGCATGGTTTACAAAAGAACGTCGGGAAGAAGCAATTGATGCAGGCCGTGAATCGATCGCTCGTCAGATGCGTAAAGCAGGACTTCCGCTTCAAAAGATTTTTGCTGGCCACACTTTGTTGGAATTAGCTCACGATTTACATTATCCAGATATATCGGCTTTATACGCAGCAGTGGGTGACGGTCATGTTTCAGCACCGTCTATTGTTGAAAAACTAGTTGCAACAATGAGCGCTGAGGATTCTCATCCTGAACCCACGATGGAAAGTTCATCCATTTCCACCAGCACAATTATTGGTCGGCGCTCCAGCAGTGCAATTGAAGTAGCTGGTATTGACGATGTTTTAGTAAAACTTGCCCGATGCTGTACACCCGTTCCAGGAGATGAAATCATTGGTTTCATTACGCGAGGTAGTGGTGTATCAGTGCATAGGGGAGATTGTGTAAATGCTTCTGATCTACAGATGCACCAAAGTGATCGCATTGTTGGGGTGTCATGGTTGAGTGGCGCATCGAGTGTATTTCTAGTGAACATTCAGGTAGAGGCGTTAGATCGTGCTCGCTTGTTATCCGATGTCACTCGCACGCTGTCGGATCAACAAGTAAATATTCTGAGTGCCTCAGTAAGCACAACGAAAGATCGCACCGCATTTTCCCGCTTCACTTTCGAAATGGCGGACGCAACGCATTTAGACGCTGTGCTATCGGCAGTAAGGCAGATTGAAGGCGTTTACGACGTGTATCGCACAACCAATAATTAGAAACCGTTAGCTAGTAAACTCTTCTAAACCTTTGACGGCATCCGCGAGCCATTGGCGCCGAGCTTCAACTGCTGCAAGTGCTTCTGCAGCTTTCTTAGCATTGCCGGAAGCTTGGGCTTTTTCGGCTTGTTTTTCATAATTTGCGACGGCTTCTTCCAATTGGCGAACAACGTCGTTGGCTCTAGATTTTGCAACGGGGTCTGTTTTTCTCCATTGAACCTCTTGGGCCGCTTTAATTTGAGTTTCAACAGCAGCAAATCGCGTATCGAGTGCTACTCGTTTTTCTCTCTGGGTCATACCGATTTTGTCCCATTGACGAGCGAATTCACGGAATGCTTTCGAAGCTGTTTCAGCGTTTGAGATGGGTAGCAGCGCTTCGATCTGTGTGATGAGGGCGTCGCGTTTTTCAAGATTGGCTTTCATTGACCCTTCTCGTTTTTCCAAATCTGCATTTTTGGAAGCGAAGAATTGATCTTGGGCTATCTTAAATCGCGCCCACAATTTGGCGTCTTCGTTCTTCTTTCCGCGGCCTGACGCCTTCCATAAATCCATTAGAGCCTTAAAACGACGGGCAGTAGCGACCCAATCTTTAGATGTTGCCAAGGATTCCGCTTCAGTAACAATTGCATTCTTAGCTTCGGCAACTTTGTTTTGAGCAGCGTCTAGCGTTGCGAAATGTGTGCGACGTCTTTTATCGAATTTGTTTCGTGATGAGGAGAATTTCTTCCACATCTCAGCATCTGTCTTCTTATCAAGACGAGGAGCCACTTTCCACTCATCGAGCAAAACTTTTAAACGATCGCCGGTGGTTTTCCAACTTTCTGAAAGCGCAAGAGATTGTGCTTCAGCGACAATCTTCTCTTTCACTGCTAACGCAGTTTCCCGTTGTGCAGCTTTTAAAGCTTTCTCCGCCAGCTTCTTTGCTTCGTAAGCCCCACGACCATCTTCAATGGCGGGAATAATTTGTTCTACGGCGGTTGCTAGCGCTTGTAGATCTCCAACGCCGTTGAGTTCTTTAACGTTAGTTCGCAAGCGATTGACAGCGATTGTTGCATCTTGCGGAACCATTGCTCCACTCCGAACGCGAGCTGCGAGTAACGCAACTTCTGATGCGAGCGCTTCAAATTTTCTAACGAAATACCCAAGTGCTTCTTCAGGACTTTTGCCGGGATATGAACCAACAGCTTTTTCTCCGTCGGGGGTTCTCACATAAACGGTGCCATCTTCTGCGACACGACCAAAATTAGCTGGATCACCTATAAGTGCGGCGGCGGCGGATTGATTAGGAGATATCTCGTTCATGGTTAGTCCTTTCAGCGCGTGAGGTCAAAAGACCCTCGCTATAGAAATGCGTTGACCGTTATGGGCGGTCGTGAAGGTTGGGGATGGTTATTAGTGCGGAGGTAAAAGGTACCCTGTCCACCTACGTCAGTGGAAATGGGGGGATTCGCATGCTTGTTTTATCCTTTCCGGCCCCCGCTTTTGGTACCAATTGCTGGATTATTGCGCCGGCAGCTGGTCAAGAATGTTTGATTTTCGATCCCGGCATGCCAGATGTCACTCACGATGTTTCATCATTGATTGATAGTTATGGACTCAAACCCGTTGCCGTCATAGCCACCCACGGCCATCTAGATCACACATTCTCGATTGCACCTGTAGCTGACGGATATCAGATACCTGCATATATTCACAGCGAAGACAGAGCGCTTTTGATTCACCCGGAGAAAGCGTTAAGTCCAGCATTCAGCGCGACATTAGGTGAAAGCGTCTTTATTGAGGCGAAAGATGTAAGAGAATTGCGCAATGGATCAACGATTGAGATTTTGGGTATGAGTGTTACGGCCCTTCACGCCCCTGGTCATACCCGTGGTTCGATGATTTTCACCATTGATGATGAGGTTTTAGTGAGCGGAGACGTTCTTTTTGCTGGGTCTATTGGGCGGACGGATTTGCCAACGGGTTCTGCTGCCGAAATGGAAATAACTTTAAGGAAAAAGATTTGGCCACTACCTGATTCATTGCGAGTACTACCTGGACATGGTGATGAAACCACAATGAAGCACGAACGCCGGACTAATCCTTATCTAAAAAATCTCGGCGGAGTGCGATGAAATACCAATCTCCTAAAGGCGTGAGCGAATACTTTCCTCCCCGTTCAAGCGGGTTTGAGTTCGTGCGAGATAAATTGCTCGCCCCCATTAAAAACGCTGGCTACCAACTTTTGGAGTTGCCTGTATTTGAAGATACTGAACTTTTTACACGAGGAGTGGGCGAATCGACCGATGTAGTTTCCAAAGAGATGTACACCTTTGAAGATCGAGGTGGTCGTTCGATCACTCTGCGGCCCGAGGGAACAGTGGGAGCACTGCGCTCTATTATCGAACATGGGTTAGACCGGTCTGCACTACCTGTGAAAGTTTTCTATTGCGGTCCATTTTTCAGAGCGGAAAGACCGCAGGCTGGTCGTTATAGACAGTTCTATTCCCTCGGAATCGAAGCCGTTGGCTCTGACGATCCTGCATTGGATGCAGAAGTTATCGCGCTTGCGTACGAAGGTTTTTATGGAATTGGTCTGAGAAAATTTCGCTTAGATATTACATCCCTTGGGGATGCGGACTCTCGTAAAGCACACAGAGTGGATTTACTTGCATACATAGAAAAATTGAATCTTGATGATCCCACTCGTGCACGTGCTGGAATCAATCCGCTTCGATTATTTGATGATAAGCGTCCTGAGGTTTCTTCACTAATGGCTAAAGCGCCACGGTTACTGGATTATTTATCAGAGGATTCCTCTGAACACTTTAAGAAGGTTCAAGGATATTTATCTGCCATGGGGATTCCGTTCAGCATCAACCCTT
This sequence comes from Actinomycetota bacterium, assembly GCA_009699375.1. Taxonomy (GTDB): domain Bacteria; phylum Actinomycetota; class Actinomycetes; order Nanopelagicales; family Nanopelagicaceae; genus QYPT01. Next base: position 21,600 of record WLOF01000008.1, read on the forward strand.
TGATGGTTCGAGGATTGGATTATTACACTGGCACTACCTTCGAATTCGTCCATGAGGATTTAGGTGCCCAATCAGGGATCGGGGGCGGAGGACGATATGACGGTCTTATGGAAAATATTGGTGGACAAAATATTTCAGGAATCGGATTCGGGCTAGGTATTGATAGAGCGTTGCTCGCTGCCGAAGCTGAAGGTATTTTAGAATCACATCACGTTTCCCCGTTGTTGTATCTCATTCCGCTGGGCGAAAAAGCCAAAAATGTGGCGCTGAAGTTGTCACACCAGATACGAAACGCTGGCCTTGCGGTAGAAGTTTCCATGGGAGATAAGGCCCTGAAGAACGCCATGAAATCGGCTGATAAGAGTGGGGCTATTTACACCTGCGTACTTGGTGATTCAGAACTTGAGAGCGGGAATGTGGAGTTGAAAGAAATGATCTCGGGCAATGCAACCTCGGTTACTCTTAGCGCCTTGCTCACAACACTTCAATTGAAAACTGTTAAGAAATAGGTGGCTCGACGATGCTAAGAACTCATGGCGCGGGTACTTTGCGTGCTTCCGATGTTGGCACCGTTGTTACTTTGGCGGGCTGGGTCTCTAGACGTCGCGATCACGGTGGTGTTGCCTTCATCGACTTACGCGATGCAACTGGTTCGGTGCAAGTTGTCATACGTGACGAAAAGTTAGCAGGTGCACTGAGAGCTGAGTGGTGTTTAAAGATTGTTGGAGAAGTTGCATTGCGACCTGATGGAAATTCGAACTCAGCAATTCCAACGGGTGATATTGAAATTATGGGTGACGAAATAGTCGTACTCAGCGAAGCCTCCGCTTTGCCGTTCCCCGTTGACAGTGGGGATGACGCACAAATTAACGAAGAAGTCCGTTTGCGATATCGCTATTTAGATTTGAGGCGCGAAAAGCCTGCAAAGAATTTGAGGATGCGTTCTAAAGTAACTTCTCTGATTAGACAAGTAATGGATGATCAAGAATTTTTGGATATCGAAACACCGTATTTAACTCGCTCGACACCAGAAGGGGCTAGAGATTTTCTGGTTCCAGTTCGTTTGCAACCTGGAAGTTGGTACGCGCTACCGCAATCGCCTCAGTTGTTTAAGCAATTACTTATGGTCGCCGGTATGGAAAAGTATTACCAAATAGCACGGTGCTTTCGTGATGAAGATTTCAGAGCTGATCGTCAACCTGAGTTCACTCAATTGGATATAGAAATGTCCTTCATTGACCAGGAGGACATCCTCGCTGTTGCTGAAAAAATAGTTCAAAAGGTATGGAAAGAGATTGTTGATTTTGATATCGCTTTACCAATTCCGAGAATGACTTACTCGGATGCAATGTCTCGATTCGGGAGTGATAAGCCCGATCTTCGTTTCGATTGCGAACTACGCGACCTCACAACTTTTTTTGCCCACACTGAATTCAGAGTTTTTCAAGCCCCATATGTGGGTAGTGTCGTAATGCCAGGCGGAGCAAGTTCGCCACGACGTGAATTGGATGCGTGGCAAGACTGGGCTAAGGCTCGAGGCGCGAAAGGCTTGGCATACGTTTTAGTGCAGGAAGATGGTTCGCTGGCTGGGCCTGTCGCTAAGAATTTGTCGGAAACAGAATTAGCTTCGGTGGCCAAAGTTGCTGGCGCTAGCGCTGGTGACGCTATTTTCTTTGCAGCTGGTGACAAGAGTTCAAGTCAAAATTTGCTAGGAGCAGTGCGTAATGAAATCGGAAGGAGATGCGATTTGATTGACATGAACTCATGGAAGTTTCTTTGGGTTGTCGATGCACCAATGTTCGAACGTACTGACAATGGGGGATGGACAGCGGTGCATCACCCATTCACAGGGCCTAAACCTGAGTTTGCCAAAACTTTTGCTAGTGATCCAGAAAACGCGTTGGCTTATGCATATGACATAGTTCTTAATGGCACAGAACTTGGTGGAGGTTCGATAAGAATCCATGATCGGGTAATGCAAAAACAAGTTTTTGACGTCATTGGATTAAGTGATGAAGAAGCAATGAGTAAATTCGGATTCTTACTTGAAGCGTTTAACTATGGACCACCGCCACATGGCGGAATCGCTCTTGGTCTCGATCGTGTATGTGCACTTTTGAGCGGTTCGGATTCCATTCGAGAAGTGATTGCATTCCCAAAAACTGCCAGTGGAGGAGACCCATTAACTGGCGCGCCGACTCCTATTACCGCTGCTCAACGAAAAGAAACAGGTATAGATACTCCAGCTCCCAAATTGGAGAAGTGATTGACATATCGTTTCGGAATACTTTCTTTAACCCTAAGTGTCGTGTTATTTGTGACTGGGTGCGGCGGAACATCTCAGAAGTATGCTGCCTCTAAATCTGAAGGGGTGTACTTCACAGTTCCACCAAGTTGGAGTGAAATCTCTACTGAGCGATTAACGACCCATGAAGCTCGATCAACAGAGCTCGGGGCTGCTGAAAAATTATCGCTTGTAAGGTGGCAGCTAGCTTTCGCTTCCGCTCCAGGTGTTTCTCCTAAAGATATTTTCAGCTTTGTTGCCACTGACGTACCTGTTGCTTACGCCAGAGTGAGATCACTGATTCCAGCAGAAGCTAATGCTGTTTCGTATAATTCTCTCAGGAATGTAATTGTTCCGCTCACTGAATGGGTATCAAACCCGACAAAGAGTACGCCCGTATTCAGCATCATCGATGATTATGAGGTGATAGGAAAAGGCGCTCGAGGAGTTCGTACAATTTACTCATTTACCGATGGTGGAAAATCTCAGACTGTAGATCAGACGTCGATGGTTTCAAACGATCGCCAAAAAATGTATATATTCGTGATTCGTTGTTCTACAGAGTGCTATAACAAAAATTATGTATTGATGACTAAGATTTCAGATTCATTCACCGTAAGGGGAGCACGATGACCGAAGAGCAGGTACCTGCGAGTCGCAAACGAGATTCCGACAGGAAAACTCGTGTACATCTGTCGATATACGATAGATCTAAATTCCTCATCCTCTTCACGGTAGTATTTTTTGTTTTAGTTTGGTCAGCGCTGGCCGACAATCCATTACTCAATTTTAGCGATGCTGTTATACAGGTAAAGAATACAAAATCTTGGTTGGTTTTACTCGCGATAGTAGAAATAGTTCGCCAAATACATTTTCTGATTGCAGAGTTAGCTGCGCCGTATCACGGTGTGTGGCAAAAATATTTTACTTTTGTAGATAACACGTTACATAAACTCAGTGATTGGACGCGTTACCGACTATCACGCGTGATCAAATGGATTTTGATGATTTTTCTGCTTTCGATCGTATTGGGTGCTGTATATAAAGAGACGCCGATCCGCGCGTTATTCCTCGCCCCCAAGGCGCTATGGAGCGCGCTACCCATGCTGGGTCAACTCTTATTTGCAGTTTTCTTCGTCATTATTCAATTCGGAGCGATGTTTTGGTTCCTTAGTCGGGGAGGTGTGGACACCTATTTCCCAGACGATATTCGGACGCGATTCACCGATGTGTGGGGACAAGATCATGTTCTGAATCGAATTCGTGAAAATCTTATGTTCTTAGAACGTCCCGAAGATATAGAAAAGCATGGCGGTTATGTTCCAGGCGGAATTTTGTTATGGGGACCTCCCGGCACTGGTAAAACCTTAATGGCCGAATCTATGGCTGGTGAAACTGGAAAACCCTTTGTGTTCGTTGATCCAGGTGCTTTTACCAACATGTTTTTCGGCGTCGGAGTCTTAAAAGTTAAATCGTTATTCAGAAAACTTCGTAAACTCGCTTTACGTTACGGAGGCGTAGTTGTCTTTTTCGATGAAGCTGATTCCCTAGGAAATCGCGGAATCATGCCCTCTGGGGGCGGCGCACAACGTTCATCTAAAACATCTGCAGCAGTATTTGGCGATACATGTCATGGTGGAAATTATTTATCGCCTGCGGGCGCTTCACTATTAGCGCGAGAAAGTTTCGTGGTTGGAGGAGCTGCCGGAGGTGGCGGTGGTGGCGGAATGGGAACTTTGCAAGCGCTACTTACTGAACTTTCTGGGTTGAAAAAACCTCGCGGGTTCATCAATAGAGTTGTGCGCAGAACGCTCGGCATGCGTCCTAAAAATCCTCCCAAATATCGAATTCTTGTGGTTATGGCAACGAATATGCCAGAAGCACTTGACGAAGCGCTTTTGCGACCTGGTCGTATCGATCGTATGTATCGCGTTGGTTACCCAAGTAAGGCTGGACGTGTTCGCACGTATGAAGGTTATTTAGCGAAGGTTTCACACTCGTTAAGTACCGAGGAAATCGATAAATTGGCCACGATAACTCCTTATGCAACTGGTGCAACAATCAAAGACACCATCAATGAAGCCTTAATTACCGCTATACGAAACGGACGAACGTCAATTACGTGGCCGGATGTCATTAAAGCAAAGCAATTGAAAGAGCTTGGGCCTTCGGAAGATGTCGAATACATTGAACGCGAACGCCATGCTGTTGCTATTCATGAAGCATGTCACGCAGTAATGGCGCATCGCGTTCGTCAACATATGGCTATTGATTTAGCCACAATCGAAAAAGGATCAGATTATCTCGGAATGGTTGCGAGTATTCCGCCGGATGACCAGTTCACCCGCTGGCGAACCGAGTATCAAGCGGACATATTGGTTTCGTTAGCCTCATTAGCGGGAGAGCGAATGTTTTTTGATGGAGATAATTCATCAGGTGTATCAGGAGATTTAGAGAGTGCGACAACAATTGCATCGTTAATGGAAGGTCACTGGGGAATGGGCTCCACAATTTCATCTCATGCGAGTAATCGTAGATTCGAAGTGGGATCACCCGGTGGAGGAAAAGGTAAGGACGATTCGGCAAAAGAGATGCAACGCGCACTTGGTGACAGAATTGAAGATAACCTTTCTGGACTTTTGCTCAAAGCCGAAGAATTGCTCAAGGTAAATCGCAATGAAGTTCTAGCTTTGGCGCATGCGCTTGAGATTCATAAAACTTTATCGGGCGAGGATGTGGCGGCAGTAATTGATTGCACCCTAGGTGGCGTAGTTGATGGGCGTCCTTATTCTGATCCCGCCCTATTAGCCAAGATTGAGGAATATCACTCTGCTGCTGTGGTGGCTCATCGCGAACACAAGAGTCCGAACGTTCTCATTCCGCAGATTGGTTAGCCTTGCGTCAGGTAGGCTTCACTCATAATCGAGCCTAGAAAGGCGCTGACATGGGACCTGGCGGAATCGCAACAATCATTGCTGCTTGTGCGTTACTCATAATTGCAGCTGCCATTAGCTATGCGGTTATTCGTTTTGGTCGCCTGATTGATGAAGCGAAGGTTTCTCTGAAAACAATGACCGATGAGGCCACTCCATTATTGGAAGAAGTGACAACAACGGTGACACTTGTAAATGGTCCGCTTCAATCTTTGAATAAGATAACTAAAAATGCGGAGGAAATTACTACCAAAGTTAATGACATCGCAACTTCATTCTTAGACAAAGGCGGACCTGCCCTCAAAGCGGTAGGCGTATTGATGAGCGCAGCTCAGATGAAAAAGTCACGTAGTCGTAAAAAGAAGTCAGAATAATTTAGCGCTGTGGAATCTGCTGAAGTTCGATCACGCTGGCTTAAATTTTTCGAATCTGGAAATAGCTTAGGTCTCAAACACACTGTTGTACCTTCTGCTTCTTTGATCGCGGATGACCCAAATCTTTTATTAGTGAATGCAGGAATGGTCCCATTCAAACCATTTTTTCTTGGCGAAGTGACGCCTCCTTATAAGAGGGCGACGTCAGTTCAAAAATGCGTCCGGACATTAGATATTGATGAAGTTGGCAAAACAACACGTCACGCTTCGTTCTTCCAAATGTGCGGGAATTTCTCATTCGGAGATTATTTCAAAGAAGATGCAATCGCTTTAGCTTGGGAACTTCTCACTCGTTCAATCTCGGAAGGTGGCTACGGCTTTCCTGAGGAAAAACTTTGGGTAACGGTTTATCTCGATGATGACGAGGCTGCAGATATTTGGCATAAAAAGATTGGTGTTCCAAAGGATCGTATCCAGCGTCGCGGGATGGCGGATAATTTTTGGTCAATGGGAGTTCCGGGGCCGTGCGGACCCTGTTCTGAAATTTATTATGATCGTGGCCCTGCTTATGGCAAAGAGGGGGGTCCAGTCGCTGATGAGGACCGATATTTGGAAGTATGGAATTTGGTTTTCATGCAAAACGAACGTGGCGAAGGTGGCGGAAAAGATGGGTTTCCTATTCTCGGAGAATTACCCGCTAAAAGCATTGACACAGGTTTAGGACTGGAACGTACTGCTGCACTTTTGCAGGGCGTGGAAAATATCTATGAGATCGATACTACGAGGCAAATTTTGGATAGAGCATGCGCTCTTAACGGTACGAAATATGGGAAAGATTCAAAATCAGATGTCTTACTGCGTGTAATAGCTGACCATGCCAGAACCTCAGCAATGCTTATTGGTGATGGCGTTACGCCAGGCAATGAGGGTCGCGGGTATGTGTTGCGCCGAATGATGCGACGCACCATTCGAAATATGCGCCTTCTAGGATCTCATGATCCCGTGATGGAAGAACTAGTTAAAGTTTCTATAGCGGCCATGGGACCGCAATATCCTGAATTGATCAGCGATAGCGCACGAATTCTTTCAGTGAGCGCATCTGAGGAAGAAACCTTCCTCACTACTTTGAAAAGTGGTACGCAGATTTTTGATACTGCAAGTGCGCAAATCAAAAAAGATAAAGGGACAACGCTTCCTGGGGCAGATATCTTCAAACTGCATGACACGTATGGTTTTCCATTTGATTTAACTTTAGAAATGGCGCAAGAACAAGGTCTCCGGGTAGATGAAGATGGTTTCCGTCGTCTCATGAAAGAACAGCGGGATCGTGCAAAGGCTGACTCGAAAGCAAAAAAGAGCGGCCACACTGATTTAACGCAATATCGCAAGATCGCGGATGAAAGTGGCGCAAATGAATTTGTTGGCTACACGCACCAAGTAGCGGAGTCGATCATTAACGGAATTTTGATTGATGGCGAAATATCTTCTAGCGCATCCACCGGGGACGATGTGGAGTTGGTACTTAACAGGACGCCGTTCTATGCAGAAGGCGGTGGGCAACTCGCAGATGGCGGTTTAATAACTTTTCCTGATGGGTCGATAGTAGAAATTGATGACGTACAAACGCCAGTTCCGGGTATTTTCGTTCATAGAGGACGAGTTACGAAAGGTGTAATCGCCCAGGGGTCAGCGGTCCTTGCTCAGATTGATCAAGAACGTAGAAGTGCTATTTCTCGAGCGCATACGGCTACGCATATGGTTCATAAAGCTTTCCGCGAGATCTTGGGTGAAACAGCTACGCAAGCTGGGTCAGAAAATTCGCCCGGTCGGTTTAGATTTGATTTTCCAGCAACAAGTGCTGTTCCTGCATCAACACTTAATGATGTCGAAGAACGAGTGAACTCACTTCTGCTAGAAGATTTAGAAGTGAGCGCTCAAAGTATGTCCCAAAACGAAGCGAAAAAAATTGGGGCCATGGCTCTTTTTGGCGAGAAATATGGTGATGTCGTCAGAGTTATCAGCGTTGGCGACTGGGCTCGGGAACTTTGTGGTGGTACACATGTCACGCGTTCCGGGCAATTGGGCATCGTTAAGCTGCTTGGAGAATCTTCGATAGGTGCGGGCGTGCGACGAGTTGAAGCTCTCGTTGGGGTAGATGCTTATCGTTTCCTAGCCAGAGAGCATGTTCTTCTCAATTCCCTGACCCAAATAATTAAGGGTGCGCGCACTGATGAGTTACCAGAACGAATTTCAGATTTGATTGAAAAAATGCGTGAGACTGAAAAAGAATTGACCGGCTTTCGCTCTTCTCAAGCCCTCGCGCAAGTTGGAGCGCTGTGGGCAAATGCGAAGATCGTCAACGGAATACATGTTGTCGCAGCAAAAGTTGCCGATGATGTAGCAGTCGAGGATTTGCGCGTTATGGCACTAGATCTGCGGAATAGGTCAAATGAAAGTGTCGTTGCTTTGGTGAGCATCGTTGCAGGTAAACCGCTACTAGTTGTCGCTGTAAGCGATAGCGCTCGGACGCGTGGGCTTAAAGCTGGAACGCTTGTTAAGTTGGGATCTCAAGTGTTAGGTGGCGGCGGGGGAGGCAAGGATGATTTCGCGCAAGGTGGAGGAACTGATAAGTCCAAAGTAGATGAGATGCTCCTTGCGCTTTCCGAAACAATTGCAGGTTAAAAAAATTGCTTAAAGGTCGTCGTTTAGCCTTTGACTTCGGAACTGTACGAATCGGAGTCGCCGTCAGTGACCTCGAGGCAATAATCGCAAGCCCTGTGGCAACGCTCAATGCACAAAGCCCTGAAATGTGGATTTTGATTGCAGGAATTATTGAAGAGTATTCACCTGTCACGATTTACATAGGTAATCCTCTGCATTTGTCAGGACAATCGAGCGCTTCCTCAACTAACTCAGAAATTTTTGCTCGTGAAATGGAAGAGCGGTTTAATATTCCAACAACTTTAATTGACGAGAGATTATCGACGGTAATGGCAGGGGCACAGTTAAAAGCATCAGGCAAAAATAGTAAACAAGCCCGCAAGGAAATTGATCAGATTGCTGCAGTGGGGATATTGGAACAAGGGTTAGCAATCGAACGACAAGCAGAAGGTCGGACGTGATTTGAGAAGAAATCGTTTCGTTTCGCTCATTCTCGCTTTTACATTGATCATCGGTACAACAGCAGTTATTCATGAGATCAGAGTTCGGTCAATCAAAGTTTTGGATTACGTGACTTCGCCATCTGGAACGGACACACTCATAGATATAAAGAAGGGAGATTCGGGCCTTCAGATTGCTCGCATTCTCTATCAACGAGGAGTAGTTGCTTCATCAGAAGCGTTCTTCCGCTTGGCGGTAAGTGATGTTCGTTCCGCGGGTATCGCACCAGGAATACATAGAGTGCAATTGAAAATATCAGCGCAAGATGCTTTAACTCAACTTCTCGACGCCTCTCGTATTCCTGGTCTTGTTGTTGTTAAGGAAGGTGCTTGGCGGAGTGAAATATTTGCTGAGCTGAATAAAGCGGGTTTCGATTCGAAATCTCTATTGAGCGCTGCTAACAATGTGAAACTTCCCCAGGGCTTTTCAGGAACTGAAGGGCTCTTCTTCCCGGCACAGTACAGCTTCGTTAAAGGAACATCAGCGTTACAAGCGCTGCAGGAGATGGTCGATAGGTTTAGTAGCGAAGTTGTTTCGAACGGTTTAGTACAAGGGAGAGATGGTTTCACCCCCATGCAACTTTTAACTATTGCTTCAATCATTCAAGCAGAAGGCGATGAAGGAGATTTTCCCAAAATCTCACAGGTTATTCGAAACCGGCTTAAAAAGGGCATGCCGTTGCAATTAGATACGACGGTGCATTTCATCAAGCATTCGCGGGGTCAAATATTTCTCGACTTGGCATCTACAAAATTATCCTCGCCTTACAACACCTATCTGCATTACGGTTTACCTCCTGGACCAATTGGCACCCCAGGTAAAGCGGCTATGGAGGCTTCGATGCAACCAATGAGTGGTGATTGGATTTTTTTCATCACCGTCAAGCCGGGAGACACCCGATTTACGGCCTCTATTAATGAATTCAATCAATGGAAATCCGAATATGAAAAGAATTATCGCGCTGGATTATTTGGAAAAAAGCCATGATTCGCTGCGCTGTTCTCGGATCACCGATCGCGCATTCTCTTTCGCCCACGCTTCACCAATGCGCCTATCGAGAATTGGGAATCGATGGAGACTATTCGGCTATTGAGGTGAGTGCTGGACAACTCAAGCAGTTCATCACTTCTCGAGACGAATCTTGGACTGGTTTTTCATTGACGATGCCACTTAAGGAAGAAGTCATAGCTCTTGCATCAACGGTGGATGCCCTTGCTAAACGTATTAATTCTGCAAACACGTTATCTAAAACCGCAGAGGGTTGGCATGCAATAAGCACCGACGTACCAGGATTTTTAGATGCCTTATCCTTCAATGGTTATTCTCATTTTGATTCAATTGTTGTTCTGGGTTCAGGAGCAACGGCACGGGCTGCTGTTGCAGCACTGGATGCACCCGGAAAATCCATCACAGTAATACATCGTTC
>WLOF01000009.1 GCA_009699375.1 Actinomycetota bacterium
CGGTTAACGAGTGGGCCTGGGAGGACTTGAACCTCCGACCTCTTCCTTATCAGGGAAGCGCTCTAACCAGGCTGAGCTACAGGCCCGAAAACCTCGGTAAGGCTACAGGCAAGTAGAGGTAGGTCCAAAACTGCCAGAATTCTTACGCTTATTTTCAGTTCTCTGCGCTCTTGGTTACAGAAACCACGTGTACATCATCAGCGAGATTTACTAAACGTACTCCCATTGAATCACGCCCGGTTTGACGTACTTCAGCTGCTGGAGTGCGCATAACTGTACCAGCAGAAGTTATCGCAAGCACCTCATCTTCATCGCGCAAGACGAGAGCACTTACAAGCACCCCTCTGGAATCCTCATCAATCTTTGCAGCTTTAATTCCAATTCCACCGCGGCCTTGAAGGCGATACTCGTCGATAGGAGTTTTTTTGCCGTAACCACCGTCGGTTGCGGTGAAAACTAATAAGTTTGAATCTTGTGAGTTGATTCTGGCCATTGTAAGAAGTTCATCCCCGGCCCTAAATTTCATTCCAATTACACCACTTGTTGATCGACCCATGGGGCGCAATGTTTCATCATCGGCTGTGAATCTCATTGCCATTCCTTTTTTAGAAACTAACAAGAGTTCATCACTTCCATCTACTAATGATGCGCTAACAACTTCATCATTATTTTTAAGCGAGATAGCAATTAATCCGCCAGCACGTGGTGAGTCATATTCGATAAGTGGAGTTTTCTTAACTAATCCACTTTTTGTTGAGATTACTAAATATGGAGCAACTTCATAATTCTTGATTGATAAAACTTGTGCAATTGTTTCGTTTGTCTTAAAGGCCATAAGGTTTGCAACGTGTTGTCCGCGTGCATCACGACCAGCATCTGGAAGTTCGTGAACTTTCGCCCGATACATGCGTCCTTGATTTGTAAAAAACAATAACCAATCGTGGGTTGATGCTACAAAGAAATGATCAACTACGTCGTCTTGTTTTAGTGCAGCGCCTTTAACGCCTTTTCCTCCGCGTTTTTGGGACCGATAAAGATCTGCATTTGTTCGCTTGGCGTAACCGCTATGAGTAATAGTCACAACTGCGTCTTGATCAGGAATTAGATCCTCGGCTGAAAAATCACCTTCGTTAGCGACAATTTGAGTGCGTCTTTCGTCGCCATACTTAGTAACTACTTCATTGAGTTCAGTTTTGATTATTTCGCGCTGTTTGTCAGTGCTTGCCAATATCGCGGTGAGTTCAACAATATCTGCCATAAGGCCGTCGTACTCATCGTTAATCTTTTGGCGCTCTAACGCAGCAATTCTTCGAAGTTGCATATCCAAAATTGCGTTAGCTTGAATTTCATCAACTTCAAGTAGCTTCATCAAACCTGTTCGAGCTTCTTCTGGGGTTGTGCTCGCTCGGATTAAAGCGATGACTGCATCAAGTGCATCTAAAGCTTTCAAATAGCCTTTGAGGATGTGTGCTCGTTTTTCTTTTTCAGAAAGGCGGTATTTGGTTCTACGGATAATTACTTCAACTTGGTGCTCGATGTAATACCGCACAAATTCATCTAGACGAAGTGTTCTTGGAACACCATCAACCAACGCCAACATGTTGGCTCCGAATGTGTCTTGTAGTTGTGTTTGTTTGTATAAATTATTAAGAACAACTTTAGGAATCGCGTCGTTTCGAAGAACAATAACGAGGCGTTGGCCTAAACGTTCATTACCTTCGTCACGAACATCTGCAATGCCTTTTATTTTTCCTTCTTTAACAAGCTCTGCAATTTTTAGAGCTAAATTGTCAGGGTTCACTTGGTACGGTAATTCAGTAACAACCAAACATGTGCGTTTGTTTATTTCTTCAATTAAAACAACTGCGCGCATTGTTATAGATCCACGGCCTGTGCGATATGCACTTTCAATGCCAGTGCGACCAACTATGAGTGCTTTAGTTGGAAAGTCTGGCCCTTTAACAACTTTCAATAATTGAGTAAGGAGTTCGTCAGATTTTGCTTCCGGGTGTTCTAGAGCCCAGATAACCCCTTCTGATATTTCTCTCAAATTATGTGGGGGAATATTGGTTGCCATTCCAACTGCAATTCCAGCGCTTCCATTTACAAGTAAGTTAGGGAAGCGGCTTGGCAATACATCAGGTTCTTCTGAACGGCCGTCGTAGTTAGGAGAAAAATTAACTGTGTCTTCATCAATATCTCGCATCATTTCCATCGCGATAGGTGAAAGACGAGCTTCGGTATAACGCATGGCTGCGGCTGGATCATTACCAGGTGAGCCGAAGTTGCCGTTTCCGTCAACTAATGGATAACGAAGTGACCATGTTTGTGCCAAACGAACAACAGTGTCATAGATAGCACCATCTCCATGTGGGTGATAGTTACCCATAACATCTCCAACAATGCGAGATGATTTGTAATAACCCTTATCTGGCCGATACCCACCGTCATACATTGCATAAAGAACACGGCGGTGTACTGGTTTTAAACCATCTCGAACATCTGGAAGCGCGCGGCCGACAATAACGCTCATTGCATAATCAAGATAAGAGCGTGCCATCTCCACTTGGAGATCAACCACTTCTACTCGATCAAAATCTTTACTGAGCTCGTCCATTGTTTACCTTTGTTTTAGTGGGTTAAATATCTAAGAATCGGACATCTTTTGCGTTGCGTTGAATAAATTGTCTACGTTGTTCTACGTCTTCACCCATAAGGACTGCAAATAGATCATCCGCTGCAGCTGCGTCATCAAGGCTGACTTTAATGAGTACTCGGTGTTGTGGGTCCATTGTGGTGTCCCATAATTCTTTTGCTGGCATCTCACCCAAACCTTTAAATCGTTGAATACCGTCTTCTTTGGGCAATCGTTTGCCTGCGTCGATTCCGATCTTAATAAAGCCATCGCGTTCTCTATCTGAGAATGCATATTGGATCGGTTCTTTGCCGCCCCATTTTAATTTATACAACGGTGGTTGTGCGATATACACAAAACCCTGTTCAATTAATGGACGCATAAATCTAAAAAGTAAAGTGAGTAAAAGAGTTCGAATATGTTGACCGTCGACGTCAGCATCCGCCATTAAAATAATTTTGTGGTACCTAAGTTTGGCGATATCAAAATCCTCGTGCACGCCAGTACCTAGCGCAGTAATAAGTGCTTGCACTTCATTGTTTTGTAAAACTCTATCAATGCGCGCTTTTTCAACGTTGAGAATTTTTCCTCTAATGGGAAGCACTGCTTGATAACGCGAGTCACGTCCACCTTTAGTAGAACCACCAGCCGAGTCACCTTCTACGATATACAGTTCGCATTTTTCAGGATCTGTCCATTGGCAATCCGCTAACTTTCCTGGCATCCCGCGACCTTCTAATAAACCTTTTCGGTTGCGTGATAAATCGCGAGCTTTTCGAGCTGCTACTCGAGCTGAAGCAGCGTCGATACTTTTTCGAACAATGTCTTTTCCTTCACTTGGATTCTTTTCAAACCACGTTGTTAAATGATCATTAATAGCTTTTTGGGTGAATGATTTAGCTTCAGTGTTTCCTAATTTTGTTTTAGTTTGACCTTCAAATTGAGGTTCGCCTAATTTAATAGAAACAATTGCAGTTAATCCCTCTCGTATATCATCTCCAGTAAGACGATCTTCTTTCTTTCGGATGTATCCCCACTCTTCACCAAATTTATTTACGATTGACGTGAGAGCGGTTCTAAAACCTTCTTCATGTGTTCCGCCCTCTTGTGTGTTGATTGTGTTTGCGAAAGTAAAAACAGATTCTGAAAAACCCGTGTTCCATTGCATTGCGATTTCTAAGGACATGCGGTTCTTTTTTTCTTCTGTTTCAAAATAAATAATCGTTTTGTGTGTTTCACCACGAGTTAAATTCAAGTGTTTAACAAAATCTGAAATTCCGCCGTTGTATTGATAGCGAACGTGCAATTGCTCGCCTTTTTCATCTACACGCCCAGCTCTGTTGTCAGTTAAAGAAATAATTAAACCGCGGTTAAGAAAAGCCATTTCTCTGAAACGAGCAGAAAGGATTTCAAAAGAAAAATCGGTTGTTTCAAATATTTCAACCGACGGCCAAAACTGAGTACATGTTCCGTTTTGTGTTGATGCTTCACCTTTAGCAACTGGTGCTGTAGGAACTCCAAGTTTGTAACTTTGTGACCAATTGAACCCATCTCGTTGAACAAGTACTGAGAGGTTTGAACTCAAGGCGTTAACCACAGAAATACCAACACCATGCAACCCGCCTGAAACTGAATAGCCGCTATCTCCGAATTTTCCGCCTGCGTGCAAAACTGTCATAACAACTTCAAGTGCTGGTTTTTTTTCGATGGGGTGGATGTCTACTGGAATTCCGCGACCGTTATCAATTACTTGCACAGATCCATCTGGCATTAAAGTGACATTAATTTCTGTGCAATAACCAGCTAACGCTTCATCTACAGAGTTATCTACAACTTCATAAACGAGGTGGTGTAATCCGCGTTCACCGGTTGACCCGATATACATTCCGGGGCGTTTGCGAACAGCTTCAAGTCCCTCAAGTACGGTGATTGCGCTGGCGTCGTAATTGCCTGTTTTTACCGGCACATGACTCCTTAGGAACTTCGAGGAAGGCTTCTATAAGCCCCTGGGGGTAGTTATCCCTCAATTAACCCTTTTATCCTAGCGTTAAATTCAGATCTGTGTAGCGCAGATAAGCCTTAGGGGTGGGTTTAGGGGCGCGAACTCAGCCTGGGTGAGGGTTCCTATTAGGTATCACCCCTTTTACGCGTTAACCGTAGGTATCGCGCGGGCCTTTTGCTCCGCGGATAGAGCGGAGACCTTTTTTCCAGCTTGGACCTTGAGGGCCTATAAAAACTAATGATTCAACAAGTACTCCTGGCGCGCTTCGTTGCACTGTTTCTAAAATCGCTGGAGCTACAAGTTTGAGTTGTGTGGCCCACGCTGTTGAAGAAGTTTGTAACGTTAAAACTCCATCGACAAGTGAAACAGGTGAGGCGTGTTGAGAAATATCTGCGCCCACCACTTTTTCCCAAGAGGAAAATAGATTTCCTTCAGCAAGTGGGTTTTCCCATTCTCGGTCTTTAATAATGTGCGAGAAAAGCTCTGAAAGTAGTTGTGGGTCCCCGGGTTTTGAAAGTTGTTCTTTAGTAGTTTTTTTTCTCGTTCTCTTCCCTGTTTGGAAAGATCGGAAGACCTCTAGCGCAAAATCTTTTTTAGTCATTTGTTTTTTCTTTCTAAAACTTTACCTGGTTCTATGTATCTTCGATCTGTTGGTAACCCGTCAGGTAAATCCTCTTCAACAGCTGCCGTAATAATAGTTTGTTCAGCAACTTGTGTTGCGTTCATTAAGTGGGTGCGCCTTGTCGCATCGAGTTCAGCAAAAACATCATCGAGGATTAAAATAGGTTCCGAACCTTCTTCTCGCAATAAAGAGAATGCACCAAGTTTGAGAGATAAAGCCATTGACCATGATTCACCGTGGCTTGCGTAACCTTTCGCTGGAAAATCACCGATTTGTAAATGTAAATCATCTCTGTGGGGCCCAACTAAAGTTACTCCTCTCTCAATTTCTTGATATTGGAGTTGTTGAATATTTTCATTGTAGATTTCAATGTTTTTTTCAACATTTGTTGTCAGACTATCAATGGTGGATTTGTAATTAATAGAAGCGGGTTTTGTTTCATTTAATGTTTTATAGTTTTGATGAACAAAGGGGTTTAACTCCTCGCAAAGATCAATTCTTTTAGCAGTTAAATTTGCACCAATAAGCGCAAGCTGTTCATTCCAGGGTGTTAGTGCGCTTTGAGCGGCTCTAGTTTTAAGTAATGCATTTCTTTGTTTAACTACTCGGTCGTAATCGGTGAGAACACCAGCCAACCTAGGGTTACGTGTTACTAATAATTGATCCATGAATGAGCGTCTCTGGGATGGGTCTCCACGCACAAGGTCTAAATCTTCTGGGGAAAAATAAATGGTTTGGCAAGCTCCAAGTATTTCTCTTTGGCTGCGCGTAGGGTTTCCGTTGATTTGGGCGCGGTTATTTTTTTTGGCGTTTATTTCTAAATCAATTTCTAAAACTCTGTTTTCTTTTTTTATAACAGCTTTTATTATTGCTTGTTCAGAGCCTAAATGGATGAGTGGTTGGTTTGTAGAAACTCGGTGTGAAGAAAGTTGAGATAAATAGATGATTGCTTCTGCGATATTTGTTTTGCCGGAACCGTTGTCGCCGATAAATGTTGTTGTGCCAGGGTTAAAAGAAAGATCTAAATTTTCATACGACCTAAAATTATTAAGGGTTAGCCGATTTAAGTGCATTCATTTACGGGGTAGAAGTGTCGGCATTAAAATATATTTATAGTTGTCGATTTCTTTTCCGTCTGCTGTAGGTATTCCTGTTAAAACCGCCGCTTTAGTTGCTGTAGTGAAAGATATTTTTACAAAAGCCGTACCTACGGCGTGTAGTCCTTCCATAAGGAATTCTGGATTGAAAGCAATTGTTATTGGTTCACCTTGAAGGACAATATTTAAACCTTCTTCACCAATGCCCTTTCCGTCGGCAGATCCCGCTTCGAGTTCTAGTCTGTTAGGGGAAAAAGCTAGTCGCAATGGAATGGTTTTATCTGTTACTAAAGCTACCCGTCGTACTGAGTCTAAAAGTGGAGCTACTTCAATAATGGCCGTTGATGTGAATTCTGTAGGTATAACTTTTGAGTATTCAGGATATGAGTCGTTCAACATTCTAGAAGTGAGTGATTTACCGTCGATAACAAAACCAGCTAGATGTTCTTTTGCTGTGTTTGGTGTCAGGTAAATTGAAACAGTTTTTGATGTTGTTAAAGATTTGGCAGCATCTTCTAATGTTCGAGCCCTTAATAACGCTGTGAGTTCTGTGTTTGGGTGTGTGGCTTCCCATTGAATCTCGCAGATCGCTAAACGGTATTTGTCTGTTGCGGTGAGAGTGATGGTGTCGTTTTTAATTTGGACAAAAACCCCAGTGTATTTTTGTAATGATTCATCTTTGCTGGCTGCTGTGGCTACTTGTAATACTGCTTTTGCGAAAACATCAGAAGCAATTACTCCAGTGATTTCTGGAATTTCTGGAAGTGTTGGGTAAGTTTCGGCGTCGGTTGTTGGTAAAGTAAATTTCGCGCTTCCGGCTGTCACTAATACTCGGGCGCCGTCTAGTTGCACAGTCACAGGTTTGTTGGGCAATGACCGTGAAATTTCGTTGAGTAGGTGTCCAGAGACTAAAACTTTTCCTGTTTCGGTTACGTCAGCTGAGAAATCTGCTTTGCTGGATTTTTCTTGGTTTGAAGCTGATAGGTGAACTTTGTTTTTTTCAACTTCGATAACAATCCCGTGCAGTGCTGGGTTAATGGGGCGTGAAGGTAGGCTTTTTGAAACCCAACTTACGGCGTCAGCTAAAGCGTGTTGATCAACGGTAAATTTCACAAACGCCCCCTTTGGGTCAATTCGTTAACTCTCCTTGAAGGTATAAAACTTTTCAAGTCTTTTAACGGTTTTGGTGGTTCTCCACCAAGGTAGAAGTTATAGATATAAGTAGTAGTAGTAACCAGGACGTTTTTATGTGGGAAAAGAAAGAAAACGCAGGTCACAAGCTGTATTTAGTTTTTTCTTTATGTTGATAAGAGATGGATTACTGTGGATAAGTTTGGTTCTCACACCAAACCCTCTATAGGAAAAAGAAGGGATCAGTGCTACGGAAACCTTTTTACCCACACAAACCCCCTTCTTATCCACAGTTATCCACAACTTTCCCCCACCCTGGGGGTAAAAACCTCAAAACGGACAATTAGCCGCTTTTCGCCTGTTGTTTAATTCTATTGGTCAACTCTGTCACTTGATTATAGATCGACCGTCGTTCGGCCATTAATTGTCGTATTTTTCTATCAGCATGCATCACGGTTGTGTGGTCTCGGCCGCCAAACATTTGTCCGATTTTTGGCAAAGACAACTCAGTGAGCTCTCTACATAAATACATGGCGATTTGGCGTGCATTCACTAAAACTCGCGACCTAGAGGTGCCACATAGATCATCCAAAGTAAGGCTGAAATACGCTGCTGTTTGAGCCATGATCGTTGCACCTGTTATTTGAGGGTTAGATTCATTTGGGATTAAATCTTTAAGCACGATTTCCGCCAAACTTAAATCAACCCCTTGGCGATTCAAACTAGCAAACGCTGTTACCCGAATTAGAGCACCTTCTAACTCGCGAATATTTGTCGAAATTTTACTCGCAATATATTCCAACACATCATCAGGTGCATTCAATTTATCTTGAGCAGCTTTCTTACGCAAAATAGCAATGCGGGTTTCAAGTTCCGGGGGTTGGATATCAGTAATTAAACCCCACTCAAAACGACTCCGTAAACGATCTTCCAAAGTTGTTAATTGTTTAGGTGGACGATCACTTGAGATAACAATTTGTTTATTGGCGTTATACAAAGTGTTAAAAGTATGAAAAAACTCTTCTTGAGTTCTTTCTTTATTTTCTAAAAACTGGATGTCATCGACCAATAAAACATCGAGATCTCTGTATCGCCTTTGAAAAACAGAAGCTTTATCGTCGCGAATAGAGTTAATAAAGTCATTTGTAAATTCTTCACTGGAAACATAACGAACACGCACACCCCCATAAAGCTCTTTTGCATAAGCCCCAATAGCGTGTAATAGGTGGGTTTTTCCTAGCCCTGACTCACCGTAAATAAACAAAGGGTTGTAAGCTTTTGCGGGCGCTTCAGCAACAGCAACCGCTGCGGCGTGAGCAAACCGATTAGAGGCACCAATAACAAAAGTTTCAAAAATGTAACGAGGATTAAGTTGTGAAACCTCAGAACTTTTACTTGTTGTACTTTCCACCCGGCCACTGATCAAACGGGGAGGGACAAAATCTATTTCCACTTCAGGTAACGGTGTTTCAACAATTTCTAAATTCTCATCAATCGTGACGGCGATATTTGTTTTCTCGCCTAATTCTCGAGAAAGAACATCACTCACAACACCACGAAGACGAGTTTCTAAAACATCTTTAGCAAAAGCATTTGGAGCAGCCACAAGAAAATTTGTTGCGCCATTGCCTTTCAATAAACCCAAAGGTTTTGTTAGAGACAAAAAAGCGCGATGTTGTGGGGTATCAATCTCAACATCAGAAATTACCCGCGACCATAATTGAGCTAAGTCGGCTTCTACTATGGTCACAAAAACCTCTTTCTAAAATACGCTTGTCCACAGGGTTATCCACAGGCTGTGGTCTAAACCCCTACTTGAGCCCTTAGCCCCTGTGGAGGAAGCGCAAAGTAGAGCGGTTTGAGCCAAAAAGCAAGTAGTTATCCACACCAATTCCAACAAGGGTTCGCGCGGACCTTTTGAGCCTGTGGGTTAAGCCCAGTTTGACCCCTTTATCCCCAACCCTCTACCGTTACCTTCTCATTTGTCTCATTCGATCTTTCAACGCATTTTCTAGGAGTTCTCATGACTAAGCGCACCTTTCAACCGAACGTCCGTCGGCGCGCAAAGAAGCACGGTTTTCGTGCTCGCATGGCTAGCCGTGCAGGCCGAGCTGTACTTTCCGCTCGTCGTGCAAAAGGTCGCCTCCGAATTTCTGCGTAGTTAACTCTCGTGTTACCTCGTAACGCACGTTTAACTTCACCTGAAGAATTCGCACGCGCCACCAAAAGCGGTCTGCGCTATGCAGGTTCATCTTTAGTTGTTTATCTCTACCAATCACAAACGTTAGAACCAGCGCGATGTGGACTGATTGTTTCTAAAAGCGTAGGCGGCTCCGTTGTCCGCCATAAAATCGCACGACTCATTCGGCACGCACTGCGAGATCACCTTTCTCAACTTCCTGAAGGTGCACTGTTGGTGGTCCGGGCGCTTCCAACTGCAACCACATCTGAAATCCGAGACGAGTTAACAAAAACACTTGGAAAACTGATTGTTAAGAATTTGGCAAAAAAGTGAAATCACTTCTGATTACTGTTTTGCGCTTTTACCAGACCTGGATTTCACCGGCATTTCCTCCTCGGTGTAAGTATTACCCGTCATGTTCTAATTACGCAGTAAAAGCTATTTCCACTTACGGTCTAAAAGGAATTGCGATGTCTTTATGGAGACTGGTGCGTTGCAACCCTTGGTCTAACGGTGGGGTTGATTACGTACCAGAGAAATCTACAAATTTATCCAACAAAACAAGCGAGGTAATGGCTTAATGAATACCATCCTAAACCCCATATATATAGGCGTTTCATGGGTCATTGTTTCGATCCACAAACTGCTATCTCCTATTTTTTCAGCAAATAGTGGAGTTTCTTGGAGTCTTTCTATTATCGGCTTAGTTATTTTAATTAGAATCGCCTTAATTCCACTTTTTGTTAAGCAAATCAAAAGCCAACGGGCGTTGACGGCATTACAGCCACACATGAAAGCAATTCAAACAAAACATAAAGATGATCGCCAAAAACAATCAGAAGAAATGATGAAGCTTTACAAAGAACATAAAACTAACCCACTAGCTTCTTGTTTTCCGATTTTGGCGCAAGCACCGATATTTTTTGGCTTGTTTACTGTTCTTAATGGAATCGGAAAAAACCCACCAGTTGCACACGGTGTACTAACAGAGGCCGATGTTGTAAGCGCCGCCCAGGCAACTATTTTCGGTGCCCCAATCTCAGCAACATTTTTAGGAACTTCAAACATAACCGTAAAGATAGTAACTATTATCTTGATTGCATTTATGTCGATCACTACCTTTACAACGCAGCGACAATTGATGCGTAAAGGTATGCCAAAGATGGATTCCTCAAACAATATGATGTTGCAACAGCAAAAAATTATGTTGTACGCATTCCCATTAATATTTGCAGTTTCAGGAGTAAATTTTCCTATCGGAGTTTTAATTTATTGGTCAACAACAAACCTTTGGACATGGGGACAACAGTTTTATGTTATTAAAAGAAATCCAACACCAGGATCTCCTGCATATTTAGAGCTACAAGCGAAGAAAGATAAAAAGATCACCCCACTCCAAACAGGGGAGACCAAAGTTGATGAAACAACTCAATCTGATGACAGCACGGAAGTTAAAGGCCAACGCCAACAACCCAACCGGAAAAAGAACCGGAAGAAGAAGTAAAACAGACAAATAGGTCTAATTCACCCAAACCCGACATAAGGGTATAAAGGAGTTCATGATGAGCAAAACAGAGAGCGTTACTGAAGTTGTAGATGAGGCAGAAAAGGCACCCGTGAGCCTGATTGCCAAACTAGAAGAGGAAGGCGATATAGCCGCCGATTATCTTGAAGGCTTGTTGGATATCACCGACCTGGATGGCGATATTGATATTGATGTTGAAAACGATCGAGCTGCCTTAGCAATTGTTGGCGGAAAACTACGCCACCTTGTGGGTTCTGACGGGGAAGTACTTGATGCCCTACAAGAACTCACACGCCTAGCTGTTCAAACAGCTACCGGAGACCGCAGCCGATTAATGCTAGATATTGACGGTTACCGTGCTGGTCGAAAGAGTGAACTACGGAAACTTGCAGAGGACTCAGCCCAAGAGGTCACTTCATCCAAGAACTCCCTTAAACTAGCCCCCATGAACGCCTTTGAACGGAAAATTATTCACGACACTATTCAAACCCTGGGCCTTACTAGCGAATCCGAAGGTGAAGACCCAGATCGCTGCGTCATCATCTTTCCGGCTTAAAACCCCTTAAAGGGAGTTCTTTTCTGTGTCGGTTTCACGTGAAACCTTAATCCACTCCTTTTTTCCTGAAAAAGAGAAGGAGATTGAGCGCTACGCCCAATTCCTTACTACTGCGGGAATTGAGAGAGGGCTTATTGGTCCCAAAGAGGGCGAAATTATCTGGGAGCGCCACATTTTTAACTCCCTGCCCGTTATTTCACTCATACCCCAAGGGGCAACAGTGGTAGATATTGGATCGGGAGCTGGCCTACCTGGCATTCCTATAGCTCTAGCCAGACCAGATTTACAGATAACACTCGTCGAACCCCTTCAGAGAAGGTATGACTTCCTTGTTGAGGCCGTTGAAGGCCTTGGGATCACAGTTTTCCACGGACAGGCGCAGGATTACTCTGTGAAAACGTCAATTATTACCGCTCGCGCCGTCGCCCCCTTAGTAAAACTTGTCACCATGACCCGCCACCTCATCAATAAAGGGGGAGTTTTGTTGGCAATAAAAGGGGAGAGTGCAGCCGAGGAAGCTAAAAAAGTACCCGGAGCCGAACTTCACGAGATTTCTTTGGAGCATCTACCGCTTGGCCGTGTCATTAGGGTGGCTAAGCGTGCTTAACTTGCCCTCATGATGGATTCACGTGAAACCACGAACGAAACGAAGAGCGTCATTGGTGTTCGCCGACTCAAAGAGCCCATGGCTAAACCTGCTCATGTACGAATTTTTACGGTGGCAAACCAAAAAGGCGGGGTAGGTAAAACCACTAGCACTGTCAATATTGGCGCCGCTTTAGCGATGGGCGGGCTGCGCACTTTAATTATTGACCTAGATCCTCAAGGAAACGCCAGTACAGCCCTCGGCGTAGAACACCAAAACAATGAAGGCATTTTTGAAGTGCTTATGGGTAATGCAGCCATTGAAGATGTTGTACAAAAAGTAGTTGGCTTTCCTCATTTGGAATGTATTTCATCGAACACTGCGTTAGCACAAGCAGAAATTAATTTAGTGTCAATGGTTGCGCGCGAATTGCGACTCAAAGAAGCAATTAATGAATTAATAACAGCAAGAGAAAAAGCCGGAATTCCATATGACTATATTTTTATTGACTGCCCACCAAGTTTAGGTTTACTTACTGTAAATGCTTTAACTGCTACAAAAGAATTACTCATTCCAATTCAATGTGAATATTACGCTCTCGAAGGTTTAACTCAATTACTTGAGACATATTCAGTTGTGAAACAAAGATTAAATTCAGAATTGAAACTATCAACAATAATTTTAACAATGTTTGATGGCAGAACTCGTTTAGCAAATGATGTAGCAGCAAGTGTGAGAACACATTTTCCTACTGAGTTAATAGACATTCCTATTCCTCGTGCTGTTCGTATTTCAGAAGCGCCTTCATATAACCAAACTGTAATGACATACGATCCATTATCACCAGGGGCGTTGGCTTATATGCAAGTAGCGCGAGAAATTGCTGAACGCGGTAACCCATTTGATTCAAATGTTGTCAGTATTAATTACAAGAAGGAAGATATTGCGTGAGTATTAAACGCGGAGGTTTAGGTACAAATCTTGATGCACTTATTCCCACATCACTTTCCGTTTCTGGTGTTGAGGTCGGACAACAAAACGAAATTTCTATCCATGCAATTTCTCCCAACCCACGACAACCAAGAACCGTTTTTGATGAAGATGCTCTTAATGAACTAACCCAATCGATTAAAGAAGTCGGCCTACTTCAACCACCTGTTGTTAGAGAAACTTCTCCTGGCAAATATGAATTAATTATGGGAGAAAGACGTTTTAGGGCGGCAAAGGCTGCTGGCCTAAAAACCATTCCAGTAATTATTCGCGCGACCGCAGATAACGATTTATTGAGAGATGCGTTAATTGAAAATATTCACCGAAGCCAACTCAACGCGCTTGAAGAGGGTGCCGCTTACACACAATTACTGAACGATTTTGGATGCACTCACGAGGTACTTGCCACCCGCTTAGGAAAATCTCGCCCACATATTTCAAACACAATGCGCTTACTGAATTTACCTGCAACCGTTCAAAGAAAAGTGGCAGCTGGAGTTCTTTCAGCGGGACATGCGCGCGCGTTGCTGGGTTTAACTGACGAAGCAGAGATAGAGCGCTTAGCCTCAAAAATTGTTGCGGAGGGGCTGAGTGTTCGCGCAATCGAAGAGATTATCGCGACAGGAATAACACCGGCCAAAAAGAAGAATTTCGCGTCGAAAGTTATTTCCCCAAAATTTCACCAAGCAGCAGAAGAGTTATCGGATTATTTTGACACTCGCGTGAGCATTCAGAACGGCAAAGCAAAAGGAAAAATTGTTATTGAATTCTCAGGCGATGCAGATTTAGATCGAATTCTTCACGCGATTAAAAAGAAGAATTAGCCTTTTAATTCAAAATTTCCATTTCTGCGGTCAATTTCAGATTTAACAACCCCACCAAGCGCCTTAATTCCTTCACGAATGCGCTCAGGTGTTGGGTGGCAATATGACAAACGCATAGCCCAAGTACCAAAACCATCCGCATAAAATGCGGTTCCAGGTACATAGGCAACTTTGGCAACGATCGCCTTAGGCATCATGGCTTTAGTATCAATTTCAGCGGGAAGATTTACCCAAACATAAAATCCACCACCAGGCTTAGTCCACGTGGCAGAGGCCGGGAAGTGTGTTTCAAGTGACTCAAGCATTGCATCGCGGCGCACCTTATATAAACCACAAAAAGTTGCAATTTGGTCCCGCCAAGGTTGATCTGCCAAATAATTAGAAATTGTCATTTGAGTGAAATTAGAAGGGCACAGAATCGAAGATTCACTCGCAATAACAAGTTTTTCTTTTAAAGAAGCCGGTACTAGTGCCCAGCCAACACGGAGCCCTGGAGCAATCGTTTTAGAGAAGGAGCCCAAATAAATTACATTTTCACTGTCTTCAGCTCGCATTGCATTGGGAGATGGCGCATCAAAACCCAATAAACCGTAAGGATTGTCTTCAACAACAAAAATGCTTTCGTTGCGGCAAATTTCAAGTATTTCAGTTCGCCTATCTGCAGACAAAAGAACACCAGAGGGATTTTGGTAGTTAGGGATTAAATATAGAAATTTAATTTTTCTTCCGCTAGACCTAACAGACTTAATAGCTTGGCGAAGCGCTTCTGGAACTAAACCTTGATTATCAAGTTCAACATGTACAACTTGTGCCTCATATTGCTTAAAAGTACCCAACGCTCCAACATAAGAAGGAGCTTCCACTAAAACAACATCACCTGGATCAATAAAAATTCGCGAAATAAGATCTAATGCTTGCTGGGAACCAGTTGTTACAACAATGTCATCTGCGTTTGCATGAATACCTTCCAGTGCCATAACTTCACAAATTTGTTCGCGCAACTTAGGTAAACCTTGACCATTGCCATATTGCAGCGCTTCTGCACCATTTCGTGAAATAAGATCTTGTACAAGGGAAGCCATAACATCCATTGGAAGTGCAGAAAGATTTGGCATTCCACCAGCAAGTGAAACAATTTCAGGACGCGAGGCAACAGCAAAAAGCGATCTGATTTCACTAGCTTGCATTCCTGCAGCACGAGAAGCAAAACGCTCCTCCAACTTTAAAGGAGCGCCTGTATGCAAACGAGGGGTCAGGTCAGACATTCTTCAAGTCTGCCATATCGAAGGGCTCATAGGTAAACCTATTTCCGCAACCCGGCTTTTCGAAGATCCTCAATTTTTAAAGTGCCTGTTTTCGCATCATCTTCTGAGGCTAAGTAAAGGCGTTGGATTGCAATAACAAGGGATTCGGCGATTGCATCTCGAAAATCTCCACGTCCTAAACGGTCGGCATCGTGGCTATTGGTCAGGTATCCAAGTTCAACTCGAACAGTTGGGGCAGTGGTAAGCCGAAGTAAGTCCCAAGTTTTGGCGTGTGTTCTACAGTTGAGTAAATCTGTTCTTGCGCAAATTTCTCTTTGGACGAGTGAAGCGAATCTATCTCCCACTACCGAGTGAATACCATGTGTTTGGCTTCCATAAAAATATGTTGAAACACCTTCAGCTTTTTGATT
Organism: Actinomycetota bacterium; assembly: GCA_009699375.1. GTDB lineage: Bacteria > Actinomycetota > Actinomycetes > Nanopelagicales > Nanopelagicaceae > QYPT01. The sequence continues at coordinate 15,826 of WLOF01000009.1, forward strand.
AGGGTAAGAGTCAACATGGAACGAGACCATTAAATCTGCTTTAGTTTCATTAGAGAAAGCTATTCTCTCAAATTCCGTTGGGCAGTTATTACTTCCTCTAGTTAAAAAAACACTCACGCCGAGCGCAAGTAACCTTCCTTCAAGTCTTTGCGCTATGTCATAAACAATTTCAGACTCATCAACGCCATGGGCGCTTATACCTTTATTTTCACCACCACAACTTGGATCAAGAACAATTATTTTATTCGCCAACGAAGGCCCGCGATTTTTCTGTACTGCACTTTCTCGCAAAGTAGATGGAGTTCCACCAGAAATAGTTTTAGTTAGACGGAATAATGCAGTTATCGTTGTTGGCCCACATTTACCATCTATTGTTGCACCCACAGATTTTTGAAATTCTTTAACTGCAGATTCTGTTCTATGACCAAAGACTCCATCCACACGACCACAATCAAAACCCATTTCAGTTAGGCGTGATTGCAGCGTTGCAATGTCATCACCCCGCATCAATGGCTGCTCTTTTACATATAGAGATCTATCTCCAAGTTTCCATCGAGCCTCTTCTAAAGAGCGAAGAGTTATCGCGTTAACAACCCCCGTGATTGAAAGCCCTCGTAATTGCTGGAAAGCCTTAACTGAATTCTCGACTTCGTCGTCGTAAATGAGTTTCTGAGAATTGAGCAAGCCGATTCGATTAAGGATTCCAATAACCTGCGTCGCGACATCAGACCCATCACCTTTTCCTATCGAGAGGTCTTCCATCGCGCCACCTAAATCATCTAATTAGATGAAGGATTCCAAATCTTTAAGCAAGGCAGGTTTTGGTTTAGCGCCGATAATGGTTTTTACTACCTGGCCATTTACAAAAACATTGAGAGTCGGAATTGAAGTGATTCCATATTTAACGGCTATGGCCGACTCTTCATCGGTGTTGAGTTTTACAATTTTAATTTTATCGCCGTGCTCTTGTGCAATTTCTTCAAGGATCGGACCAACTGCGCGACACGGCCCACACCATTCAGCCCAAAAATCTACTAATACAGGAGTCGTACTTTTAAGAACCATCTCATCAAAAGTAGATGTCGTAACTGCTTGTGTTGATCCCATTGTGCGCTCCCTTGAGTATGTAACTTTCTGTGAATATTCTGCATTGTTGTACTTTTAGCGATTTAATCTATTCCGAGTTTAGCGGTGTGCAAGGAATCGTTCAGTATCTAAGGCAGCTTGGCAACCGGAGCCCGCGGCGGTAATTGCTTGGCGATAGGTGTGATCCACGAGGTCCCCACATGCAAAGACCCCTTTGGCAGTTGTAGCAGTGGTGCGACCTATAACTTCGACATAACCTTCGGCATCGATACCCACTTGCCCCACAACTAACTCACTTCTTGGCAAATGGCCGATGGCGACAAATAAGCCAGTTACATCTTGAGTCGATTCAACTCCCGAAACAGTATTTCTTACTTTCAAACCAGAAACTTTATCGTCCCCTAACACATCAACCACTTCATGATTCCAAAGAAATTCAATCTTTGGATTTGCATGAGCTCGTTCAGCCATAATTTTAGATGCGCGAAGTGAGTCTCGACGATGAATCAAAATTACTTTACTCGCAAAACGAGTGAGGAAATTAGCTTCTTCAATTGCTGAATCCCCGCCACCTACAACTGCAATAACTTGATCGCGAAAGAAAAATCCATCACATGTTGCGCACCAGGAAACTCCGCGCCCAGACAATCTCTTTTCGTTTTCTAAACCAATCTCTTTGTAAGCGGACCCCATGGCAAGAATGACGGAACTAGCGTTTATTGTATTTCCTGATCCATCTTTTAAAACTTTTACGTCGTTTGCTAAATTCATTTCTACTATGTCATCGGTGATGATTTTCGTCCCGAAACGCAGGGCTTGCTTGCGCATTGAATCCATAAGGTCAGGACCCATAACACCATCTGTAAAACCGGGAAAATTCTCAACTTCAGTTGTGTTCATGAGTGCGCCACCAGCTGTCACTGAACCTTCATACAAAATAGGTTGAAGTTGTGCACGAGCAGCATAAATCGCCGCTGTATAACCTGCTGGACCAGAACCAACAATCGCTACCTGGTGCACTTCACTATTCATGCTCATATATTTACCATAACCCAATCTTAGGTCTGGTTATTCCCTTCACCTATTACCCGCTTGCGCCGTGACTTTGTGGCACGCGCAAATTGAATCTTTACTAAATCAACTGTTATTGAAATCTCATCTACTTTCATTTTCCGAGCAATAAAGAAATAGAGAATAGGAGTAAAGATGAGGACTAGCGCAAGCTCAGCAGCACGGGCCAGGGAAGAAGAGTCACTTTCTGCCCATCCAAAATATTGAGAAATAAGGAAAAGTGGTGCCATTGCAAAAAGAGATGCTACATAAAGTTTAAAGTGTTGCCCAAAAAAATCACGTATGGAAATTTTACCGGTATGCCTACCGAGTAGAGCTAAAGTCACAAAAAGGCCAAGGATATAACTTACTGAAAATGCAAACCCTAAACCTACTGTGATCCATTCGCTTGGAAAGGAATTAAGAAATAGATACGAGAGTCCGACAGAGATTAAATTTATAAGAAGAATTGAGACAACTTGCGTTCTTGTGTCTTCAAAAGCATTAAATCCTCGAATAAGGATGAGGTTAATACTAAAAGTGACCAAACCAATTCCAAGTGCTGAAAGTACATACCCAATATAAGTTGAATCTTTATAGTCAATTCCAACAAAAAGAACTTTTGTAATAATCGGACCAAAAAAGAAGAATGCAACACTGCTTGGAATTGTTATTACTCCAACCATCTTGATGGCACGAATAAGTTGATCTCGAACTTCTTGGGGTTTCTTTTCAATCGCGAGTTTAGAAAGATGAGGTAGGAGCGCCGTAATAAGCGAAATCGTAATAATGGAATACGGCAACATCATTATGAGGTAAGCGTTGCTAAATGGCGTATATCCAACACCGGTAGCTAAGCCTTCTTGGGAGCTCCTTACGGCCGCGCTTGTAGAGACATTGACTGTAACTAAATATCCCAACTGAGATATGAGTACATAAATTAGAGTCCACCCAGCCAATGAAAATGATTTACCAAGTCCTTGCCAACCAAGCTTTGGGCGCAAAACAATTCCTGTTCTTTTTACAACAGGAATTAAAATGAGGGCTTGAATAACCACACCCAAAGTTGTCCCCCACCCAAGAATTTGAGTTTGAGTCGAAGAAATATTTCCTAAGGCTAAATTCGGTGAAGTAATAAGAACCAGGGTGAAAATCACAATAACAACGAGATTGTTAGCGATTGGCGCCCACATCAATGGAGCAAATGAACCCCGTGAATTAGCGACTTGGCCCAACATTGTGAATAAACCCAAAAAGAATATTTGAGGTAAGCAATATCGAGTGAACGCCACGGCCAATCGAAATTCAGCTTCAAAACCGTTGTTAGAAAATTCAGGTGCGTATATACGGACCAGAGTGGGGGCAAAAATAACTCCGATCGCCACGAGCAAAAGTAATATTGCGCTAATTGTTGTAACTAGTCGTGAAGCGAAGGCATGACCTCCATCTTTGTCTCCAAAAGACCGAATCAATTGAGGAACAAATATTGCAGTTAGAGCACCACCCACAAGTAAGTTATATAAAATATAGGGAAGTGTATTTGCAACGTTATAAGTATCAGCCAACAAGGCAGTACCTAAAACTGCTACGGCAAGAATACTTCTAATAAAACCCGTGATTCGGGAAAGAATAGTTCCAAGCGCCATAACGCTTGACGCGTGAAATAATTCTGCCGGCTTCATTTTCTTGATCTCCTAATGCGCCGCACGCTTTGAATAAGGGCTCCTAAGAACAACAATATTGCAGCGCCAGATGTAAACCATGCGACTGCGGGACTTATTACAGAAACATTTAACGTGAGTATTGCTGATTCCCCAACACCCACACCTTTCGAATTCGTGAACTGGGCAAATAGAGCTGTGGAACCTGCAGCAATTGCAGTTATAGGGATACTTAATTGTTTTTTGGAGTTCGGTTCCAGAATAATCTTTTTAACGCCATGTATGCGCACTCTTGAGTTTAAAGGGGTAATTTGAAGATCAACCAAGATAGAAGTTTTAAAATCATTTATTAACGTGATGGGGAGTTGTTCCTTTTCAGATGTAAGCCGATACTTTCCAACAACCACCCGCAGTTTGTGATTTTGTTTTGAGATTGCGTCTGTCGCACTTAACGCAAGAGGTATTGCGCTTTCTTTAGGGTAGCCAGGGGCAAGCAAAGTGGCCAACCGCAAACGGTGACCATAAAGCTCAGATGCCGGGACAACACTGGAAAGTAAAGACAACGCCCGCCTATTCTTGGTATAGGCATTTACTCGGTCAGCTTGGATTGTTTCTACTGTATTTGACCCTGAATAATTTTTGTTGATAGAAACATTCTTACCAAGAAATGCTTGAAGCCGATCTTGTGCCGCGGAGAAGTAAAAAGAAAGTTCTGTCGGAGCCAATCTATTTGCGAGGGACAAACTTGGATGCCCATATGCAAGGGCGTATACAGGGTCTGATGAAGTCCTTAGCTTAAGTTCAGAAAGCCAATTTTTTGCGGCAACATCATCTATTGGCATTGCTAGAACATCATCCAATAAAGCTGCGTCAATTAACCACACTCGCGGTTGACTGGGAGGGGAAAAAACAAGCGAACCAAGTTTGCCTGTAGGAAGCAAAGATGTGGAAAGTTCGTTGTCAATAAAATCACCATTGATACTTCTGTGTGGCAAATCAAGTATTGAAATGAAATTTCTTGAAGCCGCTTGAGAAATTTGTGGAGATAAAATTGTACCTGCGGACAAAAACATAACAATCCCAAAAAGTAATAATCTTTTAATATTCTTCATTCCTTTAAATCACCACTACGTGCAATAAGTTTCTTTTCATCAGGATATGCAAGTTGATCAATTATTTGCTCTAACGGAAACCAAGCAACTTCATCAACTTCACTTACTTGCGGCGCTAAAACTCCACCTGTCTCACGGAACAGAAAATGATGAACTGTTTTATGAATTCGTTTCCCGCCTGCCATAAACCAGAAATCGATAGACCCTAATGATTTAGATATTTCACTTTCAATTCCAGTTTCTTCCTGGACTTCTCGCAATGCAGCTTGCTCTGGAGTCTCACCTTCTTCGATGTGACCTTTAGGTAACGACCAGAGCAAACGTTCTTTTGTGGCATCTTTAAGATCAATTCGACCAATCAATAGTCCGCGAGTTCCGCTGACGTCGATAACAAGTCCGCCAGCGCTCACTTCATCTACCCGTTTGGCGTAAGGCCTAGAAGGTTTAACCGGTTTTTTTTGCACGGGTTTTTGCGGTGCGTTTGGATCTTGTGGTTGTAGGGCGCGATTCGCGGGGCGTCTGCGCCGCTTCTTTTTCTTGGTTCCTTCGCTGCCCGCACCAGGTGCCGGGTTCATGAAGTAAGGGTACTGCCCTAACCTTGCCTTTGTGACGAGTGCATTAGGAGCCGCGGGCGAGTTAGCCATACGGTCGCTGATTGAAAAGGCGCCGATGGCTAGTTCACTCGCTGACGCGTTTAAAAAAGAGGGATTTCGATTAGCTCTTGTGGGCGGTCCTGTTCGCGATGCAATTTTAGGACGCTTAGGAAACGATTTAGATTTTACAACTAACGCTCTTCCAAATGAATCAAAGAAAATTCTGAAGTCATGGGCCGAAAGCGTTTGGGAAACAGGAATTGTTTTTGGAACGGTTGCTGGAAAACGCGGTGATACGACAGTTGAAGTCACAACATACAGATCAGACCGTTACGACGAGGAAAGTCGCAAACCAGAAGTTGCTTTTGGTGATTCAATTGAAGCAGATTTATCTAGAAGAGATTTCACAATAAACGCAATGGCGCTTGAGTTAACTCAAGGCGCACCTCTATTTATTGACCCACATAACGGCTTAGAAGATTTAGCAAAGAAGTTAATCCGAACACCTACAACTCCAGAGAATTCATTTTCTGATGACCCGTTAAGAATTATGCGTGCAGCACGCTTTGCAAGCCAACTCGATTTCTCTATTGCAGAAGATGTGCTGTTAGCGATGAAAAAAATGAGTTCCCGCATCGCAATCATCTCCGCTGAGCGAGTACGTGATGAATTAACAAAAATTGTGATGTCACCAAACCCACGGGCTGGAATTACAGTTTTAGTTGAAACTGGTGTTGCTGAGTTAATTCTTCCAGAAATTCCAAAACTACAACTCGAAATCGACGAACACCATCATCACAAAGATGTTTACGAACATACACTCACAGTTCTAGAGCAGGCGATTGCGTTAGAAAATCGCTTAGGAGGACCCAATTTAGTTATACGTTTAGCTGCTCTCATGCACGACGTGGGGAAACCAAAAACAAGAGCGCTTATTGCTGGTGGAGGCGTCTCTTTCCATCATCACGAAGTAGTTGGTGCTCGTTTAACAAAAGAGAGGCTTAAAGCCTTGCGATTTGATGGAAATACAATCCAGGATGTCGCAACTCTTGTAGCGCTACATTTAAGGTTTCACGGTTACGGAGATGGTGAATGGACCGATTCTGCCGTACGCCGCTACGTAAGGGATTCTGGGGATTTACTTACACATCTTCACGTTCTGACACGCGCCGACTGCACAACGCGAAACAAAAGAAAAGCAGAATCATTGGCTAGCACTTATCAATCCTTAGAAGAGCGGATTGCAGTGCTGATGGAAGAAGAAGAGCTTTCTAAAATTCGACCTGATTTAGACGGCCAAGAGGTGATGAGTTTATTGAAACTTAAACCTTCTCGTGAGGTTGGAGACGCCATGGACTTTTTATTAGAACTACGTCTTGAAAAGGGGCCATTGGGCGCAGAACAAGCAGAAATCGAATTAATGAAATGGTGGGCAGCTAGGAAACAAAGTTAAATTTTGATTTCCTTAATACCCGCACTCCAATAAGTAAACTGAACGCGCTGACCATAAGTGGAAGCAATACCGATATTCCAGACGCTGGCAAGATCAATGCAGCAATTAGCGCCCCACTAACAATTGCTCCGTTCACCACAACATCATAAACAGCGAAAACTCGACCTCGAAAATAGTCATCAATCTTGGATTGAACAAGAGCATCATTTGTAACTTTAAGACTTTGGCCAAAAAAACTTCCAAGAAAAGCCACAATATAAAGAGGAATTGGCTGCTGCACGAAAACTAAAATGATTGGTGGGAGAGTATTTAAAAGAATCATCAATCTAATCCAACGATGGCGACCTAATCGAGCCACCCCAAAAGGGGCAATTAACGCGCCACAAGTAATCCCGATTCCTGCAATAGAAAGCGCTAGCGCTAAACCAGAAAGCCCAGCATCTGGATTATTTGGAGAATGAAAAGTATTTCTTTCTAGCAAAAGAGCAAGAAGCAAGAGAGCAGTCAACGCCCCCCGCTGTACCGCGGTAGCAAAAATTCCCCGCAATGCATCAGTGTGGCGATTGAGAAATGAAAAACCCTCGCGCATCTCAGTAAATCCTTGAGTCAAACTCGGAGCTTTTTTCTCGTGCTCTAAAGGACCAATTTCATACTTATTTAGTCGCAACGTAAAAATGGAGGCAAGGAAGTAACCCACAGAAGCTACAAGAATTATCGCAGCATCAGAATGGTTCGCATTACTTACAGATTCAAAAACTTTACGAATACCAAATCCCAAACCACCTCCAAGCACAACAAGGATCGAACCGCCCGTAACAGCCATCGCATTGGCGGAAATTAAAGAAGGTTGATCTGTCAACAGCGGTAACCCTGCTGAGAGCCCAGCAAGAATCAATCTATTTATTCCAAAAGCGAAGAGAACTGCGATGGTGAGTTCAACTCCAGTTTTACCTTGAAATATTAAGAAAGAAATTAACAGTAAATCCAAACCGCGAATAAAATTCGAGAAAAAGATTGCTCTCTGTCTGGAAACTCGGTCAAGCACGGTTCCAATAAAAGGACCAACGATGGAATACGGCAATAAAACCACAGTGAAAGCTAAGGCAGCATTTAAGGCATTTGTTTGTCTTTCAGGAGAGAAAAGAACGAATGAAGCCAAAGCGCTTTGGAAAATTCCATCTGTGGCCTGCCCTATCCACCGCGCAGCAAATAACCGAGAAAGTCTCGGGTGCCGTAAAAGTCCCAGGAAATTCAGACTTTGCATATACCTAGAATAGTTTCTTTATTCGAATAGGGCTCGTTATTCTTATCTTCGTGAATTCTCAGCGCGCCTACGTCGATTACACCCTCGACAAGAGAGCGACGTTGAGCGCACTTTTTCGAGGAATCGTAAATGCTTGCGACGCTGACCCTTATTTACTTTTAGCTGCAAAATTTCACGGCGTGAGAGTTGAACGATCATGTCCGGTTTGCAAGAAGAAAGGTCTCGTTGAACTCAGATATACATACGGGGATCAACTTGGGCAATTTTCAGGTCGAATCAAATCACTTGAAGAGTTATCCGAAATGGAAAAAGAATTTGGTGAATTTCGTGTCTACGTTGTCGAGGTCTGCAGAGATTGCTCCTGGAACCATTTGTGCGCATCTTTTGTGCTAGGGGACGGGCAATTCCGAAAACCTCCCAGGAAGCAGCGAACCCTTGAAGATGATGATTGGGTTAAGAGGTAACCTTCAGACATGGTCCGCAAGGTTTTATTCCGAACAGCCATTTTTGGTAGCGGTATCGCCTTTATTTTGGGAGCAATCGCTTTTGCTTTCGCATATTTCACAGTGAGCATCCCAAACCCAAATGACTATGTAAATAGTCAAGCAACAATCATTCAATACTCTAATGGCGCGGAAATTGGGCGAATAGGTGCGCAAAATCGAACAATAGTTCCACTTGCAAAAATTCCACTCAATGTGCGCCACGCAGTACTTGCTGCCGAAGACCGAAGTTTTTATACCAACCGAGCTTTTAGCGTGACCGGTATTTTACGTGCAGTTGTAAATAATTTACGTGGCGGGGCGCTGCAAGGTGGTTCGACAATTACACAGCAATACGCAAAAACGGCTTTTCTCACCCCACAAAGAAGTATCCAGCGCAAAATCAAAGAACTCGTGATTGCCATAAAACTTGAAAACCAACTTTCAAAAGATCAGATATTTGAAAATTATCTCAACACTATCTATTTTGGTAGAGGTTCTTACGGGGTAGAAACCGCCGCACAACAATATTTTAATCGCTCTGTAGATCACTTGAGCATCGCACAATCAGCAGTTCTAGCAAGTATTCTTCGCTCACCTGGTTATTACGATCCATCGTATTCAAAAGAAAATGCAGATAGATTAAATGCACGCTTCCATTACGTAATCGATGGCATGGCAAATGCGAATTGGATAACTAAAAAAGAAGCAGCCTCAATTAAATTTCCATTAGTTCGTGATCGCGTAACATCTGGATCTCTTTCTGGTCCAAAAGGTCACATTATTGCTTTGGCACAAAAAGACCTCAATGCATTGGGGTTCAGCGATGATCAGCTAATGATTGGTGGGTTAATTGTAAGAACAACGCTAGATCAGAAAGCGCAACGATCTGCTGTTGATGCAGTCGACAAACAAACTCCAGCAAAGGCACCTGCAGATCTACATGTTGGACTTGTTGCAATTAGACCAGGGACTGGCGAAATTATTGCTTTGTATGGAGGAAAAGATTATTTAGTTCGTCAACTAAGCGATGCAACTCAAGCAATTGCTTTGGCAGGGTCAACTTTTAAGCCATTTGCGCTAATTGCCGCGTTAGAACAAGGAATTCCATTGACATCAATGTGGGATGGAAACTCACCTCAAGTTTTTGATGATTTAGGCAAGCCTTACCCGGTATCCAATTACGGAGAAGAACAATGGGGGCAAATTGATTTACTTAAAGCGACAGCGCATTCAGTAAATACCATTTACGTTCCACTAGGAATTAAAGTTGGTCCAGATAAAGTTGTAGATGTAGCAAGAAGAGCCGGAATTCCACAGTCAGTTGAACTGATGCCAACTCCATCTGTTGTACTTGGCCCTGCCAGCCCGCACGTCATTGATATTGCTGCAGCATATGCAACATTTGCGTCGCAAGGAGTTTATGCCAAGCCATATCTCATTAGCCAAGTCCAGGGACCGAATAAAGGAGTTTTGTATGAAGCGAAACCCCAAGGGCAAGAAGTTTTTTCTAAGGACGTAATGGCGGATCTGACGTACGCACTTGGTGAAGTTGTTCGCAACGGAACCGCAACGTATGGCACTTCAGGATTGGGAAGGCCTGCAGCTGGCAAGACGGGTACAAGTGAGCAAAATGCTTCCGCATGGTTTAGCGGATACACCCCGCAACTTGCTGCATCGGTTGCATTTTTCAGAGATAACGCATCAATAACACTGAACGGAATTGGTGGACTCACTTCGGTGACGGGTGGAACTTTTCCGGCAAAAGTTTGGACAGCTTTCATGAAAGGCACTCTTGCGGGTGAGCCAAAAATGTATTTTCCAAAACCAGTTCACATAGGCGGAACAGATCCAATTGTTATAACCACTCCCACTCCAATGTCAGGGTCAATAACTCCAACACCAACTAAGACTCCTTAAGGCAGGTGTTATGCGCACTGCTTTTAGATGGAGCCCATTAGTTCATGCACTTATTGGATTAACGCTTTTAGCTTCGGCCTTATCTTTTCTAAAATCAGAGCACTGTCGAAGTAACCTCTGGAGTTCGCCAGATGTAGTGATTCACGCATGTTATTCAGATATTCCTGCCTTGTTTACAACGCGTCATTTAGATGAACATCAGTGGGCATACAAAGGTGGATCAACTTCGGTTGAATACCCAGTTCTGATGGGTGTAGTTATGTGGACAACTGCATGGTTGGTCCCTAGTGGGGACAACTCACCTCGAACATATTTTGACATTAACATCTTTTTTATCGCCTTATTGTTATTGGCGAGTGTTCTTATCGTTGGGAAAATACGGCCAGAGTTTGCATATCTTCTCCCGTTATCCCCCGCAGTAATTGCTTCTCTCTATATAAATTGGGATCTTTGGGGAATTGCAACAATGCTTCTATCAATCTATTTTTTTGATCGGCAGAAATATTCTATGAGTGCCGTGGTTATGGCAGTTTCAATATCTACCAAATTCTTTCCAGTTCTGCTCATGATGCCAGCAATTTTTATCCTTTGGCGCAGAAATGAAATCCGTAAAGCAGCTCAGTATCTTTCTATCACCGTTGGTATTTGGTTGTTAATTAATTTACCTGTAGTCCTGACCACACCGAGAGGATGGTGGACTTTTTATCAGTTGAACATCTCTCGAGATTCTGAATGGGGATCTATTTGGTACGCGCTCTCGCTATTGGGCATTAATGTTAAGAATTTAAATTACATTTCAATACTTGTTTTTCTTGCGATTATTTCTGCCATGGCAATTTATTTGTTCGAAATTTCAAACACCCCAACTCTGGCGCAAGTAAGTTTTATTTTGATGGCAGGGGTTTTATGTGTTGGCAAGGTGTATTCACCTCAATATGTATTGTGGTTAGTTCCTCTTGCTGTCATCGCAATGACTGATAAGCGAGCACTTCCTGCATTTTGGCTTTGGCAGATTGGTGAAGGTATTTATCACATTGCCATCTGGCAGCATTTAGCTAAGGGATCAGGAGGTAGCCATTTTGGTCTTCCGGCGGGTGGTTACGCACTTGCCAGCCTTATCCGGGTGGCGACCTGCGCCTATTTCATTGCCGTGATTGTGGCTTTGAGCCTTAAAAATCGCTCCCCACAGGCGCAAGATTCACACCGGCGACTCTCCGATTTTCTATTCGGCTCATCCTCGAGTTACCCTTAACCCCTTGCCTGGCAGGTGAATCTTTCGAGGTTTATCGAAAAGGCAAGAGCAATAACTCTCCTGTCACAGAAATACTGTGGCCGCTTTAGTCCAGAGGAGGTCGGGTTAACGCATGCGTCACTATGAATTAATGGTCATACTTGATCCAGAGTTAGAAGAAAGAACAGTTACACCAAGCCTTGAGACATATCTCAAGATCATCAAAGAATCCGGCGGTCGCGTCGACAAGCTCGATGTTTGGGGCAAGCGCCGCATGTCATTTGAGATCCAAAAGAAGTCCGAAGGAATCTACGCAGTTGTTGATATGCACTGCGAGCCAGCTGCGATTAAAGAGTTGGATCGTCAACTCAATTTAAATGAAGCAGTACTGCGCACCAAAGTAATGCGTCCAGAATAAATCGAAACGCAACTTTAACCAGCATTAGATTCAAGTAGATACGAGGAAAATAAGATGGCAGCAGGAGACACCAACATCACACTCATCGGTAATTTAACCGATGATCCAGAACTTCGCTTCACACCTTCTGGATATGCAGTTGCAAATTTTACTGTTGCATCTACACCTCGAAATTACGATAAAGCAACGAACACATGGAAAGACGGAGAAACTCTTTTTCTTCGTTGTTCAATCTGGCGTGAAGCGGCAGAGAGCGTTGCAGAATCATTATCTAAAGGAACTCGCGTCATAGTTTCAGGTCGCTTAAAGCAGCGCTCTTATGACACGAAAGAAGGAGAGAAGCGCACAGTCTTCGAGTTAGAAGTTGATGAAATAGGTCCATCACTGCGTTACGCAACAGCAAAGGTCACTCGTACCCAACGCCAAGGCGGAGCAGCATCTGGTGGATTTTCAGCACCGTCAGGTGATGTTGTCAACGAAGATCCATGGGCTGCAGCATCAACTCCATCAGCCGGAGGCGGTTGGGCAACCTCAACTGCTGACGATCAACCACCCTTTTAAATCCATCCACTAACCATCCATTCCTGCCTAGGTAGGGCACCCGAAAAGGAGCACCACAATGGGAGCACGTAATAACAGAGCGCTGAAAGAGCCGAAGAATAAATCTGCTAAGGCTGCAGCGCTCAATAAGAAGTTCAAGAAGAAGCCATGCAGCTTCTGTCGCGACAAGGTGACATATATCGATTACAAAGATATTGCCACATTGCGCAAGTACATCTCCGATCGCGGAAAGATTCGCGCTCGCCGTGTTACAGGTGCATGCACACAACACCAACGCTCGGTTGCAACAGCTGTCAAGAACAGCCGCGAAGTTGCACTCTTGCCCTACACATCTACAGCGCGATAAGGGGATATAAAAAATGAAACTCATCCTTACTCGTGAAGTAACAGGTCTGGGTCGCGCTGGCGATGTCGTAACCGTTAAAGACGGTTTTGCACGCAACTTCTTACTACCTCGCGGAAATGCAATTGCATGGTCACTTGGTGGAGAAAAGCAGATTGAAGGAATTCGTCGCGCTCGCGCATCTCGCGAAATCCGCGATATCGATCATGCTAAAGAAGTAAAGGCTCTATTAGAAGGTGCAACAATTACAGTTTCTGTAAAAGTTGGTACCGCAGGTCGCCTATTTGGTTCTGTAACTGAAAAAGATGTTGCAGCAGCTATCAAGGCGTCAACTGGTCAAGACATTGACCGCCATTCAATTAAAACAGCAGGACATATTAAAAAGACCGGCGAGCACAACGTTAAAGTTTCACTTCCGCATCACGTATCTGCGAGTGTGACTGTGAAAGTTGTAGCCCTGGCTTAAGCACTACACACTCTTAACGGACTCGCTGATTACAGCGGGTCCGTTTTGGTTTGTAGTGACTTCTCATATCGTGAGACTTAAAGAATTATCTTTCTCCACAGCAGGCATGAGCGCTACAACTGGCCTGACCTGCACTTTCATTCGCGAAGAGTGAGAAATAAGGAAGTTACCCACAATTCATACACAGTGATCCCCACAGAATTAACCCCTCTTATCCACATTAACCCACACCTTCACACACACCCGGAGAGCTCTTTTCTCGCCTCTCTTCACCCATATACATAACCTTGCGCATCTGAAGCAGTGATTGCCTCAGAGACTATTAATGTCAGTGCCTTTTGAGAGGGTGGTGAGCGTGAGCATCGCAGAACTACCTAATCGAACTGGTCGCAGCGAACCAGAATTTGAACGCACCCCACCTCAAGATCTTATTGCTGAGCAAAGTGTTCTCGGCGGAATGTTGCTGAGTAAAGATGCAATCGCAGATGTAGTTGAAGTACTTCGGGAACGCGATTTCTATCGCCCTGCACATGAAATTATTTACGACACAATTTTAGATTTATACGGACGTGGCGAACCAGCTGACGCAGTAACAGTCTCTGCAGAGTTAACAAAACGCGGAGACATTGCGCGTGCAGGTGGTGCACCATATTTACACACTCTTATTTCATCTGTTCCAACTGCTGCAAATGCTGGCTATTACGCAAAGATAGTTCGCGAACGCGCAATTATGCGTCGTCTTGTTGAAGCAGGCACAAAAATTGTTCAACTGGGATATTCAGCAGAAGGCGATGTAGACGATTCGGTAGATCAAGCGCAAGCCGAGGTCTATTCAGTAACAGAACGTCGGGCGAATGAAGATTACGTGCAACTCAGTACGTTGTTGCCACAAGCACTAGATGAAATTGAAGCAATCTCTAAAGGTGTTGGCGCAGAAGGTGTAAAGACTGGATTTAAGGATTTAGATTCACTCACAAATGGATTACATCCTGGCAACATGATTGTTCTAGCGGCTAGACCTGCGGTGGGTAAATCAACACTTGGCTTAGATATTGCGCGACATGCATCTATTACAGATGGCAACACATCAGTAATTTTCTCACTTGAAATGAGCCGTTCAGAAATCACAATGCGTATGTTGTCGGCAGAAGCTCGAGTTGGCCTTAACAATATTCGCGCAGGAAATCTCAGCGACGATGAATGGTCTCGTATGGCTCGACGCATGGGCGAGATTTCTGCAGCACCTCTCTTTATTGATGATTCGCCAAACCTTTCACTCATGGAGATACGGGCAAAAGCGCGTCGCCTTAAGCAACGCCACAACCTTAAATTGATTGTGATCGACTATTTGCAGTTGATGACGAGCGGAAAACGCGTAGAGAGTCGCCAGCAAGAAGTATCTGAGTTTTCTCGGCAATTAAAGCTCCTAGCTAAAGAGTTAGATGTGCCTGTTATTGCTATTTCACAGCTCAACCGTTCTCCAGAACAACGTACAGATAAGAAGCCAATGCTTTCAGACTTACGTGAATCCGGTTCGATTGAGCAGGATGCAGACGTTGTAATCCTTCTTCATCGCGATGATATGTACGACAATCAAAACCGAACTGGTGAGGCAGATTTAATTATTGCAAAACACAGAAACGGACCAACGCGCACAATTACAGTGTCAGCACAGCTTCACTTTGCTCGCTTTGTAGATATGCCTCAAAACAATACTCCGCAGGATTACACGCAACAACGAAACGAAGATTAGCGAGTAGACCTTCTTGCCCGCTCTGCGGCAATAATTCCCATAAATACAAAGA